>JAAUSZ010000072.1 GCA_012031875.1 Desulfobacula sp.
AGAACGAAACCCCTTTTTCCATCATCATGGTGGATATCGACCATTTTAAAAAGGTCAATGATACCTATGGCCACCTCGTGGGGGACAGCCTTTTAAAAAGCATTGCCAATCTTTTGAAAAGCCACCTGAGAAAAAACGATATCGCCTCCCGGTACGGCGGGGAAGAATTCCTCATTCTCCTGCCGGAAACCGGAATTGACGGGGCAACGGCCGCGGCTGAAAAAATCAGGGAGACCCTTTCCACAAAGGAATGGAAGCTGAAAGAAACAGGGGAATCCATGGGAAAGATCACCGTTTCCATGGGCATCGGCCTGTACAAGCTCAATGAACCGGAAGAGGCCCTCATCAAAAGGGCCGACGACGCCCTTTACCTTGCCAAGAGCAAGGGCCGGAACCGGATCATGACCCAGGATGAGATTTAAAGCAAAAAATATCTACCGGCAATGCCGCTGACCCAGGAGCCGGCCGTATGACCGAATCCAGCCGCATCGAATACAAGCGCGAACTGAGCGACAGCCTTGAAAAAGAAGTGTTTGCCTTCCTGAATGCCCACGAAGGCGGTATGATCTGGATCGGGGTGGACAATTCCGGAGAGGCGGTGGCCGGAGGATTGGAAAAGCTCTATTACCTCAAAAAATACGGGATGACGGAAAAAGGTTGTTTTCTGCGTGTCGGAAGTGCGGCAGAACCCATGCCCCAGGACAAACCCAATTTTGCCGCCTATCTTCTGGCCGATGAAAACGGGGTGTCCCCCAAATTCGAATTCTTCAAAGACCGCCTGGAAATCACCTCTTCCGGCGGGCTGCCCTATGGCGTTACGCTTGATGATTTCTTTGGCGGCTATTCCTCTCCCCGGAACAAGGAAATCATGCGGGTCTTCCGCGACCTTGAACTTGTCGAACAATTGGGTTCCGGCGTTCCCCGGATTCTGGAAAAATACGACCGGAGTGTTTTTGAAATTTTCCCCAACTTCCTCCGGGTCATCTTCCACTATGCCAAACCTTTTGGGGCTGAGGCCCAAGTCGAGGCCCAAGTCGGATTGACAGCCTGGCAGGCAGAGATCCTGAAGGCATGCACCCATAAAGAGAAAAGCAGCCGGGACCTTGTTGAAGCCCTGGGGTATTCAAACCGGACCGGCCATTTTAAAAGAGGGCTCCAAGGCCTGCTGGAAAAAGGCCTGTTGGAAATGACCCGCCCTGAAACACCCAAAAGCCGCCTGCAGAAATACCGGCTTACCGGCAAAGGCCGCGCCCTGCTGGATCAATTTATGAATGATAAAAACAGATGAAAGACATGGGACTTCAAACCGGAATAGGGCCCGGCAGCCTGCCGGCG
Organism: Desulfobacula sp.; assembly: GCA_012031875.1. Classification (GTDB taxonomy): domain Bacteria; phylum Desulfobacterota; class Desulfobacteria; order Desulfobacterales; family Desulfobacteraceae; genus Desulfobacula. The sequence continues at coordinate 1,336 of JAAUSZ010000072.1, forward strand.
TTTCTTGAAGACAGGCTGTCCAAAACCCTTGCCGTTGATTTTGAGGCGGTCCCGGACGGCGCCCTGTTTCATATCGGTGCGGTCTTAAACGGCCGGACCTTTGAAGAAGAGGGCATCAAATCACCCAGGGCCGCCCTGGAAAGGCTGTCCGCCTTTAGCGCCGATGCCCGGTATATTCTGGGCCACAACATTATCAAACACGATCTGACCCTGGTAAAGAGGCATCTGCCCCAATGCGGGCTCCTCTCCCTCAAGCCCGTCGACACCCTGCTTCTGTCTCCCCTGGCCTTTCCTGAAAATCCCTACCACCGGCTGGTCAAGGACTATAAGCTGGCGAAGGCCTCAAAAAATGATCCCCTGGCCGATGCCCGCCTGGCGCTGACCCTTTTCCAGGATCAGATGGCCGCCTTTCTCCGGCTCCACCAGATGGTTCCCGGGGTCATGGATTTTTTTGCCTTTGCCTTTGACCTTCCCGGCAGCGAAGGGCTCTGCGATCTCTTTGCCGGGATCGGCAGCGGCAGGCCGGAACCGGGAAGGGCTGAAGTCTTTTTCATGGACGTCTGCAAGGGCAGGGCCTGCCCTGAAGCAACCCGGGAAGTCTGGGCGGGTTTCAGCATTGATCCTGAAAAAAAGCCCATGCTGGCCTATCTGGTGTCCTGGCTCAGGGTGGCCGGAGGCAATTCCGTGCTTCCGCCCTGGGTCAGGCATGAATTTCCCGCTATCCCGGATTTGATCCAGAAGCTCCGCTATCACTGCTCAAAACCGGACTGCCCTGGTGCCAAGAGCAGAGCAACCCGGAAAAACTCTTGAAACAGTATTTCGGTTTTGACCAATACCGGACCCTGCCCGACAAAACCCCGCTTCAACGGGAAATCATCCAGGCGGCCCTCGGGGGCAAGACCCATCTGGGTATCCTGCCCACGGGCGGCGGAAAATCCGTCTGCTACCAGATCCCCGCCCTGCACCGGTTTCACCGGACCGGCGGCCTGACCATCGTCATCTCTCCTTTGAAAGCCCTGATGAAGGACCAGGTGGACAACCTGAACCAGGCCCTCGGCATGGAATGCGCCGCCGCCGTCAACGGCAGCCTGACCCTGCCCGAGCGGGGGGCGGTCATGGAAAAGGTCCGCCTCGGGGACATCGGCATCCTGTACCTCTCTCCTGAACAACTCCGCAATTTCAGCATTGTCAGCCTGATCCAAACCCGGGAGGTGGTGTGCTGGATCTTTGATGAAGCCCACTGCCTCTCCAAATGGGGGCATGATTTCAGGCCGGACTACCTTCATGTGGCCGATCTGATTGCCGACCAGCGGCAACGGACCGGGCACCTGCCCGTGGTCGGGGCCTTTACCGCCACGGCCAAAAAGGACGTGGTCCTGGAAATCTGCAGCCATTTCAAGGAAAAGCTGGGGATCGACCCGGACCTGTTCATGGGAGGCGTGGACCGGACCAACCTCACCTTCCAGGTTCTGCCGGTCACGGCCGAGGAAAAATATGATGTCGTTGCCGCAACCCTCAAAGACAGCCCGGGGGAGGGCGGGGCCATTGTCTATTGCGCCTCCAGAAACGGGACTGAAGCCCTTTCCCGCTTCCTCAACGACCGGGGCATTGCGGCCCAGGCCTTCCATGCCGGCCGCAGCGAGCCGGACAAACGGAATATCCAGGATGCGTTCATCGCCGGCACCATCCCGGTCATCTGCGCCACCAACGCCTTCGGCATGGGCATCGACAAAAAGGACATCCGCCTGGTCATCCATGCCGATATCCCCGGCTCCCTTGAAAACTATCTCCAGGAAGCCGGCCGGGCCGGGCGGGACCTTGAGCCATCGGATTGCATTCTGCTCTATGAATCAGGTGATATCGACCACCAGTTTTCCATGAACGCCTATTCAAAACTGACCCTCAAAGACATTAAAAAAATACTGAATGTGCTTAAAAAAAGGGGTGCCAAAACCCCGGAAATCGTCATCACCCCCGGGGAAATCATGCGGCTGATCGGGCGCGCCGACTTCGGAACCAACGACGGCCCGGCCAGGATCGGAGTGGCTTGGCTGGAGCGCAGGGGTTTTTTGCAGCGAAACTTGAACCAGACACTTTTCTTCACAGGGACTCCGTTGGTGAAAAATCTGGATGAGGCAAAGGAAAAAATCAAGGCCATGGGTCTTTCCAAAACCAGGGAAGCGGTATTTCACTCGCTTCTAACCACCCTTTTCAATGCGGAAAAAGACGCCCTGATGCCTGCCGACCTGCTTTGCGAAGGGCTCTGCAACATCGAGAATCTGCCTGAAGCCTATCTGGATCCCCGTGAGATCATGGCTGTCCTCTCGGACATGACCAAGGCCGGCCTGATCCGGGAAGGAGCGGTCATGACCGCCTTTATCCAGCCCAAGGGCAAGGACAGCTCCTTAAAACTTCTGGCCCTGTTTTCCGGCATGGAAACGGCCATGGCCGGACTCATGGCCGAATTCTCGCCGTCACCCTCTGCCGACACCCCTGACCTGATCAATTTGAGACGGATGGCGCAGAAGCTCAAGGACAAAGGATTTGATACCGCGACCCCGGACACGGTCGGCACTCTGTTGCGCGCCATGGCCGGGGGACAAGGGGGATACCGGCGGGAAAAGCCTCAAGATCGCCGGGAAAAAAGGGGCTGAACAGCAATGGGTCCATGTCAATGTTCCCTGGCAGACGGTCCGGGAGCGCATGGCCCTGCGCCACAAATGCGCCTCGGTCTGCCTTGAGACCATGATCCAAAGCCTTGCGCCCCAGCTCCGGTCCGGGCAGGCCCAGGTCCTGGCCCGGTTTTTTATCGCCGACATCATCCGGGCCATGGAGGAAGACCTGTTCTTGTCCGGGTTCAGGGGCGATTCAAGGCAACTGGTGGAATCCAGCCTTCTTTTCCTCCACGACACCAGGGTCATCACCCTTCAGAACGGGCTGGGGGTATTTCGCCAGGCCCTGACCCTGACCCTGGACCGGGAAAGGGCAAAACAGGGGTATAATAAGGCGGACTACGACCCCCTGTCCCTTCACTATGACCAGAAAAACGTCCAGGTCCATGTCATGGAAAAATACGCGGAACTGGGACTTGAAAAAATAAAGACCGCCCTGGCCTTTGTCCGGGACTATTTCAGCGCCTCCCATGACAGCTTTATCCGGCGGTATTTTCCGGGACAGGCAAAAATCATCACCACGGCCATGACGGCCCGGGCCTATGCAGATATTATCCAGTCCCTTAAAAATCCGGTCCAGGAATCCATCGTGGCCACTTCCCCGGAAAAGAACCTCCTGGTCCTGGCCGGTCCGGGTTCAGGCAAGACCCGGACCATTGTCCACCGGTGCGCCTGGCTGATCAAAGCCAAATCCGTGAATCCGGAAAGCATTCTGGTGCTCTGCTTCAACCACCGGACCATGATCGAGCTGCGCCGGAAAATCCGCGCCCTGGCCGGAAACGCCGCCGCCCAGGTCACGGCCATGACCTTTCACGGCTTTGCCATGCGGCTCGCGGGGCGTTCCCTCATGGATTTTTCCCATCAAAGGCAGGGCGCGCATGATTTCAGCTTTGACCAGTACATTGAAGAGGCCGTCGCCATTCTGGAAGGAAAAATAAAACTCCCCGGGGTTGATGAGGCCCGGGAGGCTTTAACGGCCCGATACCGGTACATCCTGGTGGACGAATACCAGGACATTGATGACCGGCAGTACCGTTTTATCACGGCCCTTACCGGCCGGATGGAGGCCGACGTGGATGCAAAGATCGCCATCATGGCCGTGGGGGATGACGACCAGAGCATTTACGGATTCCGGGATGCCAATGTCCGTTATATCCGCCGGTTCAAGGATGATTACAGGGCCGAAACATTTTTCCTTATGGAAAACTACCGGTCTTCCCATCCGATTATCGAAACCGCCAACAGCCTGATCCGCCTGAACCAAAGCCGGATGAAAACCGGAGAGCCCGGCCGGATCAACGCTTCAAGAAAGGCTCTGGCCCTCCCGCCCGAAAAGACCCTGGATGAAAGCCGGGTCGGTTTGACGGTCTGTGATGATCTTGCCTCCCAGGCCGTTTTCGTGGCCGAGCGGATAGGGGACCTGCTCCGGTCTCCCGAAACCCGGCCGGAAGATATTGCCGTCGTGGCCCGCCAGGGCATTGCCTATCCCGCCCTGGTCTCCCTGCGCATGGCCCTGGCCAAAAAAGGGATTCCTCTCAGCTATTCACTGAAATCCGGGCCGGGTTTTCCGGTTTTCAGGATCAGGGAATTTCAAATCCTTCTGAACTTTCTGAACGCCCGGCGAAAAGAAAGCCTGACGGCAGACGAACTGAAAAAGGGCGTCATGGATTTAATCTCCGACACACAGGGGCCCTGGGCCGCCCAGGTTGTTCGAATTCTTGAAGACTGGCAGGATCTTGCCGGGGACAGGGCCGTTTCCGTTGCCGGGGCCGAGGAATTTGCCCTGTCCTGCCTTTGGAAGAAAAGCAGGCCCACAGAACCGGGGCCGGCATTTTTGCCGGAACGGTCCACAGCGTCAAGGGCATGGAATTTCCCCATGTCTTTATCCTGGATCACGGCTGGAGCACCGGCGACCTTGAAGAAGAACGCCGCCTTTATTACGTGGGCATGACCCGGGCCATGAAAAGCCTGTCCCTGTGCCATATCCAGGGATCGGGCAATCCCCATATCAAAGACCTCATGGATCATCCCTTTGTCTGCCGGACAAAGGCCCCGCAGGAACCGATCAGAGGTTTTTCAGAAGACCTCACGGTAACTGTTCTGGGGATGGAGGATCTCTTCATCTCCTTTCCAGCCCGTTTTCCTGCGAGCCACCCCATCCATGACCGCCTTGCCGGGGTCCGGACCGGCGACAGGGTGAGCCTTGCCCCAAGCGGACCCTATATTCACATTCTCGATTCCGACGGCAATCCCATGGCTGCCCTGTCCAAAAACGCCGTTCAAAACCTGCAAAGCCGGCTGGATCGCATTGTCAGCGCCCGGGTCCTGGGCATGGTCGTCCGTTACGCCAATGACGGGGAGAACCCGGTTGAAAATGGCGCCGGTCCCGAAGAGTGGTTACTTCCCATTGTGGAGATCCTTCACCGTAAAACGCCAAAGGCCCTGGCGATTGAGTAATCGCCAGGGCCTTTGAAGAGGATAATCCGGCAGCGATCTACTCTCCCACACAGTCACCCATGCAGTACCATCGACGCTAAAGAGCTTACCAAAACATATAATCGGGTGTGTTCGAGATGGGAACGGGTGTGGCCTCTTTGCCATTGCTACCGGATTAAGATGTTGGAGTTGGCTTCCCGCTTAGATGCTTTCAGCGGTTATCCGTACCCAACTTAGCTACCCAGCAATGCCGCTGGCGCGACAACTGGAACACCATTGGTTGGTCCATTCCGGTCCTCTCGTACTAGGAACAGATTTCCTCAAATATCCTGCGCCCACGAAAGATAGGGACCAAACTGTCTCACGACGCCAAAACATAAAATCGGGCAACCCGGCTCACGGACTGCTTTAATTCCTGTCTTTAACTGAAACCCTTGCGGATGTTGGTTATTGGAGTCGAGCATCAATCTGGTCTGCCCAGCTATAAGATATAAAATCGCCGTTGGACGTCTCCAGCCAGGCCGGTTCCTTATGGGCAGCATCATAAACCATCCGGTCTTCAGGGAAAGTCTGTGAAATCCTTCTGATGATATCCAGTTCTTCCATGCTTAAAGGCTCTGCCTGTTCCGGATCAGCATTTTGGATATCCTCCAGAAGATCCCTATAGTTATTCAGTTGCGGCCCAAACGGAAGCCGGGCGTATGTGGCACCGGTCATGCTTCTGCCCAGCAGCTTTACGGCAAACATGTCGGCATACCAGAGATATTTGGCCGCATAAAGCATCTTGTCGCCTTTTTCAATATGGACCGGCCAAGAGCCTCTTTAAATGCCAACGCCACCCGTAAAATGCGGGGGATGGAAAACCGCCGGTTTCCTGTGATATTGTCAAAAGCCGGGCCTTCCGATAAATGTCGCCGTAAAACCCGGTCCATGGACCTGGACTGAATGGCACCCGTTTCCCATCGTTTGATGGAGGCGATCCCCACATCCATCACAGCCGCAAGATCTTCCTGGGTCATTCCCTTGTTCTGGCGCAGCATTTTGATTTCACCGCCGCTTAGCAATCCCGTCTTTTTCCGGTAAGCCTCGGCAATGGCCTGTTGGATCTTACCGGCCGATTCAACGGTTCCGGCGGCGAGCCCGCACTCCGGGCAGACATAATCTTCTTCGATAACAGCAATGTCCAGCCCTTTAAAAGGGATGATTTTTTCTATCTCTTTTTGTTTCATGGCACCGTGGCCCTTTGGGCAATTCATCTGAATCATGGCACCTCCTTATCGGTTTTTATGTAACGACACCAGCCAGAGCACATTCTCCGATATGGAAAATTTGAAATATACCGGTCCTGAAAAGCGGTCGATGCTCACTGTAAACGCAAAAAGATCAAGCCCTGATATGTCCTGCTCATAGGACCGCTGAGGCGGCCGGGTTCCGGTATAATCACCGGGCGTCGTTTTTTCCAGGAGTTCATGGAGCACTTCCTTTAATTCGGTTTCGATCAGGTATTCCAGCTCCAGCGCATCCACTGCCAGGGCTGCCTGATTCAGCAGAAAAACCTGCCCGTTCATCAAAACGGACAAAGCCTGCTTCAGTTTATTATTCAGCTCCTTATGGGTCGGTCTTGTCATAATTTTGGTATCAATTGATACTTTTGTCAAGGAAAAATTTTGACCCTTTTAAAAGAAGCGACTTATCACGCCGCCCATTTTTCCCCTTTTACCGCATATTCATAAACAAGGTTAAAGAGTGAGTCACACTTCTTTTTAAACAATTTCCGGTCATAGCTTTCCGGAAGATCATGATCCAGGGATTCTTCCATGGCCTGTTTGACTTTTTCGCGGGTCTGGGCATCCTTGTACCAGTCCTGGACCAGCACTTTCGGGTGTTCCTGCACCAGGCGTTTTAAAAGATGCCTGGCGGCAAGCTTTACTTTTTGTTCTTCTTTTTGGGTCATCTTTTCTTTTTTCAACACATCAAACAGTTCAAGCTCATCAGGGCTAAGGCCTTCCCTAATATGGCGCTCATCCTCTTCTTTAAGATTTCTGGCAAAATTGACCAGATCCTCATGATAATTTTCCGTTGAAGACCCGCCTGAGTTATAAGTATCGATAATGGCCTGAAACCGCTGGGCAAAACTGATCCGGCCCTGGTTCTCCTTGATCATCTGATCTAATTTGGCCTGGATAAAGGCCCGAAGGTCTGCAATTTCGATGTGTTTATATTCTGTCCGCCTGAATTTTTCTCTGATTTTCTCAAAATCCACATTGGCCAGATTCCATTTTACTCCGGAGGAAATGGCAGGCACTCTCAACTCCGGATCGATGCCCCATTCCTTTGGCTCTTCCTCAATGCTGTCTTCTTTTGCCGTGATCACACTTTGATCCAGAAGATCATTAATCCGTTGCCGGGCCGACTCAATATCCTCCTGGGCAATGACAGCATCCAGAACCCCTCGCAGATATTGAAAAACGAATACCAAGGGGCGCTTTTCCCGGGTCAGGATTTCAGGTTTGCAGGCCTCATACAAAGCCGTAATGGTGTTTTCGTACACAACAAATCCCTGCCGGTATTCGTCCTTTTCCAGCAGTTTATCGGCAAAGGAGGAAAACAGGTCGATAGTTTTAAACACCTTGTCCTGAGTGAGGATAGCCTCAATATTCATATCCAGGGAATGGCAGAAATCCTTTCCCTGTTCCAGGGCCTGTCCAGCAGCAGAAACAGCCGGGTTTTATCCTGGACCGGCTGCTCCTCGTCACTTCCCAGGGCGTAATCGGCCAGGGCCTTTTTCATGTTCCGGAACACATTGTAATAATCAATGATCTCCCCGTTCTTTTTGGGAACCCCGTCAATGATAAAAGAAGACACCCGGTTGGCCCGGGCAATGGTCTGCATCAGGGTATGGTCTTTCATGGGCTTGTCAATATAAAGCGTGGAAACCGTGGGTGCATCAAACCCGGTCAGCCACATGGCGCAGACAAAGACAAGGGCCAGGTTGTCCCTTGGATCCTTAAACCGGTATTCAATATCATGGCCGTTTTCATCGATGCGGCTCATCCTGTCCCGATGGGGTTTGATATCCAGACCCTCTTTTTTGAACCGTTCCTCTTCTTTTCCTTCCTCGCTCACTACCACGGCCATTTCAACGGACCGCAGGTATTGAATCCTCTTTGTGATCTTCTGCTTTTCAATTTCGGTCATGGCTTTACTGCGCTGACCCGTCAGATTTTTGATCTCTTTTTTCCACAAGTCCTGGACCTTATCAAACATTTTCACACAGGTGAATTTATCCACACAGATGACCATGGCCTTGCCCAGATACCCGCGTCTTGGAAAATGATACACAATGTCTTCGGCGATTTTATCCAGCCGGTCATCTCGCTTGATGACTTCAACCTCTTTTGAAAATACGTTTTCCAGCTTTTCCTGCTGTTTAGCGGTCAGGTTCTCTTCTTCCAGGATTTCATAAAATTCCTCATCCAGGTCATCGTTCTGGATCAGGACTTCCGGGACCCGTTTTTCATAGAACAGCGGCACCGTGGATTCATCATCCATGGCCTGCTTGAAATTATATTCGCTGACATAATCCCCGAACCATTTACTGGTTTTCCTCTCCCTTCCCAGGAGAGGCGTTCCGGTAAAGGCATAAAAACAGGCCCCCTTAAGTCCCTTTCTCATGTTCTCGGCCAGGGATTTATACTGGGTCCTGTGGGCTTCATCCACGATCACGATGATTTCACGGGAAGAAGTCCCGGCATCAAATAGAACCGGGAAGTCCTTACCCTTATCCCAGCGGAATTTATGGATCAGGGTAAAGACAAACCGCTTGTTTTGGGAGAGAAAGAAGCGCATCTCATCACTGTTTTTCGGCTGGGCCGCATCCGATTCCCGGACGGTTTCCGTGTTGAGAAAATTGCGATAAATCTGGCCGTCCAGATCATCCCGGTCCGTGATGATGACAAAGGAGAAATCTCCCTGGAATTTGCGGAAAATCTTTCTGGCCAGAAAAATCATGGAGAAACTCTTTCCCGACCCCTGGGTATGCCAGAACACCCCGAGCTTTCCCTGCTTTTTCTTTCTGTCCCGGAAGGATGCCACAGCCTTGTTGACCCCGATATACTGATGATTCTGGGCAATGATCTTGGTGTCATCCCCGTAAAACACGATGAAATTTTCAAAATAGTCCAGAAGCCGCTCTTTGGTGCAGATCCCGGTCAGCAGCCGTTCCAGACTCGTCCCGTCCCTTCCCGCCTGACCGGCATTGATTTTTTCCTTTTCATCCTCAATTCTGAGCCACCTGAAAAAGAACTCCCAGGAGGCCGTCATGCTGCCGATCTTGGTTTCAACGCCATTGGACAGCACACAAACCCCATTGTATAAAAAGAGCTGGGGAATATCCTTTTATAATCCGTCAGGTTCTGATCAAAGGCCTGCTGCAGCTTGACATTGGAATTTTTCAATTCGATAAAGACAATGGGCAGGCCGTTGACATAGATCAGGATATCGGGCCGCCGGAACCGCTGCTCGCCCTTGATCCAGAGCTGGGTCACGACGCAGAAATCATTGGCCTCCGGGGTTTCAAAATCCACGACCCGGACCCGGACCTGTTCGGTCCTGCCCGAATCGTTTTCAAATTCCACCGGGATTCCGTCCTTGATGTATTGGTAAATCTCCTTGTTGGCCAATACCGGCGACAGGGCTCCCCGTTTTCTGGTCAGCACTTCAAGGGCCCGGTCCACAACCGCTTCAGACACAAGCGGATTCAGGCTGCATGCCCTTTGCCGGAGGATATCCAACAGCACCACCTTGCGCTTGTCGCTGCGGTTGGACCTGTCATTCAAATCTTCAGGATCTGTGGTATAACAATTGATGTGACGAAACAGCGGGTCTTTTAACAGAAGGTCCACTGCAGCCTGTTCAATATCGTCCTCACGGATGAAGTTCGGCATCAGATTCCTCTCTCATGCTCCGGGGAAACCGGATATCCAGATCCGCCACAGACAGTTTCCCGCTGAATCAAGCCGGGGTCAACAGACGATCCCGGGTTTGTTTGAGGGTTTTTGATTTTAAAATTTTATTGAGAATCAATTTATGGATTGGTTCAACTGATATATAAAATCTATCCAATAATTCTTCTGAAGGCGCTAATACTGATAAATTTCGTATGATATTAGTATTTATATTCTGTATAGCTGCTCCATATGACAAATTATTCAAGTGCCTTCTAAAATCATTGATAACATAAAATAGAAAAGCTGGTCGTATATTCTTTTTATAATTTGAAGTGTAGATCCAACCATCATGAATGCAACCGTCTACCCCTAAAAAGATACAAAAACCTAACGTCCCGCTTGTTGCTATAATTAAACCGCCAGCTGATAGTTTCCGGCTAAAAGACGCTCCAAATTCATTAACACACTCCTTTGTATCAAGAATAAATATTTTTGAATTAGTCGCATCTGCTATTTTATCCATGGAATACTACCATTTTCAAAATATGCTTTATCGTTTATTGGTCGAGGAGAGGAGCCCCTACCGACAAAACAGATATGTCCAATTTTTTTAATTTTCCACTCTTTTGGAATTCCTTTTTCAAACTCGGCCTTCTCATATCCCGGAAACCGCATCCTCACAAACCATTCCTTGTAAATCTCTTCCGCCATTTTTTCCAGGATGGCAATCCGGCGGTTGTTGTTTTCAATGAGGTCGTCATAGGCGGAGAGGATGGCAGCAATTTTTTTTTGATCCCCAATAGCGGGGATATAAAACTTCAATCTTTTTAAAAATGTTGCATCTGCTCGTTGCCTTCCACTGGCTCCAACCATGCTGTTAACTGCGCTTTTCCAGAGCAAATCACTTTTTGACAAATAGTACAGGAAAGTTTGATCCATTTTATCTGGTTTTGCTCTAAACACAAAAAACTCGGTTGAACCAAACCCCATTTTACCTTGAGGCAAGATAGCTTGAGCAATTTTTCCATTTTCAAGACAAGGGGTAATTCTTGCAAAAAGAATATCTTTATCCGTAAACTTCGAACTTCCACTTGATGTATATTGTTTTTGGGTCTGATTACGAACATATCTGCTATCGGAATTAATGTCGCCCATCTCAATGAATGGATAATTACCACCTCGCTTAAGAGCGACTTTAGGAGGGAATTCAATTATATCTTGAAGCTGAACTAGTTGATACTTCATTCCACCCCCGTGATCTGCCGGATATTATGCCCGATGATCTTTTCCAGATCCTTTGCCTCGGCGTTTAATTTTTCCAACTCATCATTCAGGGTAATCAGGTCCTCGATGAATTCTTCCTCGGTCTTGCCGTCTTCTTCGATCACCACGCCCACATACCGGCCGGGGTTGAGAGAATAGTCCTGTTCTTTGATTTCATCCGGTCCAGCGAGCTTGCAGAGCCCTGTGACATCTTCATAGGCCGCATGGGGGAAGCGCTCCTGGAGCCAGTGGATATGGATAAAAAAGCTTTCCGCGGTTTTGATTTCCCGGTGCAGCCGGGTGAGATCCTCTTTGAGCTGCCGGGTCTCTTTTTTATCCGGATGGTCTTTTTCGTATTTCCGGACCTTTTTATCGATGATTTTCAAGAGATCGTGGAGGTCAGAAAAAAGCGGCTGAAATTCTTTGGCAAGATTTTTCTGGGCTGCATTGGCCGCGTCGATGTCGGCAAGGTTGAGATTCTTTTTTACAGCAGCGGCTTTCTTTTCAAGATCGTCAATGACAGCAAGCTTTTCCTTTAAATCCGGGATCTCGTTGGCCTTGTTCGTTTTGAGCCAGGCCTTGATCCTGTCGGCCACCTCGGCTATGGGGGATTTGCTGCTCATCAGCGTATCCATTCCCTTTGAAAAATAGGTGTCCACAAGGGCTGTAAAAACGGCACGATCTCCTCTGTGAAGTTTGCTGATCATCCCGATATTCAGGATCTGCTCATGGGAAAACTCCCGGTGGGCCCGGTCCACGGGGGTGAAAATATTCCTGGCGTCGATGAACAGGATCTTGTCATCCTGCTTGGCTTTGTCAAAAAACCAGAGGGTGGCCGGCAGGGTGACGGTGTAAAACATATTGGAGGGCAGGGTGAGCATGGCGTAAATCAGGTTGTGTTCAATCAGGGTCTGACGGATGGCGGCTTCCGAATGCCGGGCGTCCGAGGCCGAGTTGGCCATGACCAGGGCGGCCCGCCCCTTATCATTGAGGGACGTGGCAAACAGGTTGATCCACAGGTAATTGGCGTTGGGGCAGGATTCCTCTCCCTTTTTCTTGTTTTTGGTCTTGTTTCTCGGGATGCCGTAGGTATTGAATCTGGGATCCTTTTCCACCTTGGCCAGGGTCACGTCATCCACATTGAAAGGGGGATTGGCCAGGACATAATCAAACTGCCCGAAGCTTTGGAACGGGTCTTCATAATAGGTATTGGCCTGCCGGATTTCCCCGCGAAGGCCGTTGACGGCAAGGTTCATTTTGGCCAGCTTGACGGTTTCCTCGGTTTTTTCCTGGCCGTACACAAAAAGGGAGGCGTCCTCATTGTGCTGCCGTTTTCTGACAAACTGGCCGGACTGGACAAACATGCCGCCGGACCCGCAGGCCGGGTCAAAAACTTTGCCGTGATGGGGCTCGATGATTTCCACCATGAGGCGGACCACGGAATTGGGGGTGAAAAACTCCCCGCCGCCCTGGCCTTCGGAAAGGGCGAATTTACCGAGAAAATATTCATAGATCTTGCCGAACATATCGCCGGTGGCATCGGCCGGGATATTGGAAAAATTTTCAACAGATCCTTGGGCAGGTTCCGGTCGGTGCGGGTCAGTTTGAAATAGTCATCCTGGGGCAGGACGCCGGAAAGTTCGGGTTTATATTCTTCAATGGCGGCCATGGCATCCTTGATGGCCTTGTCGATATCCTTTTTTCCGGCAGGTTGAGCAGATAGCTGAACCGGGCATGCTCCGGCAGGTAAAACCCGCATTTGGCCAGGGCGATTTCATTGATCTTTTTTTCCCTCCGGGTGCTTTTGCGCTTTTTATACTCGTCCAGAATTTCATCTTCATAACGGCTGTATTTGTTGTCGGCAAATTTGAGAAAAATCATTCCCAATACCGGTGTGGCATATTCACTGGATTTCAGATCCGAATTGGCCCGCAGCGTATCCGCCGTCTGCCAGAGATTGTCTTCAAATTCTTTAATTTTTTCCGGGGTCATTTTAGTTTTACAGCATACCTTTATTATATGAACAACAGAATCGATTTCATATGGTTCCGCCATGTTTGAAAACCATATGAGACCTGGAATATATCAAAATCTTCAGAATTGAAAGAAAGTTTTAAATTTAGCAAAAAGCCCATCACAAAATAAGTTGACAAAAGTTAACAGAATAAATAGAGTTGGGTTATGAATAAACAATTAAATATAGAACGGGTCCAGGCCGCCATGAATGATAAGGGCTTGAACCAGGCAAAGCTCTCAGAAGCGCTGTCCGTGTCACGGACCATCATTTCCAACTGGCTTAAAGGGGATAAATTCCCAAGGCCGGATAAATTACTGAAAATGGGAATGACCCTTGGTTTGCCCCTGAATCAACTGGTGATTGAGCAACCCGACACCATGGCACCGGTGGTCTCATTCAGAAAAAAAATGAACCGGAAAACCAGGGATGCGCATTTTGATCTGGCTTCGGACATGGGACGGCTCCTGGAGCTGCTGGTGGAATTTTACCCCTTTGACGGTCTGGTTCAGCCGCCGACATTGAAGCAGCCGGATTTGGATTATTGTTACCTTCAGAAAGCAGCGGCCCGGATACGAAAGGATATGGGGCTTGGCCCAACCGATCCCGTTCCTCAAGAACGCCTGATTCAAAAATTCGTGGACTTGGAAGTGGTTATCATTCCCGTCCTTTGGGGCAGCAAAGAGAATCACGGCAATGCGCTTAGAATTTATCTGCCCGGCTCCAAAACCACCTGGATTTATCTGAACCTGGACAGCCATGCCCATGATTTCCTGTTCTGGGTGGTTCATGAGATGGGGCATGTGATCTCACCTTCTCTTCAGGGAAATACGGATAAAAGCGAAGATTTTGCCGAGCAATTTGCCCAGGCCTTTCTGTTTCCAAAGGAATGTGCTGAAACTGCCTATGACCAGGTGATGAATCAGAAAAGCACAACTGATAAGGTTTCCAAAATCATCCAGTTCGCCGCCCAGCACATGATTTCACCCATAACCGTGTATAAATCAATCAACAGCTATGCCGACCATTTCAATAAAAAAGAAGTGAATATCGATAAAAGCTTCTATCCTGCTACAACCAAATTCAATAGCAGTTATCCCAGGATCAGTGAAAAGCTTAACAAGGGCAAAGGCTATACAGCTGCCGACTATATTGAGATATCGGAGATGTTTTTTAAAACCCCGTTTTTCAAAATACTCAGGAAATACTTATCAGAGACCGACAAACCACCCGGGTTTATTCAGACGCTTTTGGCTACAACAGTTGTGGATGCAAAGGAAATCCACGCGGAGCTGACCCGATAGATGTCTCAAACCAAGCTGCTCCTTGATACCAATGTGTATCTAAGGCTTGCCTACACCATACATCCCCTTCTCTTTGTCTCTTTTGGAGATGAAAACTATACCCTGTATGTGATAAAGGACTTCCAGGCAGAATTCAATAGACAGCCCCGGCTTAGGCAGAATTTCCCCTGGGTGAATGAAAGCAAGTTCAAGCTGAATCGGAAAAAACTCCTAACTCTGTCAAATCAGGAAAAAAAAGACATCAAACTGGCTGAAACTTATATCTGGGATCAGAACATCAGCCAGGCAGCAGGGGCTTCAATAGTAGATGTCAGAGCATTGGCCACCGGGTTTGTGCTTGATATTCCGGTCATAACCGATGACAAAGGAATGATTGGTCTGGCAGAATCCTTAGGAATCAAAGTGATGCGGATTCTTTCCCTGCTCTCTACTATGCAGAAAGCCGGGCATATCAATAAAACCAAAATTAAGGAACTTGTCGGTTGGCTGTCATATTCAAATGATCTCCCTTATAAAAATTTTATAGAGGATGTTAATGCTGAGTTTGGTCTTGATCTGTTCTGAAGAATTGTTTGACCGTTGTTTGACTGAACAATCTCTTTCAAGTTCCATTTACTTAAAAAACAATAATATATCAGCATGTTATCCCTTCATGTTTGTTTGATAGCTATTTGATCGAATAATGGTCACAACATCATCAAGGTAAGGCCAAAAGGCTTGACGGAAGAATAAAGAATTGTTTACCCTGAATACAAACGAGAGTTCTATAAAATTTGCACAAAGGAATTCACGGAAAAATATTTTATAAAAATACAGGAATTTGCCAAATGGCTCAAATCCCGGATCATATATTAAAATCGGTTAAGGACTATATCGGTATTCTCAATAAAAATGGAGTAACGATATCCCAGGCCATTTTATTCGGAAGCTATGCCAGCGGCAGATATACTGACCTTAGCGATATTGATATAGCCCTTGTGTCCGATCAATTTGAGGGGGTACGGTTCAATGATAGAAATCGAATCCGTAAATATAAATTTGAAGTCAATCCGGATATTGAACCTTTACCGTTTTCCAGGGAAAATTTTACAAAAGAAGATCCTTTTGTAAGAGAAATTCTTGAGACCGGATTCAGAATCGTATAACGCAAAAAGCCCCACCCGATTTTGAATCATCGGGCGGGGCTTTTTAAAAGGATAATCCGGCAGCGATCTACTCTCCCACACAGTCACCCATGCAGTACCATCGACGCTAAAGAGCTTAACTTCCGTGTTCGAGATGGGAACGGGTGTGGCCTCTTTGCCATTGCTACCGGATTAAGATGTTTGGATCCTGAACTTTTGAAGGGTTGGTTGCGCATGTTCATAAGATCCTAATATGTTAATCAGTTGGTAAATATCAAATATGTCCGCATTAAAGCGTTCAAACTTAGGAGTGGAAAAAAGTGGCTAAGCCTCACGACCGATTAGTACCAGTAAGCTGAACACATTACTGTGCTTACACACCTGGCCTATCAACCTTGTAGTCTTCAAGGGGTCTTTAGTCTATAAATAGATGGGATATCTTATCTTGGAGTTGGCTTCCCGCTTAGATGCTTTCAGCGGTTATCCGTTCCCAACTTAGCTACCCGGCAATGCCGCTGGCGCGACAACCGGAACACCATTGGTTGGTCCAATCCGGTCCTCTCGTACTAGGATCAGATCTCCTCAAATATCCTGCGCCCACGAAAGATAGGGACCAAACTGTCTCACGACGTTTTAAACCCAGCTCACGTACCACTTTAATTGGCGAACAGCCAAACCCTTGGGACCTGCTTCAGCCCCAGGATGTGATGAGCCGACATCGAGGTGCCAAACCGCCCCGTCGATGTGAACTCTTGGGGGCGATCAGCCTGTTATCCCCGGCGTACCTTTTATCCGTTGAGCGACGGCCCTTCCATTCAGAACCGCCGGATCACTAAGACCTACTTTCGTACCTGCTCGAAATGTCTCTCTCGCAGTCAAGCTCCCTTATGCCTTTGCACTCTATGGTTGGTTTCCAATCAACCTGAGGGAACCTTCGCGCGCCTCCGTTACTCTTTCGGAGCGACCGCCCCAGTCAAACTACCCACCAGACACTGTCCCAAATCCCGATCAGGGACCATGGTTAGAACACTGAAACATGAAGGGTGGTATTTCAAGGGTGACTCCACAAGCACTGGCGTACCTGCTTCATAGTCTCCCACCTATCCTGCACATCATATTCCAAAATCCAATGTCAAGCTATAGTAAAGGTGCCGGGGTCTTTCCGTCTTTTCGCGGGTAGACGGTATCTTCACCGCCATTCCAATTTCGCTGAGTCCCTGGTTGAGACAGTGTGGAAGTCGTTACGCCATTCGTGCAGGTCGGAACTTACCCGACAAGGAATTTCGCTACCTTAGGACCGTTATAGTTACGGCCGCCGTTTACTGGGGCTTCAGTTCAATGCTTCGGGTTACCCCTAACAAATCCCCTTAACCTTCCAGCACCGGGCAGGCGTCAGACCCTATACCTCGTCTTGCGACTTTGCAGAGTCCTATGTTTTTAGTAAACAGTCGCTACCACCATTTCTCTGCGGCCTCCGAATGCTCATAAAGTATTTTAATCACACTCAAAGGCATACCTTTTCCCGAAGTTACGGTATTATTTTGCCGAGTTCCTTAACCAGGGTTCTCTCAAGCGCCTCGGGATACTCTCCCTGCCTACCTGTGTCGGTTTACGGTACGATCACCTGTTGTCTCGATAGAGGCTTTTCTTGGCAGCATGGGTGCAGTCAGTTTATGGAACTTACGTCCCTCCTCATCACTTCTCGGCCTTAAGGATCCGGATTTGCCTGGACCCTCAGCCTACCAGCTTGAACCGCCTATTCCAGCAGACGGATGACCTGCCCTCCTGCGTCCCCCCTTCTCTCAAACGACAACGGGGTGGTACAGGAATATTAACCTGTTTTCCATCGACTACGCCTTTCGGCCTCGCCTTAGGGATCGACTAACCCTGAGCAGATTAGCTTTACTCAGGAAACCTTGGGCTTACGGCGAGCGGGCCTCTCACCCGCTTTATCGCTACTCATGTCAGCATGGTCACTTGTGCAATCTCCACATCACCTCACGATGACGATTCTAGGACGGCACAACGCTCTTCTACCAATGTATAAATACATTCCTCAGCTTCGGTACTATGCTTTAGCCCCGTTACATTTTCGGCGCAGATCCACTCGACCAGTGAGCTATTACGCTTTCTTTAAAGGATGGCTGCTTCTAAGCCAACCTCCTGGTTGTCTGGGCATTCCCACTTCCTTCTCCACTTAGCATAGATTTGGGGACCTTAGATGGAGGTCTGGGTTGTTTCCCTCTCGTCCGCGGAACTTAGCTCCCGCGGGCTGACTCCTACACTCTGACTTATCGGTATTCGAAGTTTGGTTAGGTTTAGTAATCTGGTGAGACCCCTAGCCCATCCAGTGCTCTACCTCCGATAAGAAACGTGTAAGGCTATACCTAAATATATTTCGAAGAGAACCAGCTATCTCCAGGTTTGTTTGGCCTTTCACCCCTATCCACAGCTCATCCGAACATTTTTTAACATGTACCGGTTCGGGCCTCCACGAGATTTTACTCTCGCTTCACCCTGGCCATGGATAGATCACCTGGTTTCGGGTCTACTCAATGCAACTGATCGCCCATTTAAGACTCGCTTTCGCTACGGCTACACCTTTACGGCTTAACCTTGCTGCATTAAGTAACTCGCTGACTCATTATGCAAAAGGCACGCGGTCACGGATATAAATATCCGCCCCCACTGCTTGTAAGCAAACGGTTTCAGGTACTATTTCACTCCCCTAACAGGGGTTCTTTTCACCTTTCCCTCACGGTACTGGTACGCTATCGGTTGTCAAGTCATATTTAGCCTTATGAGATGGTCCTCACTAATTCCCACAGAATTCCTCGTGCTCCGCAGTACTTGGGTGTACGATAAAAGAGACCGATCATTTTCGCCTACAGGGCTTTCACCTTCTATGGCAGCGCTTTCCAGCACCTTCGACTAATCATCGGTTTTTTGACTCCTCGAGCCTTCCGAAACAGACTCCAATCGTATCCCTCGACCCCGTATATGCAACGCTTTCGGGCTTGACACATATACGGTTTGGGCTTCTCCCCGTTCGCTCGCCGCTACTCAGGGAATCGTTTTTACTTTCTTTTCCTGGGGGTACTAAGATGTTTCAGTTCTCCCCGTTACCCTTCCAACACTATTGATTCATGTTGGAATGACACAGTATTATCCGTGCCGGGTTGCCCCATTCAGAAATCTCCGGATCAAAGGATGTTTAGCTCCTCCCCGAAGCTTATCGCAGCTTTCCACGTCTTTCTTCATACTTGACACCAAGGCATCCACCGTTTGCTCTTTGTAGCTTAGCCACTATCCACAAATAAGTTTAAACGCTTTGATGCGAACATATTACACGCCTTTTTGATTCAACAACCAAAAAAACGCTCGCTTTGAACTGCCTTTTACAACAGCTCGCCGCTTTTGATATTTACTACAACCAATTGTCAAAGAACAAAATTTTGAGAGCCTAAGGGCAGTTCTGCCGTTTCTCTGATTTTAATGCAAATAATGGCTTTGTCCTTAGTGGTGGAGGATAGCGGGATCGAACCGCTGACCTCCTGCGTGCAAGGCAGGCGCTCTCCCAGCTGAGCTAATCCCCCACGTGGTGGGCCTGGGTGGACTCGAACCACCGACCTCACGCTTATCAGGCGTGCGCTCTAACCACCTGAGCTACAGGCCCCAAGGGTACTTTGATCTCTCAAAGTTGGCCAGTGAGTCCCTTAAGAGCTTTTATTTTTCTTTCCTTA
>JAAUSZ010000298.1 GCA_012031875.1 Desulfobacula sp.
CCGTGGACGGGGATAAAATACCGGGGCTTGGTCAGGTTCAGCATGAGCTTGAGTTCTTCCTGGTGGGCATGGCCCGAGGTGTGGATCTGCGCGATCTTGGAATAGATCACGTCGGCCCCCGGCGGTAGAGTTTGTTGATGATGTTGGAAATGGCTTTTTCATTTCCCGGGATATATTTGGAAGACAGGATGACACTGTCCCCTTTTTTGATATTGATGTGCTTGTGGATGCCCGAGGCCATCCGGACCAGTGCCGACATGGGCTCTCCCTGGCTGCCCGTGGTGATGATGACGATCTCGTTATCCCGGTATTTGTCGATCTGTTTCACATCCACCAGGGTATTGGGGGGGCAATGGATATATCCCAGTTCCGTGGCCACGGAAATGATCTGGTCCATGCTGCGGCCGTTGAAAATGACCTTCCGGTGATCCCGGACGGCCATGTCGATGATCTGCTGAATCCTGAAGACATTGGAGGCAAACAGGGCCACCACCACCCGTCCCGGCGCGGCAATGATATATTTTTCAAGGTTCTTCGCCACTTCCTGTTCGCTCATGGTATAGCCTTCGGCCTCCACATTGGTGGAATCCGAGAGCAGGGCCAGGACACCAGCGTCACCTAACCTGGCAAAGGTTGAGATGTCCGTGTTTTTCATGGGGTCGGCGTCATGGCTGATCCTGAAGTCCCCGGTATGGACCACGACCCCCTCGGGGGGTGGTGATGGCAAGCCCGACCCCGTCGGCCGTGCTGTGGCTCACCCGGATGAATTCAATCTCAAAGGGATCAATGCTGAGGGTCTCTCCGGGATTGACAAGGTTTAAATCAATATATTTGTTCAGGTCAAATTCAATGAGTTTGTTTCTGACAATGCCCAGGGTAAATGCCGTGCCGTAGACCGGCAGCCGGATCTCCTTGAGCAGATAGGGCAGGGCCCCGATATGATCCTCATGGGCATGGGTCAGGATGACGGCCTGGACCTTATCCTTGTTTTCCCGGATATAGTCCATGGCCGGGATGACAATATCCACGCCCAGCATATAGTCTTCAGGAAACATGAGGCCCGCGTCGATGATGAACATGACCTCATCATATTCAATCACCATCATATTCAGCCCGATTTCGCCAAGGCCTCCCAGGGGGATTATTTTCAGCATCCGGATATCCTAAATAATAGACCTAAATTCCAATGCCGAGCTTTTCAAGAATGGCATCGGCCTGGTCCATGAGCCAGTTTCGTTGTTCTTTGGTCGCATAGCCCATACAATCGCATTTGATTTTCTTTTCAATCCTTACCAGAAATTCACAGGTCAGGTAAGTTTCTTCCAGCATCAGGGCAAAAACATGGGGGCGGCAATCCCTGTGATCTTTCTGCAGGGGGGTCAGGATATCCTGATCCAGTTCAAACCAGTACACCCCGCCCAGGGGTGAGGGCGTCAGGTACTGATCCAGATACGCCTTCAGTTTCCGGTAATCTTCAAGCCGCAGCCCGTCTATAACATACTGTTTCATAGGGAATTTAATTAGCACAGGTCCATCCGGATATGCAACCCGTTATTTTAATTTATTGATCCGCTCTTTTTGGGTCTGAACCCGGCCCAAGCCCTCAGGATCGGCTTTCATATAAATTTCGGCCAAATGGTTGAATTCCTTTGCCTGGGTTGCATTGCCTTTCATGATCCAGGCTTCGGCAAGGTAAAAATAATTTTCCCCGTTCCTGGGATTCAGATTGACGGCGCGCTCCAGGGCCCGGATGGCCTCATCGGGTTTTTTGTTTTTCAGGTAGGCCTGCCCCTGCTGGGAAAAGGTCACAGCCGCCAGGGCCATGGGGCTTTGCTCATTCACGGGCGGGGCCGCGGGTTTTTCCTTTTTGGAAGGAAGCGGTTTCGGCTCCGGCGGTTTTTCCACGGGTTTAGGGGCCGGGGCCGGGCTTTCCTTTGGGGGAGGGTGACGGCTCACCCCGGGTTTCTCCGGCACGGGTTTCGGCGCCAGGATCGAACAGCCGGTCAGAAAAATCAAGGCCATGCCCACGGCGGCCCATTTAAAAGAAGGCAATATTTTTTTAATTCCATTCCAGACCTTTTCTATTGGTGATGAACATTCGTGTTCAGGGCAGAGGGCGTCCGGCCGGTTTTCCGAAAGGAAGATCTCCTCCGTGACCCTGGGGCAGCACCCCTCCCCGGCAAGTTTCCCGCTGTCGGCGCAGATGCTGAGTTCCTCAATCCCCGAAGGCAGGGGCAGCCATTGCCCGGATACATACTGGGGCAGGGCTTTCATCAGGTCGGCCCAGATGGGAAGGGCCGCGGTGGCCCCGGTGGCCTTGACGGCATCATTATTATCAAACCCCACCCAGACCAGGGCCGTCAGGTCCGGGGTGTATCCCACGAACCAGGCATCCCGGCCGTCATTGGTGGTCCCGGTTTTTCCCGCCACAGGCCAGGTTACGCCCAGTTGTTTCAATGACCTTGCCGTGCCGTCACGCACCACATCCCGCATGAGGTCGCTCATCAAATAGGCCTTGGCCGGGGTCGTCAGACGTTCGATTTCCGCATGGCGGCTCTCTATGGTTTTCCCCTCGGTATCCGCCACTTCCCGGATGGACAGCGGAAAGGGAAGGACCCCGTCCGCGGGGAATACGCAATAGGCCCGGGCCAGGGACAGGGGGTCCAGTTCCAGGGTTCCTAGGGCCATGGACGGATAGGGGTCCTTTGGGACTGAAAAATGAAAGGCCCGGGCGGTTCGGGAGACCTGCTCAAGGCCGATACCATAGGCCAGATTCACCGTGGCCAGGTTCTGGGACTGGGCCAGGGCCTTCCGGAAGCTGATCCTGGGCTCGGCCTGGGCATAATAATTTTTCGGGGTCCAGGGTTGGCCGTTGACCGTAAAGGTTTGGGGAGAATTATCCAGCATGGATACGGGCGTGTACTGATCCAGGGCCGCCAGGTAGACAAAGGGTTTAAACGCGCTGCCCGGCTGCCGCCGGGCCTGGACGGCCCGGTTGAACTGGCTGACGCCATAGTCCCGGCCCCCGACCATGGCCAGGATATAGCCGGTTTTCGGCTGCATGACAATGACAACGCCCTGGAGGCTTTGGGCCGGGTCTTTTCGTTTCAGGGACGGGTCCGCGGCTTCCAGGCGTTCCAGACCCTTTCGTAGGGCTTTTTCCGCGGCCGCCTGGACTTGGGTGTCAATGGTGGTGAAAATGGAGAGTCCTTCGCTGGACAGGGTTTCACGGCTGTAGAGGTTGGTCAGTTGCCCGGTGAGATAATCCATGAAATAGGGAGCCTCCTGGTGGTAGCCGCGATAGGGCGCCGGTTTGACCGGCCGGGCCTTTTCTTCCCCAAGGGCGTCCGGGGCCAGCCACCCGTTTTTATGCATGGCCTCCAGCACCTCATTCCGGCGGGCCGTGCAGCGCTCCGGATTCCGGTGGGGCGAGAACTGGTTGGGGGCCTTGATCAACCCGGCCAGGACCGCGGCCTCGGACACGGACAGGTCGGCCGCGGATTTATCAAAAAAGAACCGGGAGGCCTCGCCGATCCCGTTGATGGAGACCGATCCTTCCTGGCCGAAATAGATTTCGTTCAAATACATTTCCAGGATGGTATCCTTGTCGAACTTATATTCCAGGATCCCGGTAATGAGGGCTTCCCTGAATTTCCGGCTCAGGGTCCGCTCCGGGGTCAGGAAATAATTTTTTAGCCAGTTGCTGGGTGATGGTGGAGCCGCCCTGGCTGATTTCCCAATCCTTGAGATTGGTGAAAAGGGCCCGTAAAATTCCCCGTATTTCAATACCGGGGTGGTTGTAAAACCCCCGGTCTTCCGCGGCCATCACCGCATGGAGGAGGTGCGCGGGCAGTTGGCCGATGGAAACCAGTTGCCTGCGTTCCCGGTCCGGCCCGTAATAGAGCATCAGTTCCTCGGGCTCCAGCTCCAGGATGGCCCCCTTTGTATCCATGTCGCTCCGGGTGATGGAGGTGACCCGGGAGTCTTTAAGGCCCACCCAGACCGAAGCGCTTTGCTGGTCATGAAAGGGCGAGTGAAATTCATGAAGATAAATCTCCAGGGCGGTCTTTGAAAACCGCATTTCCCCGGGCCGGGAAGGGGTTCCGGAAACCGTCCGGTAGCCCAGGCGGTCCAGCTTTTCCAGCAAAAGAGGCGGATTCAGGGTCTGGCCCGGGTAAAGCAGGGTGATATCGGAATAGATTTTTGAGGGAAGATCCCAGAGGCGGCCGGCAAACCGCTTCTCCATGCCTTGCGTCAGATCGGCAAGGTCAGAGGGCGGTCCACTGCCCCCGCGCCCAATAGAAAGAACAGGCAGACAACTAGCCAGAAGACCGAAAAGGCGAGGGCCCCGGTTTTTTTTATTCTTTACGGATTTTTTCATACCGGATCTAATTACCACAAATCCATAAGTTTAGGCAACCCGCGATCAGAAAATCAAACCCGGCAGTGACGAGTTTTGCAGAATTTTTATTATTTCATTGACAAGGAGAAAGCCCCCGTCCTATTTCTGTCCTGGAACGGCCTTGGGCATGTGAAAACCGGCCTTCCGGCCTCATTGGAAGCCTGACGGGATTTAGACCATGAAGACGCAGAGGAGGCTCTCATGAAATTTCTGTACACATTGGCAATCGTTCTTTTTTCATCGTCTTTGGCTTTGGGTGCCACCCCCGATAAAAAAGATACCAATGATTATGTTTCATTAAAAATCTCAGCGCGGGTCATGGGGCAATACACGGGCCGGTACAGCGAAACATCCGAAGACCTGTCCAAAAACAAGACCTATCTGGATGCTTATACCACATCCTATACCTCGGTCACCCGGTGGAAGGTCAAAGATCTGGATCAGCCCGATGATGTCGCTTCCCTGGAACGGGTATCCGACAATCCCCGGGTGTCGGGCACAGGACAGGGAATGATGAAGGAAGTGACCCGGCGGACCGTGATCGAGCCCAGTGGCCGGAAAAGAAAAGCCGTGGATATCAATCGACGCAAGCTGGACC
>JAAUSZ010000299.1 GCA_012031875.1 Desulfobacula sp.
GCCATAATTTTCTCCTGCATACCTAGTTATGTATTGACATTATCATTACAAAAATATGCACATAGCAAAAATAATCAAGTCTTTTCTAAAGGTTGCCACTATGATGCGGGGAATAACATTTCATGTCCTTCCTGTGCTTCATGGTTAAAAAATCAGCCATGGGGCGACAGGCCCTCAAAATATATTCTTGACACGGGATAATTGTATACAGTATACAACATCAGAAAATCCGTCATGAAAACCTAATAAAATTCATTAGTTCATGACCCCCGTGAAAGCGCTGTTAATATGAGAGTAAAGGATGGATCATGACCGAAAAAACACACGAAAAAGAACTTGAACGGCTCCGAGGCCTTCAGGAAAAAGCAGCCCTGGGCGGCGGCGAAAAAGCCCTGGCCCGCCACCGGTCCCAGGGAAAACTCACGGCCGGAGAAAGGCTGGGCCTCCTGTTTGATCCGGGCAGTTTTGTCGAACTCAATGACCTTGCCGAAAGCCAGTGTGTGGATTTCGGCATGGAAAAGCGGAAGGTCACCGGAGACGGGGTGGTCATTGGTTACGGCGCGGTCAACGGCCGCACGGTCTTTGCCTATGCCCAGGATGTCACGGTCCTGGGCGGGTCCGTGGGCACCATCCACGGCCGGAAAATCAACCGGATCCAGGACGAGGCCCTGAAAGTCAAGGCCCCCATTGTGGGACTGTTTGATTCCGGCGGCGGCCGGCTCCACGAGGGCTTTTTCGCGTCCATGGGCGTGGCCGGCATGTTTTACCGGAACACGGCCGCCTCCGGGGTCATCCCCCAGATCTCCTGTATCATGGGCCCCTGCGCGGGGGTATCTGTCTATTCCCCGGCCCTGACGGATTTCATCATCATGGTGGAAAAGCAGAGCCAGATGGTCATTACCGGCCCCAAGGTCATCCAGGACGTGACCGGGGAAACCGTGACCCTGGAAGAACTGGGCGGAGCCAAGGTTCACAGTGAGATCACGGGCCAGGCCCATTTTGTCACCCGGACCGACCAGGAAAGCATTGAACTCATCCGTTATATCCTGGGCTTTCTACCCTCCAACCATGAAGAGGCGCCGCCCTGTTTTCCCTGCGATGACCCCCCGGACCGGAAAAACCCCTGCCTCACCGGCATTGTCCCGGCGGAATTCAAAAAAGCCTATGACATGCATCAGGTCATTGCCGAAATTGTGGATCATGGTGAATTTCTTGAAGTCCTACCGGTGTTCGCTCCCAATATCATCACGGGTCTTGCCCGCATGAACGGCTCCACCGTGGGCATTGTCGGGAACCAGCCCTCGGTCAAAGCCGGGTGCCTGGACTATCATTCTTCAGACAAGGCGGCCCGCTTCATCCGGTTCTGCGACTGCTTTTCCATCCCCCTGGTGAACCTGGTGGATGTGCCCGGCTATTTTCCTGGGGTTCACCAGGAACATGCCGGCATCATCCGGCACGGGGCCAAAATGCTCTATGCCTATGCCGAAGCCACCGTACCCAAGATCACCCTGGCGCTTCGCAAAGAATACGGCGGGGCCGTCATGGCCATGTGCTGCGCGGGTATGGGCGTGGATCTCATGATGGCCTGGCCCGTGGCCCAGCTCGTGGTCCTGGACACCGCCGCGGCCATCAATATCATCTACAGAAAAGAAATCGAAGAGGCCGAGGACCCCAAGGCCTTCAAGGCCCAGAAGATCGAAGAATACGATTATAAATATTCCAACCCCTTCCATGCCGCTTCCAATATGCTGGTGGACCGGATCATCGAGCCTTCCGAGACACGGACCGAGATCATCCGGGCCCTGTCCATGCTGAAAAACAAGAAACGGCCCCAGCCCTTCCGGCGGCACGGCAATATTCCCATGTAAGGATAAGCCCATATTCACACCATTTTAAAATAAGGAGACAGAGCCGTGGATTTTTTACTCTCAAAGGAACAAAAGTCGATTCAAAAAGCAGCCCGGGAATTTGCCCGGGGGGAACTGGCGCCCATCGGCCGGGAACTGGACCTGACCCAGACCTATCCGGCCGATATCGTGAAAAAGGCAAGGGAACTGGGCCTCATCGGGCTTTTTGTGCCTGAAAAATTCGGGGGGCCGGGCCTGGGCTATCTGGAACAGGCCATTGTCCTGGAAGAATTCTGGAAGGTGGACCCCGGCATCAGCCAGCAGCTCTGCTCCCTGACCTTCGGCGCTGAAGAATTCATCCTCTTCGGCTCGGACGAACAGGGCAAGAAATTCCTGGACCCCATCTTCAACGGTGAAGGCGTCATGGGCTTTGCCATTACCGAACCCGATGCCGGGTCCGACACCCTCTCCGCCGCCACCATGGCAGTCAAGGACGGCAACGAATGGGTGTTGAACGGCTCCAAGGTCATGATCGGCAACGGCACCAAGGGCACCTTCATGCTCATCTTCTGCCTCACGGACCCGGACAATCCTTCCCGGTCCAAACGCCACAGCATCATTGCCGTGGAAACCGACCGGCCGGGCTACAAGGCCGAGCCCATGCACGGGAAAATGGGCCTTCGCTGCTCGGACACCGCCGCCATTTACCTGACCAATTGCCGGGTTCCGGAAGAAAACCTCATCGGCGTCCGGGGCAACGGCTTTCACCAGCTCATGGCCTTTTTCGACCGGAGCCGGGCCTATGTCTCAGCCCACGGCGTGGGCCTGGCCCAAGGCGCTCTGGACATGGCCATCAAGCATATCCGGGACCGGAAACAGTTCGGCAAACCCATCGGCTCCTTCCAGGGGGTCCAGTTTAAAATTGCAGACATGGCCGTCAAGGTGGAACTGGCCCGGAACATTATGTACAAGGCCGCCTGGCTCCTGGACAACGGCACCCCCGACACCCATGTCACCGCCATGGCCAAGCTCTACGCCTCCCGCATCGCCGTCGAAGTGGTGGACGAGGCCCTCCAGCTCCACGGCGGCTACGGCTATTTTGACGATTATGATATCGAGCGCTTCTACCGGGCCGCCAAGGTTCTTGAAATTTACGAAGGGGCCAAGGAAATCGAAAAAATGATCATCGGCCGGACCCTCATCGGCAAATAGACCGGCCCGTTCCATTCAAAGGGCGGGAGAAGGCGGGATGCATGCCCTTCTCCCGCCCTTTTTGATTTCCGATACCGGGAAGTTTTATCTGCGGCCATTCGGTACACATATTAATAATTGATAATATATGGGTCATAAACTATGATTATTAAAATTTATGAATAATATATTATCAATAGTATCATGGAATTTTTATTAAATACCCCGGAAGACATTGCCTGGGACCTGGCCTTAAAATTAAAGGAACTCAGGCTGTTGAAAAAATGGAAGCGCTCCACCCTGGCCCAGCGGTCCGGTGTGACGGAGGCCTCTCTGAGGCGGTTTGAACAGACCGGCAAAATTTCCCTGAATCATTTCTTGAAACTGGTTCACGCCCTGGGCCGCCTTAACGACGCCGCATCCCTCCTGAACCCGCCAAAGGCAGGGTCTTTGAACGAACTCAGGCAAAAAGAAAAAAAAACCTCCAAACGGGGGTCCATTTGAAAGAGCTGAAGGTTTATCTGCATTTTTCAGAAACAGAAAAAACCTTTGTCGGCACCCTGGCTGAATCGGGAAACAGGGGGTTGATACGGACCGGCCCTCGGTTCTGGACAGGCTCGCCTTTCTGGGAAGGCACACCATGGGAGCGCTCATTTATGCGCCCACGGCAAAGCATGAAAAAACAGATAAGCGCCTTGACCTTGAGGCCCTTGCCCAAAACTCCCGGCAGATTGTGGAAGGCGAAGCCGTCGATATCCTCCCGGCGCTCATGAAAGCCGGCGGCAGCCCGGGCGGGGCAAGGCCCAAGATTCTGGCCGGGATCATCATGCCCGAAACCCGCCTCTTTGAATCGGGTCCCCAAAACAGATATTTCGGGATCAAACGGTTTGACAGAAAACATAACCACCGGTTTCATGTACACACCTTCGGCAACCTGATCCATTCCAATTTCCGGACCCCGGAAGGTGATTATGAAACCTTTTTAAAAGTGGTGCTGGATCTGACAAAAACCACAAGGACCTTGAAAAAGGCTTTCGCCGGATGATCTTCAATGTCATGGCCAATAACCGGGATGATCATGTAAAAAATTTTGCCTTCATGATCGATACGAAAAAGGAATGGACCCTCACACCGGCCTATGACCTGACCTTTTCAAAAGGTCCCGGCGGAGAGCACTCCATGTCCATCGCCGGCGAGGGGGGCAGCTCCAGGCAAAAAAGAAATCCTGTGCCTGGGTGAAAAAACCGGTTTACCCGTTGGCAAAGTCCGTGACATCATGGAAGAAACAGCGGCATCCATTGAATGCCGGCCGGATTTTGCCAAGGCCGCCGATGTCGGTGAGCAAACCCGGAACCAAATCGAAAAAAAAATAAAAACGAACCTGTCCTTTTTCTAAAAAGAAATTTTTCAATGATGCACCGTAAGCTGGGGAAAGGGGATCTCCCAGTTGTTGGCCGTACAGGCCTCCACGCACCACCTCTGGACGGCCCGGGACAGCTTGTAATAGGAAGGGGCCATTTCGCCCTTGAAATCCGCAATCACGGCCAGGTCCAGGGAGGAACTGTTCGCGGCCTGGAATTCCACCACCAGATGGATGAGGCCGTTTTCATACCCTTCCTTTTGGACGGCTTCCCGGATATGGGCCAAAAGGATTTCAGGAATTTTCCCCGTAATCTCTTTCTGAAGATCGTAACTCAACCCGAAAACCGTCTTCAGGGTAAAATTCACGGAAAGGTTCAAAGGCGTCTGGGCCAGGAAATCCTGGGTCTGATAGGTCTTTTTGGCCCCGCCGGGCTGGACGAGCTGGACCATTTCATGGGAAATTCCGGTCACATGGCCCCAGGTGCCGTCGGCAAGGATGACCCAGTCGTTTCTTTTGCACGGGAACCAGGGCTCCTTTTTTATGGAAAGGCCGGGAGGTCTGGTCCAGCAGGGCCTCGATGGGCAGCCGGAGACTCA
>JAAUSZ010000073.1 GCA_012031875.1 Desulfobacula sp.
AATCGATATCGGCGCTGATCATCCCGCGATCGGCAACAATACAAAACTGCCCGATACCAAAACGATGGCGCAGCCGCTCCACCACCGGCATCATGGTCTTGACGTCGTGGTGTTCCCCGGCCACATCTCACAGCAAACCGGCCGCCCATTATCATCAAGCACTGCTCCCACGATCATCTGATGAAGATCCGGCCGGTGGTCTTTGCTAAATCCCATGTTGCCAAAAAACTCACCGCCCTGGCCCTCAAAATAGATGGAAGTGGTGTCAAAAAAGACCAGATCCAGTTCCGAGAAAAGGTCTTTATTGTGTTGGAAAATCATTTCTTCAACAAGATCTTTATTGCGCCGAGGACCCAGGGAACCATCCTCGTCAGATATACTTTCACCCAAAAAGGTCATGGCCCGATAAAGATGGTGCAAATCCAGGCCTTCTGTCCCGGGGATCAGATAATCTCTTTTCCATCGGTCACAGTGTCTGTCAGATCCGGATGTCATCAGCCGGTGCAATACGGTCTGGAAAATTGCCCGCTCCACATCAAATTCAAATTTTCGATCTGTGAGAAGATGCCTGATGACCTCTTGAATACCGCTTCTTTCCCACAATCTCTGAAAAATTAAGGTGGGGCCGATGGTAAGGCTGTCTGCTTTAACATCACTTTTCCCGGAAAGAATCAGCAATGCTCTTTCAGAAAATTTGGCAAGAGACCGGATCAGAGTTTCAATCCTGCCCTTGTCCTGAAGCTGATCCATGCGCCCGACCGTGGCAATCACCCGTTGTTTAACTTGGCCTTGTTCCTTCTTATTCTCGACTATCTGCAGATATTGGTGCTTCCCGGACTTTTTTACGCGTGCAAACATTTGAGGGCCTCTTATTCTGTTAAAGACACCCCAATTTTATATTTTAAAGCTATGCATTACAAGAGAAATTATGTAATTATGTGGCACTACCTCACAGCGATTTCCTACATATAGGTCTCGAATTTTCAGTGGTTTCCGCCGATTTGAGTAATTTTGCTGTCAAACTTCAGTAAAACAGAATTTTATTACATCCCTTGGGGAAAATGGATGGAAGGGTGAATTCAGGATGAAAATCGCCTCCCGGTTAAGGCCTGGCCCGGTTGATTCAGTGAAATGCCTGCCGGGAAACCGATTTTTTGCAGTGGAATGGGAAACCGGCAATATCTCCTCAAGCCACCGGGCCATGAATAAAATGGCCATCGGTTTGCTTGACAAAGTAATTGAGGGCGGCATTCTGATTCTGCCATCCCGTAATATGTACCAATATTTGACGGACAGAATCGGCAATTTTGCTGAAATCGAGCCCTATTTTCCGGTCTGGAAGAACCTGAACATATCAAGCGGTGTCCTGGGCGTTATTGAAATTGAACATGACGATTTATCCCTGGATGTCTCTCCCATTAGAAAAGGCACGGATGGCAGAGCACTCAAATAAGTCCGGGCAAGGGATCACAATTGAATCCAAAAGCCCGGCAGAGATCATCAAACAGGGGATGTATCATCTTCTTTTTCCTGAAGGGCTGGAGATCTGCCCCAATTTAAGCGAGGTATATGAACTTGCGCTGGCCTATTATGAAAGCCGGATACTGACGACAAAAGAACTCATAGACAACAGCGCTTATTTTGTAAAAGCGGATAACGAGCTTACCCGCCATTATTTTATCTGTACCGGAGACCCGGTCAAGATTCCCGATTATTCATCATCACGGTTGAAATCATTTTTTGTTCAAAACCAATTCAGAACAGGCTATGCCACCCACGGATTTTTTCCGTACCGGGGAAAATTTCATCCCCAGATGATCAAAGCTGTTATCAATATTATGGGGGTTAAACCCGGCGATACGCTCCTTGATCCGATGATGGGTTCGGGAACGGCTCCTGTGGAGGCCTGCTTAATGGGGATAAAGGCCATAGGGATGGATTCAAGTCCATTCTGCAGGTTCATGGCCCAAGCAAAAGTCGATGCATTAACCATCAACCCTGAAAACCTGGAAAAGTTTATGGGTAAGGCTGAAATCCTGTTTTCAGATTTCAAGGCTTGCCCTGCCGTATTTGATCAACAAAAGGCTGAATTTTTAGAAAAATACCGGGACATGGAAAAGATTGAGCGGGAAAAAATTTTCAATGTGCTGTTCCTGGCATTTCTTGACAGCGACGGGTATGCCCAAAGAAGCAACCGGAAAACGCATTTGGAATATTTTCAATCCATCTTTGAACGCTATTCTGCCGCAGTAAAAAAAATTGCAGGTGTTTTGAGCCATTTCAATATGATACCTGCCCAAACCCTTCTGACTCAAGGAGACGCAAGACATCTGGATATTGAGGCAAACAGCATAGACGGGATTATTTTTTCACCCCCCTATAGTTTTGCTATTGATTATCTGGAGAATGATCTTCCCCATTTGAAATATTTTGAAACAAATATTCCAAAATTAAGTGAAACCATGATTGGAATGAGGGGAAAATCTTTAAAAGAAAAATACGGATTATATCTGGAAGATATGGAAAAAGTCATATCGGAATGTTCCCGTGTCCTGAAAAAAGGCCGGATGTGCAGTATCATTATCGGAACCAACGACAACCAGTTGAGCAAGGCCTTAAACATTCAAAAAGAGGCTGTTGTCGGCCTGCATAAAGTCGTTACGGAAATTGGAAAACAAAAAGGCCTTGTCCATGTCAGGTCCCTTCCCCGGCAGATCGTCGGCATGGCCAATACCATGCGGCAGGAATATATTGTAATTCTCCGAAAGCAGGAATGATCGATTAACGCACTACGGCCGGGAGGAAGATCATTCCTTTTTCAAAAGCTCTTCCGGCCATTTCTCCCTGACCCCTTCTTCCCCGGTATAATAGGGGACCTTTGAATCTTTCCTGAAGATGTCCATGGCGGGCAGGATATTGATCTTGCCGGAGTCCGGATATTCACACACATCCACATTGGCCCTGGTACGCAGGTCCATATACAGGAGGGGCTCATTCCCGTGATTGTAAAACTGATGGGCCCCTTCCGGGCCTTCCTCAAAGAAGATCAGGTCGCCTTTGGATACGGTCTGATAGCCTTTGGGCGACCGCAGGGTGGCTTCTCCCTCCAGGATGACGAAGAGTTCTTCGGCATTGCGGTGAAAATGGTAGGGATAGGAAAATTTACCCGGAAATAAGGATTTGATGTCAAAATGCAGGTATTTTGACCCTGATATCTCCGCCAGCGGCAGGCTGGATTTCCATGAGAAATCGGACACCGGGGACTTGTTCTGTTCGAGTTCAATGTCGGCAAGCTTGTGTATGAAAGGCATAATTTTTTCCTCCTGTGATGGGGTTCATCCGGTTTTATATAACAGGAAATTTTGAAACAGGACAATACAAAAACGAGCCGGGTTTTCCGATTCGCCTATTGACAAAAGACCGGGCGCTTTCTATACCTCGCTTGTGGCGTGAGCCATAATCTCAATTCATCTTTTAAACCAACAGAGGGGGAATAATGAAAAAAATTGTACGGATGTGTTTGGTTCTTTTCCTTTCCGTATTCATGGCCGGTTCATGGGTGAGTGCGAAAGAGGCTCCGAAAAAGCTGGACAGGATGAACTGGTCCGAGAGAAATTACCAGGTTCTCAATCAGTTCATTACGGATTACGGAAAGGGCGGCAAATTCTATGACGCCAAAAAAGCGCCCTATGTGGTTCTGGACTGGGACCAGACCTGCGCCCATTTCGACGTTGAAGAGGCCGTCATGCGGTATCAGCTCGCGAACCTGCGGTATAAAATGACCAAGGAGCAGTTCAAGGGCTTGCTTAAAGACGAGATCAACGGGGTGGCCAAGCTGAATGAAGACTATAAGAATATCATGCTGAAGGACATCAACGAAGACCTGATCAATGATTATAATTTTTTGTATGATAATTTTTCCGGTCTGGGCGGCGCCATGAGCCTGGAAGACATTCAAAAGACCCCCCAGTACATGGATTTTCTGTCAAAACTGCCCTTCCTGTACGACGGCTATTGCGAAACCAAAGGGATTGAAGCGGTTTACGGCTATCCCTGGGTGCTTTACCTTTTGGCCGGTCATACCGTCGATGAGGTGAAGGCCCTGGCAAAAGAAACCATTGCCTATGAACTGGGTAACAAACTGAGCAAACAAAAATGGGTCACACCGGAAAATTTTCAGACCAAGGCCGGGGCTGTCAGCTATTCCTATAAAACAGGGCTGCGGGTCTATCCGGAAATGCAGGACCTGATCGCCGCCTTTGAAGCCAACGGCATTGACGTCTTTGTGGTATCGGCCAGTTATAAACCCGTGGTGGAAGTCTTTTCCGGGATCAGTAATTTCGGGTACAATGTTCCCGCAGAAAGGGTCATTGCCATGGAGCTGGCCTCAAGCCCGGATGGAAAAATCCTGCCGGAATACAAACCCGGATGGGTCCAGACCCAAAGACAGGGCAAGGTCGACGCCATCAATATGGCCATCAAGAAGAATCTCGGCAAGACCTGGGACCCCCTATTCTCGGCCGCGGACAGCGACGGCGATTATGAAATGTCCACGGGTTTTCCCGGCATGAAATTAACCCTGATCTGGAACAGGGTCAAGGGCGGGGATATCGGAAAAATTTCCAAACAGGCCGTTGACGAAAAAGACAGCAAGGCGCCAAGGTTTATTCTCCAGGGCCGCAATGAAAATACAGGGATGGTCATACCGGCATCGGAATCCATCCTGATCGGAAAAACCGAGCCCCTGTTGCTCAAATAAAAAAATAGGTTTTTCTTCTGCATGGGGATGCCATCCCCGTGCAGAATCCCGTCAATCTACCGGTCCGGCCTGGAAAAATAGAGATTGGCCAGGGCCAGCACGGATGTGCCGCCGATCATGAGGACGGAGATGGCATTGATGACCGGCGTGCTGCCGTCCCGGACCTGGAGGTACAGGTTAATGGGCAGGGTGGCCTGGGAGGAAACCAGAAACAGGGTGGTGTTGAAATTCTCAAAGGACATGAGAAAGGAGACGGCCAGGGCCCCGATAATGGAAGGCCTTAAAAATTTCAGGGTGATATGCAGGATGGTTTCAAACCGGGTGGCCCCGAGATTCATGGCCGCTTCTTCCAGGGTGGGGTCGAGTTTTTTCAGGCGGGCGGAAATAATCAGGGTGGCAATGGTGGTGATGAAGGAAAACTGACCCAGCACCACCAGCCAGAAGCCGGGCCTGAAAAGCCCCACATCCAGTCCCATGCGGGTTTCAAAAAAAACGCCCAGGGTATTTGAAAACAGCAGGATGGAAATGCCCAGGATAACGCCGGGAATGACGAGGGGGGCCAGCATCAGGAAAAAAAGAAATTCTTTGAAGGGAAACTCTTCCTGTTCAAACAGGAAGGCGGCCATGGTTCCCACAAAGGTGGATGAAAGGGAAACAAAAAAAGCCACCTTGAAACTGACCCAAATACTGTCCAGGTTAATTTGATCGTAAAAGATGCCGGTCCTTATGGGGCCGTGGCCCGTAAACCAGTCCAGGGTGAATCCTTTCCAGGGCAGGGACGGAAACATGGAGTCGTTAAAGGCCAGGACACAGGTGACCAGAAGCGGGGCGAACAGAAATACGAAATACAGGCCCACGTACAGCTTGAATCCCCGGGAATAGGTTTTGGTCTGGGGGATATTCCGGATCACTGGACCACCTTCCCCAGGCTCTGGCGGGTCAGCTTGAGTCCGATCCAGATGATGGCCGATGAGAGGACCAGGAGCAGGAATCCAAAGGCGCTGCCCTGGTTCCAGTTAAAACTGGCGATGAACTGGTTGTAAATCTGCTCCGTGAACCAGAGGCCGTTTTTCCCGCCCATGAGGTTGGGCGTCAGATAATTGCCCAGGGTCAGCATGAACACGACAATGGCGCCGGACACAATGCCGGGAAGACAATAGGGAATAATGATTTTCGTTGTAATGGACCAGACATTGCCGCCCAGGTCATAGGCGGCCTCAATGAGATTATTGTCCAGGTTTTCCAGAACCGATAACAGGGGCACCAGCATAAACAGCATGGAGGTATACACCAGGCCCATGACCATGGTGGCGTCATTATAGAGCAGTTCCACGGGTTTGTTCAGGATTCCGGATTTGATCAGAAAATGGTTGATGACCCCGCTTTCCCGCAAAAGAATCATCCAGCCGTAGACCCGGACCAGCTCGCTGACCCAGAAGGGCAAAAGGGTGAGCACCGTCAGAAACCCCTGGAATCTGGGGGAAACGACCTTGGTGATATAAAAGGCCACCGGCATGGTGATCAAAAAGGTCAGAAAGGTTACCAGGACGGAGAAAATCGCCGTGCGGGCAAAGGTTCTCCAGTAAATGGGCTCTGAAAAAAAGACCCTGAAATGGGCAAGACTGAACCCTTTTTCCCCGAATTCATTGTCCGCCCGGATGGCCATGACGGCCATATCCACCTGGGGGAGCACGATGAGCAGGAGAAGCCAGACCAGGACCGGGAGGATGAAAATCAAGAGCCCCCATCTCGTCCCTTTGTTCACGGCGTCACCGGTTTTGCGGGGAACAGGATGCCGGACTCCGGGGCCCAGCCTGCTTCAACCCGGCTGCCCGTCTGGATATGGTCAAATTGCCGGGTCTGGGGAAGGGAGATCCGGATTTCCCGGCCCGATTCCGGCAGCAAGGCCAGGAGCCTGGTGTTGGCCCCGTCAAACAGGATGGATTGGACCCGGATGGAGAACCGGTTCAGGGTTTCCATGGAGGGGTCCGGTTCCAGGACAATGGATTCGGGCCTCAGGAAAAGATCAACCGCATCGCCGGGCCCGATACCGGCCTTCATGACGGCCTTAAAGGCAAGGCCTTCGGAGGTTACGATGGAGGCGAGCTTTCCGTCGATGGCGGCTATCCCCGTCATCCTGGCCGGCCATTGGTTGTTTTCGCCGACAAACCGGGCCACAAAGGGGGTCAGGGGGTTTGCATAGAGATTCCGGGGCGTGTCCACCTGTTCGAACCTTCCCTTGTTCATCACGGCCACATGGTCCGACATGACCAGGGCT
The DNA here is from genome assembly GCA_012031875.1 of Desulfobacula sp. GTDB lineage: Bacteria > Desulfobacterota > Desulfobacteria > Desulfobacterales > Desulfobacteraceae > Desulfobacula. The sequence goes on from JAAUSZ010000073.1 coordinate 7,038, forward strand.
TCCGACTGGTCATGGGTGATATAGACAAAGGTTGTGCCCACCTGGGTCTGGAGGGTTTTCAGCTCGATTTTCATCTGCTCCCTCAGTTTCAGGTCCAGGGCGCCCAGGGGTTCGTCCAGGAGGAGGACGGCCGGTTCAAGGATGAGACTCCGGGCAATGGCCACCCGCTGCCGCTGTCCGCCGGAGAGCTGGTCCACCTTTTTCTTTTCAAATCCGGGCAGCCCCACGCGCTCCAGTATTTCAGCGGTTTTCCGCCGGATCACCGCGCGTTTTTCTCTTTTCCGCTCCAGCCCGAAGGCGATGTTCTGCCCCACATCCATCATGGGAAAAAGGGCGAGGTTCTGGAAAATCAGATTCACGGGCCGCTTGTTGGGCGGAATCCCGGCCATATTTTTTCCGTTGATTTCAATGATTCCGGAGGTGGGTTCAAAAAATCCGGAGATCATCCTCAGCAGGGTTGTTTTCCCGCATCCGGAGGGGCCCAGGATGGAAAAGAACCTGCCTTTTTCCACCTCAAAGGAGACGGATTCAACGGCCGTAAACTCCTTGAATGTTTTTGTGACATTGATCACTGAAAGATCGGTCTGCATGTCGGCTCCGGGCTGTCCCCTGCCGGGCGGCAGGGGACAGGGGCAGGGGTTTATTTGGAGGCCTTGACCTTATCCAGGATCATGCCTTCCATTGCTTCCAGCTTGTCGGGCACGGGCGGATACCATTTGATATTATTGATGTCCGCATCGGAAAAGCATCTTTCAAAATGGGCCTTGACCTTTGCATCGGCCAACTGGATGGCCCCCTTGGAGGCAGTCCCGGTTTTTTCAAGGTTGGTAAAAACAGCTGCGTTTTCCGGTTTGAGCATAAAATTGATCCATTTGTAGGCAGCCTCGGTATTTTTGGCCTTGGCGGGAATGGCAAAGGTGTCGATCCATCCCATGGCCCCGCTTTTGGGAGCCACAAAATCAATGTCCGGATTTTCTTCATGGAGTTTCCATCCGCCGTTGTCCCAGGCCATGGCCACGTATATTTCATTGGCGCGCATGGACTGGAGCAGGGCATCCCCGTTGGTCCAGTAATTCTGGACCAGGTCCTTTTTGTCGATCATGTCCTGGCCGATCTTTTCCATGAGGGCTTTGTAGGCCACGGGGTCGGAATATTTGGCAAAGGGGTCATTGCCCGCGGCAAAGGCAAGGGCGATGAGGGTGGGCCGTTTCAGGCGGTAGCTCACCCGGCCTTTGTAGGCGGGGTTCAAAAGGTCTGTATAATCTGCGGCCGCAGGTGCAAGCTTTTTATTGACCACAAGGCCGTCCGTTCCCCAGCAGAAGGGCACGGCATGGGCCACGCCGTCCACGGTGGTGTTCTTTTTCACCGCATCCAGCATGGTGGTGATGATCTGGTCTGCATTGATCTTTGAAAAATCAATGGGCTGGTAAATCTTGTATTCGGCCTGGACCGAGGAAATCCTGTCCTGGCTGGGCTGGGCCAGGTCAAAGCCTGCGCCCCGGGTGGCCCGCAGTTTGGCAATCATTTCCTCATTATTGGTAAAGGTGACCTTGACCTCGATGCCGGTTTCCGCTTTAAATTTGTCCACCAGGACCGTGGGGGCATACCCTTTCCAGGTCAGCAGTTCCAGGGTCTCAGCCCATGCCGCGGTGGAGAGAAAAGAAAAACCGATGATTATGGTAATGAATAAACTTTTTTTAGCCATTTGTTCGCCTCCCTTTCTATGATGATAATGATAGGTATCTGCACACATCTGCCTGTAAAAGAACAGAACCAGTTCACACTGTAATAAAACAGCCTGCCGATATCAATGAATATTTTTTTCGCCGAGGCTCTCGACCCTCGGTGTTTTTTATGCATTTCCGTTGACAAGAAGAAAGCACCTGTCTTACCATCACTGCATCGCAATGCAGACCAAACCTTTGGAGGGCACATGAGAAAGGCTTATGTGATAGGCGGATCAATTATCGCTTTTATCCTTCTGTTGACTATCTCCGCTATCATCCTGTATCGCGCCCCCATTATCGGCATTGTTATCGATTGGCGGACCGGCAGGGTTCTCTCAACCGCCTCCTGGAGTTCTTTTCAGCCGGATGATCGGATTCTGGCCATCTCCGGTCTGAAAGTGAGACCTTTCCATTTGCTTACGGACAATATCCATATTAAGAGCAGGACTGATCTTTTTTCCTGGCTCAAAGCAAAACAAGAACTCCATGACCGATTGCAGAACTCCCAGATCCCGATCCTCCTGGAACGACAGGGAAAAATCGTTGAGATCGTTACAGGACCCCGAAAGGCCAGCCTATCGTTTTTGCAGGACCTGGAATTGGTTCATCTCATATCCGGCCTCTTTTTTTTTCTGATCGGCACTGTTACGCTTTACAAGGCTGGTCTCCGTGAACAGGCCATCCTGTTTCATGCCATGTGTCTCGCCCTGTCCATTGTCTTTGAGACCAATGCAACTTCCCTGATGGCAGAAATCGCCCTGCCTCCAGTCTATTTTGACTGGATCAATATCATCAATATCCTTGCCCTTCCCATCGGGAATGCGCTGCTTCTCCATTTTATCCTCCTGCTCCCCAGGAAAAGAAAATTTTTGGAGCGTTATCCCATTCTCGTTCCCATTTTTTATGGTTTTCTATTGCCGCCGGCGCAACCTTGACCATTCCCATCCTTAATTTATGTACGGCCCTGTTTTCGATTCTTTCTTTTATTTCTATTTTCCATGCTTTTTTTGTTTACCGCAATCCCGTGGAACGGGAACAGATGAAGTGGATTGCCATCGGTTTTCTGATGGGGCTGGCCCCCTGGGTTTTTGTGAACGCCATTCCCCTGTTGATCACTGGTGAAAGGCTGGTTAAGGATACGATTCCAACGGCCTTTGTCGTCATGCTCCCGCTTTCCATGGCTTTTGCGATCCAAAAATACCGGTTGATGGATGTGGACGATATCTTTGAAGGCACATTTGTATACGGTATTACGGTCCTTCTGCTCGGAGTCGCTGATTTATGCCTGATGGGACTCTGGGGGAGTTTCTGGACCAGGGTGCTTCCGTGACCCGCGATTTTGGAATCGGGTCCCTGACCATCATCCTGGTTGTAGCTGTCTATGCCCCGCTGCGGGATTGGGTCCGTATTCTGATCCGCCGCCTTTTCCGGCGGGAACTGCTGGATGAAGGCGTAGTGCTCGCTTCTTTTTCAAACCGGGCTGGCGGACAGCCGCCGGATGAGATTCTTAAAAGCCTCACCGCTTGCCTGGAAGAGGCCTTCCAGCCCTCCCGGATCATTGTGGCAAAGGGCAAAGACGAACCGGAAGCAAGGCTGATCCAAAAATTTTCTCAATCATCCGAACCAGTGCTTCTCTGGGAAGATCCAAGTCCTGATCTGCCCTGTGCCGGCATTGTCACGGCCCTGCCGGTCCGGATCCGCAGGGATCTTAAAATCCTTATCCTCCTTGGGGCTCCCAGGAAGGGAGGGTTTTACACACGGGACCGCCTCCAGGTTCTTAGGGCCCTGATGCGCCTGGCTGAAATTCTTCTGGAAAATGCCGATCTTCACGAGCAAACCCTGAAGGAGGCCCAGGCCGGTCTTGAAAAGGAAAGACAGTATGCAAAAGAAAAGGAAAAGATCATACAGGACCTCCATGACGGCGTGGGGGGAACCATAACCAATATTCATCTTTTATCGGGTATGGCGCTTCATCACACAGGGGATAAAACATGAAAGGCATCGTTTCAACAATCGAAAGGCTTGCCAGGGAAGGGATATCGGAAATCCGGGGATTTATGAGAAGCCTGGAAGCCACGGATATCACCTGGGACAGCCTATCCGCCGACCTCCGGTTTTTCGGCAAGGACCTGATCGAATCCAACGGCATGGCCTTAAGGTTTCGCTCGGATATCCAGAACCCGGTGGATGCTCCCGGCAGCCTTCTTTTTTTAAATATCACCCGGATTTATAAGGAATTTTTGACAAACGTGGTGAGACATTCAAAGGCCGGGAACGTCCAGGTCGATTTGACCGTAGCCCCGGAAAAAATGACCCTGGTGATGCAGGATGACGGTATAGGCCTTGAACAGTCGGTTCCCGGCAATGGGATGGCCGGCATGAAAAAGCGGGCCATGGAAGTCAACGGCAGGATTTCATTGACAACCCGGAATGGAGCATGCTTGAATCTTGAGATTCCATTATAATGGAGACATATGCGATTAATCATTGTTGAAGACGACAGAATCCTTCTCCAGAGTCTTAACCTTCTTCTTTCCGGAGAACCCGGGATTGAGATCGCCGGGGCATACAAGACTGCGGAAGAAGCCTTGGCAGCCCTGGAACATACCAGGGCCGATATCATGCTGGTGGACCTGGGACTGCCGGAGATGTCCGGCGTTGAGCTGATTCTCAAGGCCGGGGCCCTGCGTCCGGAAATGGACATCCTGGTGCATACCATCTCCGAGGAACGGAGTTCTGTTTTTCAGCCCTGAAAGCCGGCGCCACCGGATATATTTTGAAAGGGAGCACCCCCCGGGAACTTGTCGAAGCCATTTTCGACCTCCACAGGGGAGGAGCGCCCATGAGCCCTAAAATCGCCCGGATGGTCATCAAAGAATTGCATGTCCACGATACCCGTAACCAGGACATCCTCAGCAAAAGGGAAAAGATGATCCTGTCCCATCTGGAAAAGGGCCTGACCTACAAGGAGATTGCCGGACTTCTGTGTATCAGCCCGCACACCGTACATACCCACATCAAGAACATCTATGAAAAACTTCAGACCCGCAGCCGCGAGGAAGCCCTCCGGAAAGCAGCCAGGATAGGCATTCTCTGACCTTGACCATAACCCCGGCCATCCCCTGAAAATACCCTGCCCCGGCGATTTCCCTCCTGAACGAATCCTCCTATACTTGGAACAGGATAAAGAGATCCTGCAAAAATTAAACCAATAAAAAATGGAGGGGTGAATGTTAAAAATCAGATGGACGCCACAGATAATAGTGTTTGTTTTTTTATTTATGCTTTTTCATATCCCGGCCGCCGTTTCAGCTACGGTTGAAAATCGGGTGGAGGGGACGTACCGGGTTGATGTGTCCTGGGGAAATGGAACCGGGGAAAGCAGCGGGTCTATTTCATTGAGTGCCCCGGGCGATGCCCTTGGGTATACCGGCAATATTAATGCATCCGGAGCCTCAGCCAATGCTGCCGCCGGTATCTGGGGATATGGCGACGCGAATGGCTGGGGTTCCTGGTTGACGGATGGAACCGGTGTCGGCCAGAATGACCCCTCGCATCTGCTTGGCCCGACCGTCATGACCATTTCCTATGATGTTTTTGTCTATGATCCGGACGATGGGGACGGCTCCGGCCAATATGCAGGATGGTATGATCAGTATTTCCTCAAGGGGGTTGTCGGGGGAGAGGGCAGCTATGTAAATTTTCAAAGTGATGTCTCCATGTGGGTGGGAACGGCAGGGCCAACGGAAGCTTATCTGAATGGGGTAACATGGGAATATACAAACAATACGCCGGGGTCCTTCTATATTGATTCAGGGCTGATGCTTCCATCACCTTTTGATGCCGATCAATTTCTTTCAGATGGTGAATATATGCATTTTATCGGAGAGCTTGTTTTTACCGTCCAGAATGACGGAGGGCCATCTTCAGTCGCTTTTACAGACAGCCCGCCGCCGGTCCCTGAACCGGCAAGCTTATTGCTTTTCAGTTTTGGCCTGCTTGGCGTTGCCGGGGTCAGCAGAAAAAAATCATAATCAAATCTTTAAAAAAGGCAGGGCTGATGATCCGGCGCCTGCCTTTTTTTTATTTGTAGTCCATGGGGGTGATCCCCACGTATTGCCGGAAGGTTTTGACAAAATGGCTCTGGTCGAAAAAACCGCAGGCGGCGGCGGTTGACGCCACGGTGTTTCCTTCCAGCAGCAATTGCCTGGCCAGATGGATTCTTTTATTGATGAGATAGGCATGGGGGGACAATTGGTGCCGGGCCTTGAATCGCCTGAGCAGTGAAAATTTCGTTATGCCTGAAATCCGGGCCAGGTCATCCAGTTGGATCTGGTCGCTGAAATTTTGATCCATATACTGCCTGACCGCCTCCAGTTCCGCCCGGCCCCCGGTTGAAGGCGGTGCTAACCCCTTCATACCGAAACCGCCGGACATAAAATTTCCGAGAAACAGGATGGCCCGGCTCTCCAAGTCCAGGGGGTCGTCCCCGGTTTTAAAGGCGGCCAGAAACCGGTCTTTTTCTTCAAGCTCCTGAGGAGCCATGGATCTGATCCGGGGCCTGATTTTGGCCGGTTCGATTTTAAATGTCGACTCAAACCAGCAGGGGTCCATATACAGCATGGTAAACCGGTACCGGTTCAGGTCGTCGGGGCGGCAAAGGTGGATCATCCCCGGCGGGATCAGGATAGACTGTCCCTCTTTGATCTTGAATTCCATGGCGTTGCAGGTGATGGTGCTGCCGCCCTTTTCCACAAATCCCAGGGTCAATTCCTCATGGGAATGGGTCCTTACGGAATAGCCTTTCCAGGCGCCCTCCTTGATTTCCATAAAGGGCAGGCCCGCATTTCTGACCATGGCCGTGGGGGCAGGGGGTTCAGTCATGGTGTGATCCGGTTTCATAAATCCTATTTACAAACATACAAATCTTTTGGCAATTGCAAATCCTGCAATTTTTTACAATGCAGGGATGAAAAAGAGGGGTAAACAGCAGGGAAACCCTAACACAGGAGGATGACCATGTTAACCGGATATACCCTGCCCCGCACCCCAAAGGGGGCATCCAGCCTTGTTCCTGCACCGCCGTGGCATTATGTCGGCAATGTCCTGGCCGTTGAATACGAAACCGATCCCGAAAAGGCCGCCGCCTTTCTGCCCCCGGGCCTGAGTCTTTTATCGGGCCAATGCGCCGTCTATTTTATTGAATGGCAGTATGCCGGCGACACGGGCAGAGACTATCTTGATCCGGTATGCAGCCAGTACCGGGAAACCATCCTTCTCCTGTCGGCCCGGTATCAGGACAGGCCCATGGCCTACTGCCCCCTTATCTGGGTGGACCAGGACAGGGCCCTCATGCGGGGCCTGATCCAGGGCTGGCCCAAACAGATGGGCGAAACCTGGATCACCCGGTCCTATGACCTTCCTTCCAAGGCCGCGCCGGGCAACGGCAGCGGCGCCATGCTGGGCGCGGCCCTGTCCGTCAACGGCCGCCGCCAGGCCGAGGCCGTGGTTACCCTTGAAGCGGAAACCGCCTCTCTGCCGTCTCCCACCTTTGCCGGGTCGGCATTGGTCCGGTATTTCCCCAATCTCGTCCAGGGCAGCCACCACCGCCCGGCGGTCCATGAACTGGTCCAGCTCAAATCCCGGGACGTCAAACTGTTACCGGTCTGGAAAGGCAAGGCCTCGCTGACGATTCACGATCACCCCCATAACGAATTCCATGATTTAAAACCGGTTCGTGTGCTTTCGGGATATAAATTCACCGTGGCCCTGACCGTGGATGACCTGGCGCCCCTCTGTGATTTGAACCGGGGGCATGATGAGGGAGGAGAAGACAAAAACGGAAATCCTTGATTTCGGCGTCGGGTTTCAGGGCCTGATGGCGGCAAACGGCATGATCAATAAAGCGGTAAAGCAGGAATTCTCCCGATCCGTCCAACCCCATTGTCCTTATATTTTGTATACCGCTTCATTAGTTTTTCCTCTCTATTTTTTCTTCCAGGAGCTTCAGGTCGGCAAGGTCTTCCAGGTCGGCCTGTTCGGCCTCCTGGGCTTTACGGTTTTTGTCGAACAGCGCATATATTTCCCTGACCTTTGCTTCCATGGCTTCATTGCTGATGCTGCCCTTGCCTGTCAAGAGAGGCTTTTCATTAAAGGCCAGAATCCGGTCCACGTTTTCACGCCAGAATTTCATGGGGATATCGAACCGGTTTTTGGCCCTCAGCTCAGCGGTTTCCAGAAAGATCACGACCAGGCGGTTCAGGGTGTCGATTTCATCTTCGGTCAGGTAGTTTTTGGCGATAAAGATGTCCTGTTTACGGACCACAGGGCCTTTCCAGGAGGTGAGGGCCATGTTGGGCTTTCCGGCATCGGCCCTTGCCAGTATGATTTCCGCCGCCGTCTGCCGGGTTACAGCATAGAGCAGTTTGTTCTGGGTTTCGGCAAAGAACATCTGGGTGGCTTTGTCGGTTTTGTCGTAATCGCTGCTCAGGGCAAACAGATCCCGGATCTTCTGGTAAAAGCGTTTTTCCGAGGCCCGGATCTCCCGGATGCGCTCCAGGAGTTCATCAAAATAGTCGGGCCTGCCGTCCGGATTTTTCAGGCGCTCGTCATCCATGACAAAGCCCTTGACCATATACTCTTTCAAATGATGGCCGGCCCAGATTCTGAATTGGGTGCCCCGTTTGCTCCGGACCCTGAAACCCACAGCCAGCACCATCTCCAGGGAGTAGAACGTGACGCGATAGTCTTTGCCGTCGGCGGCAGTTGTTAAATAATCCTTAATAACTGATTTTTCATCTAATTCCTTATCTTTCAGGATGTTGGAAATGTGCATGCTGATGTTGGGCACCGAGGTGTCAAAAAGTTTGGCCAGTTGATTTTGATTCATCCATACCCTGCCGTCTTTGGCATAGAGGGATACGGCGGCCTTGCCGTCGGCAGTATTATAAATGATGATATCCCGGCGGTCCTCATCCACCCCCCATATCAGGTTTGCTTTATCTTTGAAATTTTTCATTGATGATCCATTCATGATTCTGAGATTGCATATGGAATTTCATATAACAGGGAGGGCTGGAACACAATAAAAGAAAACATCTATTTTCCCGGCAGGGAATTTCTGGGGACATATTTTGGATGGGGATTGACAAAGCGGAAGGTCCTGTCCTATTTTCCGGCATTAACCCTGATTGAAGGAAAGGAAAGATACCATGCCCCAATTGGATTCAAGATTTATCCGAAGTCAATTCCCCGCCTTTGAAGAACCCTCGTTAAACGGATGGGGGTTCTTTGAAAATGCAGGCGGTTCATATGCCTGCCGGCAGGTCATTTCCCGGCTGACCCATTACTATACCCGGACCAAGGTTCAGCCCTATTACGGTTTCCCGGCGTCCATGGCTGCGGGTGCGGCCATGGATGAGGCCTATGCCCGGATGGCGGCCTATCTGAATGTGGGAGAAGACGAGGTCCATTTCGGGCCGTCCACCACCCAGAATCTCTATGTCCTGGCCCGGGCCTTTCGCGAACTCTGGGACAAAGGCGATGAAATCATTGTGACCAACCAGGACCACGAGGCCAATTCAGGGTTCTGGCGGAGGCTGGAAAAGACGGGGATGGTGGTCAAGGAATGGGGGATTGATCCCAGGACGGGACGGCTGAACCCCGGGGACCTGGACGCCCTTTTTTCCGCCAGGACCCGGCTGCTGGCCTTTCCCCACTGTTCCAACATCATCGCCCATGTGAATCCCGTGGCAGAGATCGCGGCCAGGGCAAAGGCCGCCGGGGCCTTTGTGGTGGTGGACGGCGTGTCCTATGCACCCCACGGCTGCCTGATGTCCGGGCCCTGGGGGCGGACATCTATCTTTTCTCCCTTTACAAGACCTGGGGGCCGCATCTGGGGCTCATGACCATCAAAAGGGATCTTCTGGACGCCCTGCCCAACCAGGGACATTATTTTAATGCCGGGGTGGTCCGGAAAAAGATGACCCCGGCTGGGCCGGACCATGCCCAGATCGCGGCGGCTGCGGGTGTGGCCGAATACCTGGATGCGGTCTATGCCCGCCATTTTACGGAAGACGCCGGGCCTGCCGAGCGGGGCCGCCGGATTCAGGAGATGTTCCATTCCTATGAGACAGGGCTGTTGACGCCCCTCATGGACTGGCTGCGGAACCGGGAGGATGTCACGGTCCTGGGGCCCGATGATCCGGGGCTGAGAGCGCCCACGGTATCCATTCTCCCCCGGCGGAAACCCCTGGATGAGGTCTTTGCGCGGTTGACGGAACAAAAACTCATGGTGGGGCTGGGGCATTTCTACGGGGTCCGGCCGCTTCTGGGAATGGGCGTCCCCCTTGACAAGGGCGTGCTGCGGCTTTCCTTTGTCCACTACACCACGGCCGGTGAGGTTGCGCAGCTCATTGAGGGGCTCGGGGCGCCTGGATTAATCGAATCGGCGGGCGGGACCAGGCCCGGGCAAACAGAAAGTCTGCGCCGGGCCTGGATGGGGTTACAGGGCGATGATTTTAAATCCGCCGCCCTTGGGATGGTCTTTCTCAAAGGCCTTGAGGCGGTCTTCCAGCTCCTTGAATCTTTCTTTGCCGGTGAGGGATACGCAGGCCCGGAGGCCCTCGTGCCGGTCACTGCCCGTGGTGGTCAGGGAAATGGCGCTGACGCCGTAATACAGGAGTTCCTCCACCAGTTCCACGCCGGTGAAGCCGGGATAAGAAATGGTAAAATAAAACCCGTCCGCGATTTTCACCGTGTCGTCCATGTCATAGACGATGAGAAAGCCGTTGTCCGTGAAGAGTTTTTTCATGGCCCGGGCCCGGTCCCCGTATTCTTTGACGCTTTCCACAAAATTGTATGTCCCGTCGTTGACGGCTTTTAAAAGGCCGTAAAGCCCGTACTGGTTGGAATGGGACACGCCGGAGCTGAGGGAATACATGGCCCCGAAAATATAGGCATAGCCGAATTTATTGGTTCCGAACCAGGGTTCCAGATTGTCCCCCGTGGAATTGAAGAGCTTGTCCGGGATGGCGGTCATGCCGATGCGTTGCCCGGCCAGGGAAAAGGATTTGGAGCTGGAGATGAGCAGGATATAATTGTCCGTGTATTTGGCCACCGTGGGGATGAAGGGGGCCTTGCCCGGAACGGAATAGTCCTGCCGGAAATCCATGCCGAAATAGGCCAGGTCTTCCATGACAATGCAGTCGTATTGGGTGGCCAGTTCGCCGATGATCTGAAGCTCTTGTTCGGTAAAGCAGATCCAGGCCGGGTTATTGGGGTTGGAATACATGAGGGAGGCAAAATCGCCCTTTTCCAGATAGGATTCCAGCTTGGCCTTGAGCTTTTCTCCCCGGTATTCATAGACGTCGAAATGATCAAAGGGAGCGCCGACGACGGCGGCCTGGCGTTTGTTCACCGGAAAGCCCGGGTCCAGGAAGAGGATCTTGTTCTTGCCCTTCTTGCGCCGGGTGGTGCACATCATGGCCATATAGCATCCCTGCATGGACCCCACCGTGGGAAAACAGGGTTCCGGGCTGATGTCCACATCCAGGAAATTTTTGACAAACCGGGAGATTTCATGCTTCAGTTCCGGGATGCCGTCAAAGGGCGGGTATTTGGAGCCCACCCCTCTTTTCAGGGCTTCGATTTCCGCATCCACGGCGATTTGGGGGGGCTCCAGGCCGGGCACGCCCATTTCCATGCGGATGTATTTCTGGTTTGAAGCGGTTTCAATATTGTTGACGATGCGGTTCAGTTCCCGGATGGACGCAAGGCCGACGGATTTCAGCCCCATTTTTTCGATTTCCTGCCTGACGATGATGGGGTCGATGGGGGTTTTGACCGGTAGGGTCTTCATGCTTGGGCTCCTCTAATTTTAAAAATAATCATTTATCTGATTAAATTATTGTATAGAGAGTTCAGGGTCAAATAGCAAGGCCCGGGGGAGATTTTTTCTTTGTAAAATTTTTAAAAGGGGATATAAAGAACAGGCCATGCGGTTCTTAAAAACATATGAATTCAAGGGGGTCAAGGGGTACAAACTGGGCTGGTCCCTGGCCGGGCCTCCCCTCATGACCGCCTTCTGCTATATCCTGGGCGATCTCATGATCGACACCGGGCTCAGCCGCATGGGAAAAGAGGTGCCGGCCCTGGCAGAAGAGAACCGGGTCAAAAGGATCGTTCTGACCCACCACCACGAGGACCACAGCGGCAATGCCGCAGCCCTTAAAGAGACTTTGGGGGCAAGGGTCTACGGGCACCCGCTCACCATTGAAAAAATGGCCCGGCCCTCCCGGATCCTGCCCTATCAGACCTATGTCTGGGGAAAATCAGCACCCCTGGAGGTGGAGCCCTTCCCGGAAAAGATCGACACGGCCCTGGGGCCCATGGTTCCCATTCATACCCCCGGCCATTCCAAGGATCATACGGCCTTTTTTATCCAAGAGGCCGGAATCCTGTTTCCCGGGGATCTCTACCTTGCCGACCGGATCAAATATTTCCGGGTCGATGAATGCCTGGGAACCGAGATTGAATCCCTGGAGCGGGTTCTGGAACTGGACTTTGACATGCTTCTGTGCAGCCATTTCCCCAGGAGGGAAAATGGCCGGCAGCGCATCCGGGCCAAGCTGGATTTCCTCCGGGACCTCTATGGCGCCATCGTGGACCTCTGGAAAAAGGGCCTTTCCGAAAAAGAGATATTCAGAGCCCTGCGCCTCAAGGAAGACCATTTCATAAGGCTGTTCTGCTTCGGCAACGTGAGCATGATGAACGGGGTGCGCTCGGTGGTGCGCCACTATGAGAAAGGGTCATAGGGGGTTCAGGGCTTTTCCCTTGTTTTCTTCCAGCATTTTGTCATTGAACCGTTTGATATGATCCTGGATGATCTCCGAGGCGGCGGCGGCATCCCCGGCCTTCATGGCATCGATGATCTTTTTGAAATCCATGAGGTTTTCAAGGGACCTGTCCTGGGCCATGGGCAGATATTCATTGTAATACAGATGAATATTGTCGTGGATGGTCTTCTGCACAAACTGGAAGACCGGGTTCCGGGTCATGATGCCGATATAGGTGTGCATTTTTTCATCGGTCTTGAGGAAATTCTCCCAGTCGCTTTGCTCATAATAGGCCTTGGCCCGGTTAAACAGCTTTTCCAGCTCTTTGATGTCTTTTTTGCCGGCCCGCTGGGTGGCCAGTTCCACGATGGTTCCCTCGGTTTTAATCCGGAATTCCGCCAGGTGTTCCAGGGAGACCTCGCCGGACCGGATGAGAAGGGCCATGGATTCCATCATGATGCCGGTGTCAATGCGTTTGATGATGGCCCCGCCGGAAACGCCCAGCTTGATTTCAATGAGGCCTTTCTGCTCCAGGACCCGCAGGGCCTCCCTCAGGGTTCCCCGGCTGGTGTTGAACATGTCTTTGAGTTCACGCTCGGCCGGGAGTTTGCTGCCGGGTTCCAGTTTGCCGCTCATAATGGCATCCTGAATCTGCTCCACGACATCCTGAAAAACCCGGCTCTGTTTTGCTCTTGTGAACATGGACACCTTGCAGCCTCTCCTATTTGAATTGTTCTGCTCCCGTAAAATCCCGGTACAAATTAAAATGTGCTAAAACTTCTATATCATCTTTTGTCAAACCGCAAGTCACAATTCGCGATAATAATTCTCCCAGGCCCGGCCCCAGCATATAGCCCTGGCCGCACATGCCCGCGGCGTTGATGAAATGGGGAAATTCCCTGGTAGCCCCCACGATGGGAAAGCCGTCCGGCGTCATGGGGTACTGCCCCCGCCAGGTTCGCCTGACCTTCAGGTTGGCCAGTTTGGGAAAAAGGGCCACCATGCGTTTGGCCACCTGGGGAAGGAAAACCGAGGTGGCTTCGCCGGCCGTCCCTGTGATGAGGTGTTTGGGGGTGGAGGCAGAAGATCACCTGGCCTTCGTTGTTCTGGTAGAAATAGAAATTGGCGGAATCCTCCGTGGCCGGGTCT
>JAAUSZ010000074.1 GCA_012031875.1 Desulfobacula sp.
ATACGGAAAGCAGCCTGAGGTTCAGCCAAAGGTAAAATTTGAAGTATATGGTGAAGAAATGATCGAAAAGAGGTTAATCCAGCGGCAACAGCGGGAGGATCTATCTTCCGCCAAACTGGGTCGGGCATACCGTGAAGATCATTAAAGTCGAATAACATGGAGGAGCCTGTGGAACACGCGGTGAATATAAGAGAAATCAGCCTTGAGGATGCAGAACCCATTCAACAGATAAGAAAAGCCATTTCCGAGGAAGACGGGTCCGTTGATTTTGAAAAATTTATTGAGCAGCAGATATCTGAAAACAAGGGAAAATTAAGCCTGGTGGCTGAAATCAACGGAAAAGTGGTGGGCTATATGATCAGTACGATCCTGTATGCCGGGTTCGGGATTAAAAAAAGCGCCTGGATCATGGCCATCGGGGTCCTTCCCGAATATATGGGGCAGGGGATCGGGTTGGCCCTTGGCCGGAAAATCTGTGACATCTATAAAGAAAAAGGAATCAAACATATCTATTCTTCGGTTCTCTGGGATTCCACCGATGTATTGTCCTTTTTTAAAAAACTGGGATTTGAGCGAAGCGAATTTATCAACCTGAAAAAGAGGCTCTAAACTTTTTGCCGGGGATGATTTTCAGAAAGAGGCCTGGGGATTAATGTCGGATCTTCTCGGTATCGGGCTGGTCATCCTGGCCATATGCCTTTTTTTCAGCCGATCCATTTCTAAGGAAGCCCTGGAACTGCTTTCAGCCCGGGAGAAACTCCGTCTGAACCGGGAATTTTCCAGGTCCGGTAGATTTTATCCCATACCGGTTCTCGCGGGCTTTGCCGGTTATATGGCGATTACCTATGTCCACCCTGCTTTTTCCAACCCCGCCTTTGTGGTGTTCATCGTTTTTTTTCTTTTTTTTCTTGTTTTTACTTCCATCCGGGTGATCGGCAGAATGAAGTCCTCGGGTTTTCCAGAGGCTTATATCAGAGAATATAAACAGTCCAGGTGGATCTATAACCTCGGATTTGTTCTGTGCGGCGCCATCCTCATCTATGAACTGCTCAAATCCTAGCCGGGTTTGGCCTCATTCCTTCCTTCAGGAAATCGTACCCCTTTCCTGCGAATAGGACGCATAGGCCTTTGTATCCATAATTTTTTTGAGCGCCTGAACCGTTTCAAAGACTTCAAGATAGGTATTGTAGAGCGGTACGGGGGCCAACCGGAGGATATTGGGGGGCCGGAAATCCGGGATAATATGGTGGTCCAGGAGGGCCTTTCCGATCCGGACCGCCTCGGTTTCATGTTCCAGGGCGATATGCCCGCTTCTCTTTTCAGGATCAAGGGGGGTCCCGATCTTAAAATGATAGGGATCTTTTGATAGATATGCATCCACAAGATAGGCCAGATAGGAGGTGATTTTTTTGGATTTTTCCCTGATTTTGTCCATACCGGCCTCAAGGATGATATCCAAAGCGCTTTCGACCGGGGCCGCACTGAGCATTCCCTGGGTTGAAATCTGCCATCCCCCGGCGCTTCTGGAATGATCAAAGTCAATGCGCATATCAAACTGCCGGTTTTTCTCACAGCCGTACCACCCGGCCAGAAGAGGCGTTTTATCGAAATGCCGTTTATTGATATATAAGAATGCCGGGCTTCCGGGGCCGCCGTTCATGTATTTGTAACTGCACCAGACGGCAAAATCAAGGTCCCATTCGGAAAACCGGTGGGGAACCACCCCGGCGGAATGGCAGCAGTCAAAGCCGATGCAGATGCCTTTTCTGTGGGCTTCCCGGGTGAGAAAGGCCATGTCCAGCAACTGGCCGCTCCGGAAGAGAACCGAGGGCAGAAAGACCAGGGCCGTCTCAGGGGTCATGGCGGCGGCAATGGCATCTTCATCCAGGCACCGGCCGTCGCGGCTCTTGATCAGGATCAGCTCTTTTGACGGATCAAGCCCCCTTATTTGGATCTGCCCCTTGAGTGCATAAATATCCGAGGGAAAATTCAATTCATCGGCAATGATTCGGGTCCGGCTCCCCCGGGGCTGATAAAAGGTGCCGACCAGGGAATGGATGTTCACGGTGGTGGAGCCGGTCATGATGACCTCTTCTTTTTCCGCACCCACGATGGCAGCGCATTTTTTGCCGATTTCTTCCGGCAGGTAAAACCAGGGTTTATCCCCGGACATCCATCCCCGGATGGCATGGTCTTTCCATTCCTTCAGCACCCGCAGGGCGCTTTCTTCAGCTCTTTTTGAAACAAGGCCAAGGGAATTTCCATCCATATAAATGGTATTTTCAGGTATGTGAAAATACGATCTGAAGCCTTTCAGATCATCTTCCCGGTCCAGTTGCACGGCAAAATCCCGGTGGGGCTCAAATGAGTAAGGCATCAGCATGTCCATCCGGGTTAAATTTTAAACTGGCTGACCAGCTTTTCAAGCTGAACGGCGAGTTTCATTAATCCATCCGCACTTTCTTCCACCCGGGCGCTTTTTTCGGAAATATCCTGGGAATTTTTATCCACATCCACCATGTCCCGGCTGATCCGGCCCGTGGAATCGTTGGTCTGGGCTGCATTGGCGTTTACATCCTGGATTCCGTTATAGGCGTTTGAAATATTGACGGCGATTTCCTTGGTGGTCACGGACTGTTCTTCCACGGCCGAGGCGATTTGGGTAATGATGCCGTTGATATGATTGACCACTTCCTGGGTATTGCTCATTTCCGTGGTTGAATTTTCAACCATTTTCTGGATGTCATTGACCTTGGCCTCAATCTCCTGGGTGGCCCCGGCTGTCTGACGGGCCAGCTCTTTAATCTCATTGGCCACAACGGCAAATCCCTTTCCGGCTTCCCCGGCCCGGGCCGCTTCAATGGTGGCATTCAAGGCCAGGAGATTGGTCTGCTCTGAAATCTGGTTGATGGCTTCCGTCACCTTGCCGATTTCAACGGCGGCATTTCTCAGTTCCGATAGCCGGTCCGAAGAATTCTGGGCCTGGACAACGGCCTGTTCCGCAATGGAGCGGGCCGTTTCGGAATTTTTGGCAATCTCATTAATGGTGGCGGTCATTTCCTCGGTGGCCGAAGAAACCATATGGATATTGGAAGAGGCCTCATCCATCTTCCGGGTGATATGGCCGATATTTTCAGACACGGCTTTCAGGGAATCGTTCACACTGTTGGATTTTGCATTCATCTCCACGGAACCCTTGGACATGATGTGGGAAAGGTCGGAAAGGCTGGTGGAGGAAAGGCTCAGGGCCGATGCATTTCCGGAAATATTTTTGATGATGCCCTGGAGCTTGTCCATGAAGGTGTTGAAACAATCGGCCAGCTTCCCGATTTCATCATTGGACTTGATGCTGAGGCGGGTGGTCAGATCCCCTTCCCCCCCGGCCAGGTCATCCAGGCCGCCGACGATTTTAAGAATGGGGTTGATAAAGGAATTTGCAAAAATAATGGTCACCGGGATGACCAGAACAATGCAGCCCAGGGCCACCATCCCCAGAAGTTTGATAATCTGCCAGGAATTGCTTTTAATGACCTCATCGGACAGGAGTGAAACCGCCGTTCCGACAAAGGTTTTCCCGTTGTATAGGGGAAGGGCGCCCTGGATATAGGAGCCTTTTTCCAGGTCAAGGGGGGTGACAAAAACTTCCTGTTTTTCCAGGGTGTCCGGGGTATCTTTATGGGAGAGATGGGAGAGGGCCGGTTTATTATAATCCGGCAGTGTTCCGATGAGAAGGCTGTCCTTTGAAAACAGGTTGATCTTCATGCCGGTGACCTGGGCCATTTTCCCTGTAAAATCTGTTTTAAACTGATAATCGGCCCGGAGAAAGCCGATCTGTGTGGGTTCTGTTTTGCCTTTGGCGGCATTGAACACCTCCCCGATAATGGGGATGGATGCCACCAGGATCAGGCTGTTGCCGGAATAATCAAAGTCAACGGATGGACTCGTGACCGGGGGATGGTCATATTTTATGCCCATGCCGATGTCGGGAAGAGCTTCCGTCTGCTTGTAGGCATCCCGTCCGGCAGCCTCGTCCTTATTCAGGGTTGCCGCGAAAAAAGAAAGATCCTTGCCTGCCGCCGCCGTGTTCTCTGCCTTGACCAGGCCCGGAGGGGTGGTTGCCGCATAATGAACATAGCCCAGGACATCGGAACCCGTTCCCCGGAGGGCAAACACCTTGAGGTCCCCGTCCATATCATAAACAGCCATTTTCCAGAGATCACTGGTCCGGCCCACCTGGAAAACGGCATCGACAACGGTCTGATACTGGCCGTGCAGCAATTGAATGTTTTTTTCCCGTTTATTGTCGTTCAGATAGGCGATTTTGGAGGCCATCTTGTTAGCAGAGGCCATCTGCTGGGCATCGGCCAGGAGTTTGTGCTGCTTGTCCAGAAGATCCTGCCGGATGACATTGACGGCGCCCAGGACCTGTTTGTCGGCAATGGTTTTATTCTGTTTGGTGACCAGGACGGAAACAAGGGACAGGGTGATCACCATGATCAAAACCACCAGCCCGCCGGCGCCGAAGATCAATTTTTTTTTCAAAGACATGTTTTTTCCTTTCCCGGAAATTTATGAATGGTAAACCAGTTGATCATAAAAACCCTGGATTTTTTTGGTCAGGGGTCCGGGCAGGCCCGGGCCGATTTTTTCCATCCGCCTCAATCACGGGTTGTATTTTTAGAACCGTCGAACATAAAAAGGCTTCGTCTGCATGGTAAAATTCACGGATATGATAGGGCCTTTCCTCAACGGCAACGGCTTCTTTTCTGCAGATCCGGTTGATGATGACCTCCCGTGTGATGCCCGGAAGGATATGGGTGTCCAGCGGATGGGTGATCAGGGTCCCATCTTTGATGATAAAGATATTGGTGCAGGTTCCTTCAAGAACATGCCCCTCCCTGGAAATGAAGACCGTGTCCGCCAGGCCTGCTTTTCTGGCCCTGTGCTGCTCCAGGGCCGCGGGCAGCAATTGAACGGTTTTTGCGTGGCACATGCCCCACCGGTAATCCTCACAGGTTCTGACCCGGATGCCTTGGGTATTGACGACGGTATCCACATGGGACAGGTCTTTGATGGTCATGACGACCTGGGGCGGGACCGTGTTGGTATAGCTGTGGGCCCGGGGTTCTACCCCCCTGGAGATCTGGAGATAGCATCCTGCCCTGGGATATTCCGAACGCTGGAACAAATTGAGGACTTGATCTTTCAGGCCGGATATGGAAACCGGCGGAAAATCAAGCAATTCCATGGAGGTCTGAAGCCTTTTCAGATGCTCATCCAGGCAGAAAATATGATCATCAAAGCTCTCGATGAACTCATAGACGGCGTCACCGAACTGGTAGCCTCTGTCCTCGATGGGAACCCGGGCTTCTTCGATGCTAATGATTTGACCATTTAAATATGCAAGATCCGGCATGCAATGCTCCTGAATATGGGTTGGCCGCCTTTTCCAAGCACGGCAGCGATCTTCCCCGTATCAGCGGAAGCGGTGTAAATTTAGAATAGGAAAAACGGTTTTGTCAAGAAAAGAATTGAATTTATACGGTATTCTAACTTTTCTTCCACCGGTGCCCATTAAAATCATGGTATGGCTTGACAAATTTCCGGCCCATGAATATAAACAGACGACATAAGTAAGGGAATTTGGTATATAAAGTCTGTACCAGGCGGGCCTAAAGGCGGATAGATAAGGATATCGGCGTTTGGCCCGGAATTTTTAACATAAATTTATTTTTAGTTAAAGGGGGAGTGTAGTATGAAACATGTATTCAGAGTGTTGGTTGCCGTTTGTTTCCTGTTCGCTTTGATGGCCGGCCCGGCTGTTGCAGGAAATGTTCTTACCATTAAAAAAGGTGAGCCCATCCATCTGGCCGCCTGGTTTGTCACCACCGGGCCCAATTCATCTCTCGGTATCGATACCTTCCGCGGCCTTGAAATAGCCATCGAAGACATGGGCGGATCCATTAAGGGCCATCCGGTTAAACTGACCAGCCAGGATGAAGGCTGCGGCCCCGAAGGCGGGCAGACTGCCGCATCCAAGATCGCATCCGACCCGACGGTCCTGATGGCCATCGGCTCAAGCTGCTCCAGCGCAGCAAAACCCGGCGTGCCCATACTCTGGAAGATGAAGATCCCTTCCATTTCCGCCTCCAACACCGCTCCCTTCCTGACCGACCCCGCATCCGGGCCGGACTTTGACGGCTACCTGAGAACCTGCCACAATGACAAGGTCCAGGGCGCCGTTGCCGCTGAATTCACATTTAAAAAAATGGGCTATAAAAAAGCCGCCGCCATCCATGACGGCAGCGTGTATGCCCAGTCCCTTGCCCAGGTATTTGCCGATACCTTTACAAAACTGGGCGGGACCATTACCTCCATGGAAGCGGTTTCCCCCGGTGATACGGATATGAGACCGGTTATGACCAAGATCGCCAGCGGCGCTCCCCAGATGATCTATATGCCCATGTTTATCCCGGAAACAGCCCACTGCGTCCGTCAGGCAAAAGAAGTGGCCGGATTGGAAAAAGTGTCTCTCATGAGTGCGGACGGGTCCTTTTCTCCCGATTTCCTGGCTGCCGCAGGCAATGCCTCCGTCGGTATGTTCCATACCAGCCCGGATTTTTCAGCCCTGGATGCTTCCTATAAGGCCTTCCTTGAAAAATTCAAGAAAAAATACGGGACTGACCCTGAAGCTCCCTTCCATGCCCATGCCTATGACGCCATGTTCCTGATCAAAGGCGCCATCGAAAAAGTGGCTGTGGATAAGGGCGGAAATCTTGAAATCGACCGGGATGCCTTTAACAAGGCCCTGCATGAAACAAAGGCCATGAAAGGCCTCACCGGCACCATTACCTGTGATGAGCACGGCGACTGTGCAGATCCGAAAATTGCGGTTTACCAGCTTGCGGATACGGATCTCAAAGCCAACCAAATGTCAAAAGTACCTTTCTGGAAAGCATACTAAACTAAATGAAAACAACACCCGGCAGGTTCACACCGCCGGGTGTTGATCTTTTCCGGGGATAAAAATCACAAAGGAGATGTCGGTGCACTGGTCAAATGGTCTAACTATTTGCCCCCGGCATAAGCTGATTTTTATCATGGGATGGAGGATGAATGTTTCAAAAATGGAGAGATAGGGTGACGGTGACCGATATTGTCATGTGGATGATCGGGGGAACCCTTTTATTAATGTGTTTATGGGGATCGGTTTCCACCATCCGGGCAGGCCTTTACACCAAAAACCACTGGATCGATTTCGTGATTTTCGGCCTGGCCCAGGGCAGTATCTATTCATTGATCGCCACCGGCTATACCATGGTCTACGGGGTTCTGAAAATGATCAATTTCGCCCACGGTGAGGTTTTCATGAGCGGCCCCTTCACCGGTTATTTTGTGGCGACGGCCATGTGGCGCAGCAATTTTTTGGATAACCACCCGATTCTGGCCATCATTGTCATTTTTGCCGTGGCCATGCTGATTTCCACACTGGTGGCCTATCTGGTTGAAAAGATAGCCTACAGGCCCTTGAGGGGAGCGCCGCGGCTCATTCCCCTGATCACGGCCATCGGGGCCTCCTTCTTTCTTCAATACCTCTTCAGGGGATTGTACGGATCAGGCATCAGCGCTTATCCGGACGTCAAAATCCTGGACGGATTCTGGATGATCCTGGGCATCAGGGTCCTTAAAATCCAGGTGATTGTCATTATAGCGGCCATTCTCCTGATGCTGGTGCTCTATGGATTTATCATGTCCACAAAGATCGGAAAAGCCATCCGGGCCGTATCGGAAGATAAGGAAGCCGCAGCCCTGATGGGGATCAATGTGGATGCCATGATTTCCACCACCTTTATCATCGGGGGGATGGCGGCCGGAGCCGCCGGTGTCTTATACGCCCTGATGTATAAACAGGTGCATTTTTTCATGGGATTCATTCCGGGCTTGAAGGCCTTTACCGCAGCAGTCCTCGGCGGGATCGGCAATATCCCGGGCGCAATGCTGGGGGGAGTCTTTTTAGGGTTGATTGAATCCGTAGCCCCGGCCTTATTCCTTGACGGACTGGGCATCATAGCCCCCTATCAGTTAAAGGATGCCATTGCATTTACCATGCTGGTGATGATTCTGATTTTCAGGCCCACGGGTATCCTGGGTGAACGGTTAGCCACGAAAAAGGCCTAAAACAAATACAGAAGGGTGAAGGTATGACAAAAGTTCAGTCTTTATGGAATCATGGTGTGAAAATAGGAACCATCGGAGGGATCAGCGTTCTCGTCATCTGCCTGATCGGGATGGTGGAATCCTTTGGAAAGCGGTTTATCATCGCCGGGGTCCTGCCCATGGGAGTGACCATCGCATTAATTATTTCCATACTTGCGGCCTATATCGCCGCTAAAAAAACACCAATTCCGGAAAAATCCATTCAATTTGCCAATGCCGTGCTATCCGGTCTTATGACCTCGGGATGGCTGGCATTGTTTGTGATGATCGCCAGGTCCGTCAAGCTTCGGACGGTTTTTGTCTCGGCGTCTCCGGTGCTCAATAATATACTGACCGGAGGCATCCCCGGTTCGGGCGGTATTTTTTTCCTCCTGGGGGTGGGCCTGGCCTGCGGGCTGTTTTCCGGTATTCTCATCGTTTTAACGGATCTTCCCAGAAAATTGATCATTAATGCCTTGGCCACGGTTTTCACCATGGGGCTGCTTCAGGAACTGATTCTGCCCATATTAAAATCCTGGGACCTGGGGGTGACCAATTATCTGGCCGGCCTCTTCTACACCCTGAACGGACTGACCCCCATCGGGGCGGTGTTGGCCGTTGTCATTTTTTGCATTCTCTATCTGTTGTGGCATGCAAATCAGGGCGCCGTTAAATCAAAATATGCCGCCCTGCCAAAGGCGGCCCAAAAAAGGACAAAATATTTGGGGCTGGCGGTTCTTGCCGTTATCCTGATCTATCTTCCCCAGTTCCTCGGCCTCTTCCTGAGCGAGGTGCTGACCATTGTGGGGCTTTATGTCCTGCTCGGGCTCGGGCTGAATATCGTTGTCGGATATGCAGGGCTTCTGGACCTCGGATATGTGGCTTTTTTCGCCATCGGCTCCTATGTGGTGGCGCTTTTAACCTCACCCCAGATTTTCGATATCGGGCTGAATTTTTGGCAGGCCCTTCCCATTGCCGTTGCCTGCGGTATTTTGGCCGGGGTCATGCTGGGCATCCCGGTGCTGAAGATGCGCGGGGACTATCTGGCCATCGCCACCCTTGGGTTCGGGGAAATCATCCGCATCCTGGTGCTGTCGGATTTTCTAAAACCCTGGCTCGGCGGGGCCCAGGGCATCGGTTCCATTCCCAATCCGAATTTTATGGGGTTCCAGATGGTGAAACCCCAGCATATCTATTATCTGCTTCTGGCCGGGTGTATCCTGGTGGTGTTTATTTCCCTCAGGCTGAAGAATTCAAGGCTGGGCCGGGCCTGGATGGCCATGCGGGAGGATGAAGATGTGGCCCAGGCCATGGGCATCAATCTGGTGGCCACCAAACTGCTGGCCTTTGCTACGGGCGCCGGTTTCTCAGCCTTGAGCGGGGCCATATTCGCCAGCAAGATCGGTTCCGTGTACCCCCATAGTTTTAATGTGTTCATCTCCATCAACGTGGTCTGTATCGTCATCATCGGCGGTATCGGGAGCCTGCCCGGCATTGTCGTGGGCGCAGCCGCACTCATGGGGCTTCCCGAACTGCTGAGGGAATTTGCCGATTACCGGATGTTTGTTTACGGGGTGGCCCTGGTCATTATGATGCTCCTTCGGCCCGAGGCTGCTGCCGGAGGTCAGGCATAAAATAGAGCTTCACGATGAACCGGAACCCGGAACCCAAACCGCTGCTTAGCCTTTAAGGAGATTTTATGACATTATTAAGTATACAGGATATGACAAAACGGTTTGGCGGGCTGGTGGCATTGAATGCATTGAATATCAACGTCAAGGAACGAACCATCCACAGCATCATGGCCCCAACGGGGCCGGGAAAACCACCTTTTTCAACTGCCTGACCGGCTTTTACCGGCCTGAAGAAGGAGAGGTGCTGCTGAACGGCAATTCCATTGTCGGGCTTTCACCGGACCGCATCGTCCATAAGGGAATTGCCCGGACATATCAGAATATCAGGCTTTTTCCCAATCTCACGGCCCTGGAAAACGTCATGGTCGGATACCATGTTCATTTAAAATCCAGTTTTCTGGGCCCCATTCTCGGCTTAAAAAGCACGAGGACGGAAGAAGAAAAGGCCCGGCAGATTGCCCTGGACCTTTTAAAATATGTAAAAATGGAAGGGAAGGAAAACACCCTGGCCAAGAATTTCCCCTATGGCGAGCAGAGAAGGCTCGAGATGGCCAGGGCCCTGGCCTCCCAGCCCAAGCTTCTGCTTCTGGACGAGCCAACGGCCGGGATGAATCCAAAAGAGACCCAGGACATGATGGATTTCATTGAGCACATGCGGGGTGAACTGGGCATCACCATTATTCTGATTGAGCATCAGATGCGGGTGGTGATGAATATTTCCGATATCGTCACCGTTTTCGACTACGGAAAAATGATTGCAGAAGGCCTGCCCGAAGAGATTAAAAACAACAAAACCGTTATCGAAGCCTATCTCGGAACCGGTGAAGCTGCAGAAGCGCATTGATCGGAGTGGATGAATGACGGCCGGCGGCGGAAATTTATAAAACATCAATTGAGGTCAATCCATTATGGCAATGCTTGAATTAAGAAACGTGCATGCGCATTACGGGAAAATACACGCATTAAAAGATATTTCAATCACCGTGAATAAAGGCGAAATCGTCACCTTGATCGGCGGCAACGGGGCAGGCAAAAGCACAACCCTCAAAACCATCAGCGGGACCTTGAAGCCGTCGGCGGGACAGGTTTTTCTGGATGGTGAAGACCTGGGGCCCTATCCGGCCCACGAGATCGTTACCAAGGGGATCGTCCAGGTCCCTGAAGGACGAAGGGTGTTCGGCCAGTTGACGGTCATGGAAAACCTTGATCTTGGGGCCTTTACATCAAAAGATAAAGCAAGGGACGCCAGGACCATTGAAAAGATTTTTCATATGTTCCCAAGGCTGGCGGAACGGTCAAAACAGCTTGCCGGCACCCTGAGCGGCGGCGAGCAGCAGATGCTGGCCATGGGAAGGGCATTGATGGCCGATCCCAAGATTCTTCTCCTGGATGAGCCCTCCATGGGTCTTGCCCCGGTTCTGGTGGACAGTGTTTTCAATACCATAAAAACCCTCCATGCCGAGGGAACAACCATTCTCCTGGTTGAGCAGAATGCCCGGATGGCGCTTAAAACAGCTTCCCGGGGCTATGTCATCCAGACGGGAAGAGTCATCCTGGAAGATGATGCCAAAAAGCTCCTTGAAAATGAGATGGTCAAAAAAGCCTATATGGGCGATTAAATCTGAAATACCGGCCGCCGTTGCGTGAAAGAACGGCGGCGGCCGGTTCCCGGCCCTTGTATGCCCCCTGCCCGCCCTCCTGTATTCCCTGCCCGGTATTTTCTTTTCGATTCACGGATCTGTGTTTTATCCAGAATTTGATTGTGGGAACAGACTGAATCATAGTATGTTTTAACCCATGATCATGCAATGAGGAACGACATGGATACCCAAGAGAAAATCAAGGGACTCCGGAAGGCCATGGCGGAGAAGAACCTGGATGCCCTGATGGTTCCCACGGACGACCCCCACAAAAGCGAATATGTGGCCGGGCACTGGCAGGCCCGGCAATGGCTGACCGGATTTTCAGGCTCTGCCGGAACAGCCGTTGTTACAAGGGATAAGGCCATATTATGGACGGATTTCCGGTATTATATCCAGGCGGAAAAGCAATTGGAAGGCTCCGGCTTTGAGCTGTTCCGGATGGGGGAGCCGGGAGTCCCGTCTGTTATGAAATGGCTCAAAGACATTTAGGACCCGGCACGGTGATCGGTATCGACGCCAAGGTTTTCAGCACTGCCGGCGTAAGGGAATTGAAAAAAGAGCTTGATGAAAAGAAGATCAAACTCCATACCGCCGCGGATATTCTGTCCGGGTTATGGACGGACCGCCCCCCGCAGCCGTCATCCCGGGCCTTTGATTTTCCCGCCTCCTATGCCGGTCAGGAGCGGGGGGACAAAATTAAACTCATCCGGGAAAAGATAAAAGACTCCGGGGCAACCCACCATCTTCTGTCCACCCTGGATGATATCGCCTGGACCCTGAACCTCCGGGGCCGGGATGTTCATGCCAATCCCGTCAATATCGCCTATCTGGTGATCTCTCTGGATAAGGTATCCCTGTTTATCAACAGGGGAAAAATAGACCCGGACCTGGAAAGGGAACTGAACCGGGACGGGGTTGAAATTGAGGCCTATGAAACCATTCATGGGGCCATGGCCGGTCTGAAGCAAGGGGAGGGCATCCTCATTGACCCGGAAAATCTCAATTTCAGCCTCTATGAGGCCATTCCCGGCCATTGCAGGATCATTGAAAAGCCGAATCCGTCCATTTCACTGAAAGCGGTGAAGAACGAGGTCCAGATCCGGCATTTGCGGCAGACCGCCGTAAAAGACGGGGTGGCCGTGGTCAAATTCCTGTACTGGCTGGAACACCGGGCCGGACGTGAACCCGTAACGGAAATGTCGGCGGCGGAAAAAATGCTTTCCCTCCGCAAAGAGCAGGAAGGTTTTATCGGTAATAGTTTTGACCCCATCATGGCCTATGGGGACCATTCGGCCATGTGCCATTATTCCGCCACAAAAGAGACCGATGCGGTCATCGGCCGGAAGGGGATGTTCCTGGCCGATACCGGGGGGCATTATCTCACCGGCACCACGGATATCACGAGAACCCTGTGCCTTGGAAAACCGTCACCCGATGAAAAGCGGGATTATACCCTGGTGATGAAAGGCCATATTGCCGTAGCCAATACCCTTTTCCCGGCCGATACCCGGGGGTTCCAGATCGACACCCTGGCCCGGCAGCATTTATGGAAACAAGGCATGAATTTCGGCCATGGCACCGGCCACGGTGTGGGTTTCTTTTTATGTGTCCATGAGGGGCCGGCCAGAATCGGTCCCCATCCCCTGGACGTGAAGCTTGAAAAAGGCATGGTGCTGACCGATGAGCCCGGTGTTTACAGGGAGGGCCGGTATGGCATACGGCTGGAGAACATGGTTTTGGTGACGGAGGCCTTTGAAAATGAATTCGGCCGATTCCTGAAATTCGAACCCCTGACCTGGTGCCATTTTGAGGGGGACCTTCTGGACCAAACCCTATTGTCCGCTGAAGAGATCGCCTGGATCAATGCCTACCATCAGCGGGTGGATGAACTGATTTCCCCGGAACTGGACGGGGAAACCAGGGCCTGGCTCAGGCGGAAGACAGCCCCCCTGCCCGTGAAATGATGTGACCGGGATTGTCATTGGCATGTTTCTTGAACAGTCTTAGAACCATGCAGATGATCCTGTTGGGATAAGAGCAAAACCAATAATTTTAAAAAAGGAGAAAGATTATGGTCAGTTGGATATGCAGCAAATGCGGCTATACCATGAATGCGGACACACCCCCGGACAAATGTCCTTCCTGCAAGAGCGAGTGTTCATTTGTGGATAATTCCTGCTATACGCCGGATTGTTCGGGCAAGCCCTTTGATCCCCAGATCAAGGGATCCAAGGAATAAAAGCGTCAAATAAGGTTTCAGGAGGGGATGATGAAAAAAAAATACAGAATTACCAGTTCCTGCCCCCGGTGCGGGTGCTCAGGAGTTTCCCATCTGTCCGAAGAAGAGATCAAAAAAAAATATGGGGATGTCCCCAATATCGAGCTTGAATGCCATGAATGCATGATGGTCATGGATGCCCATGTGGAGGAAGAAACGCCTTCGGATGAATAACCGGGTTTCTTCGTCAGTTGAATACCATTGGGCAACGGCCCATGTCCGGAACCGGATCAGGCCCCATTCCCTGGATTTCGGCCATTATCCCAAACCCTTTAAGACCTATGGGGCCTTAAAGAGGATTCCCCTGATCAAAGGGGAGATCTCTCCGGGAAGGGATCTCATGGGCCTTTTCAGGGGAGAGGAACCGGCGGCATCAGAACAACGCCTTGAATTTCCGGCCTTGTCCAGGGTGCTTTACCGGTCCTATGGGGTGACAGGGGAGGAAGAGGCAAGGGGGATACGGTTTTTTTCAAGAACCGTTCCCTCTGCCGGAGGACTCTACCCCTGCCAGATCTATCTGATAGCCAGGCATATGGAAGGGCTTGAGACAGGTGTGTATTATTGTCATATGATACAGGAATCCCTGGACCTGATACACCGGGACGGTTTTTCCCTTGGCCGGGACTTTGATCTTTCCTTTGTGGTGACCGGAATTTTTTTCAACAGCGCCTGGAAATACAGGGAAAGGGCCTTCCGGTATCTGCTGCTGGATTCTGGTCACCTGGTCGAAAACCTGAACCTTGCCTTGAGGGCGGAAGGGCTAATCCCCCAAGTTGATGATGATTTTGAGGATGACAGGATCTCAGCCCTTCTGGGGTTGGATCAGGACAAAGAAGTCCCCCTGGCCTGGGTCCGCGCCAGCGGAAAAACATCCGGGCCGGAAGAACGGCGGCGCCGGATTCTTCAGAATCTTGCTTAAAAGCGATTGAAGATGAATCTGTGGCAGTTTCATATCCTCTGCTGAGACGGATCCATGACCTTGCAAAGAGCCGGACGGAGGCCCGGCCCCATGATGCTGAATCAGCCGGAGTCCTGGCCTTTGAACCCTCCGAACCTTTGGACAGGAGGGTCCTTTTGGATTCTGAAGCACCGAATCCGCCCCTGGATTATGAGAGGGCTGTCCTTTCCCGGCGGTCCAAAAGAAATTTTTTTCCGGCCCGGCTGGACCGGAAAAAGGCGGTTCTCCTGCTGGAGTCGGCTTCAAGTCTTTATAAAGGGCAGCCGGAAGATTCTGAAAGGGCCTTCCCCTTTCTCACCTTGGGAGTATTGTTCCAAAATGTTGAGGGATTCGACGACGGGTTCTATCTTTTTTCAGGGGAAGGAGGATCGCTGCGCCTCATCCGAGAAGAATCGTTTCATGAGCCTCTTTCCCGTGTCTGCCTGGATCAGCCATGGATCTCCCGCGCCGCCGTGAATTTCCTGTTCATGGCCAATTTAGCGGGCCTTGAAAAGGCATTGGGCCCCCGGGGATACCGGCTGCTTCTCATGGACGCGGGTAGAATGGCCCAGCGGGTTTATCTGGCTGCAACCGGGCTTTCCCTCGGCTGTTGCGGGGTCGGAGCCCTTTATGATGAGGAAGCCCGGACCCTTTTGGATCTCAACCCGGACAGCGCCCTTTTTTATGCCGTGTC
Source organism: Desulfobacula sp. (assembly GCA_012031875.1). GTDB lineage: Bacteria > Desulfobacterota > Desulfobacteria > Desulfobacterales > Desulfobacteraceae > Desulfobacula. The sequence continues at coordinate 15,383 of JAAUSZ010000074.1, forward strand.
TGCCGGGCCGGTCAAGGGAAGCGGGTTTTAACCATATAGAATATAAGAAAGGAAGATCAAGATGGCGGAACCTAAAGATATGTACCAGTGTCAGACCACCAATTGCGGTTATATCTATAACCCCGACAAAGGGGACCGTAAGGGAAAAATCGAAAAAGGGACACAATTTTCAGACCTTCCCGAAGACTGGAAATGTCCCATTTGCGGAGCCGGCAAAAAAGCCTTTAAACCCCTTGGGTAGCAGAGATGCCCCACCATGGTATGTCCTCTCCAAAGAGGAGAGGCGTGAAAAGGAGGTAAGCCAATGAAATGGATGCAGTTTTTAACCCCGGCCAAATCCCTGGATTATCAGGAGACCGAGGCCTATATCGCGGAACATTCTTCCGAAGCCTTTACCCTGCTGGATGTCCGGCAGCCTTCGGAATACCGGGAAAGCCATATCCCCGGCGCCGTACTCATCCCGCTGCCGGAACTTAACGACCGGCTGGGGGAACTGGACCCTGAAAAACCCACCCTGGTTTACTGAGCCATTGGCGGCCGCAGCCGGGTTGCTGCGCAGATGCTGGCAGGCAAGGGATTTCAGCAGGTTTTTAATGTTTCCGGCGGGATCAAGGCCTGGCAGTCAAAGACGGCCATTGGGCCCAGGACCTGGGCATGGATCTTTTCAACGGGAAAGAGGCTCCCCTGGATATCCTGAAACAGCCTATTCCCTTGAGCAGGGGCTGCGGGATTTTTACCTGACCCTGGAAAAGACGGCGGGCAACCCAAAAGTCAAAGACCTGTTTTTAAAACTGTCGGATATTGAGGTCAAACACCAGAGGTCCATTTATACGGCCTATACCCGGATCAGTCTCCTTGAGATCAGCCAGGACGAATTTGAAAGCCGGGTGGAAACCTCTGCCCTGGAAGGCGGGCTTACGACCCGGGAATACCTGGACCTTTTCAAACCGGACCTGAATTCGGAAAAGCAGGTGGTCTCCCTTGCCATGTCCATCGAGGCCCAGGCCCTGGACATGTACCAGCGGGTGTCGGCCGGGATATCGAATCCGGAGTCAAAGGGCATTGTCCTGAGGATTGCCGACGAGGAAAAGGCCCATCTGGCAAGCCTTGGAAAACTCATGGACAGTCTTTGAAAAGAAAGGGGAAAAATGAGAAAACATCTGATCCTGGTGGGCGGCGGCCATGCCCATATGATGACCCTGGAAAATATCGGCAGATTTGTTGAAAAAGGCTTTAAGGTCACGGTCATCGGGCCCTCGTTCCACCATTATTATTCCGGCATGGGGCCGGGAATGCTGGGCGGAACTTACAGTCCCGAGGACATCCGGTTTGCCACAAGGGATGTGGTGCAAAAACAGGGGGGGGATCTTTGTAAAAGACAAGGTTCTGCGCATTGATCCGGATAAAAAAGAGGTTAATACCGAAACCGGTCATGCTTTTGGCTATGATGTCCTCTCCTTTAATGCCGGCAGCTATGTGCCCATGGCGCCGGACCTGGAAAAAAGCGGGAATATATATTCGGTGAAGCCCATTGAAAAGCTCATGGAAGCTTCTGAAAAGCTCAAAGCCCTGTTTGCCGGAAAAAAAATCACAGTCGCCATTGTGGGCGGCGGGCCTTCGTCTGCGGAAATTGCCGGAAATACCTGGCAACTGGCTAAAAAGCTGAAGGGCCAGATGCCGGAGATCCGGATTTTTGCAGGAAAAAATTTCATGGCCAGATTCCCGGAAAATGTCCGGTCAAGGGTTCGCTCCTCCCTTGTGAAAAGGGGGATTCATATCATTGAAACAGGCTATGCAAAGGACATCCGGCCCGACGGCATCACCCTGGATTCAGGGGAAAATTTTCCGGCGGATTTTATTTTCATGGCCCTGGGCGTCAAGCCCTCCGGCATTTTTGAGGCCTCGGGACTTCCCACGGGTCCGGATAAGGGCCTTCTGGTCAACACATATCTCCAGTCCGTTCAATATCCGGAAATCTTCGGCGGCGGAGACTGCATTTATTTCAAGGACCAGCCCCTGGACAAGGTGGGGGTCTATGCCGTCCGCCAGAACCCGGTCCTGCTGCACAATCTCATGGCGGCCCTGGAAGGAAAACCGCTGACGCCCTTTGATCCGGGCCCTGAATACCTGTTGATTTTCAATTTGGGGGGAGGGCTTGGGGTTTTAAAGAAAAAACAACTGGTCTTCGGCGGCAGGCTGGCCTTTATCATCAAGGATTATATTGACGTCAAATTCATGAAAAAATTCCAGGCCGCTGAAAAGGCCTGAACCAGATCCAAACCCCTGGGAAACAAGGAAAATATGAAAAACAGCTTGGGTCCGAAAATTTTCCTGATATCGGCCATGGCGGCCCTGGTCCTGCTTTTCTTCATTTTGGACCTGGACCGGTATTTTTCCTTTGATTATCTGAAAACCGCCCTGGACGAGGTTAAGGGATATTACGGGCAGAACAGGGTCCTGACCATGGCGGCCTATATGGGGATCTATATCCTGGTCACGGCCCTCTCCCTTCCCGGGGCCGCCGTCATGACCCTGGCGGGCGGGGCCCTGTTCGGGCTTTTTTACGGAACTCTCCTGGTCTCCTTTGCCAGCACCCTGGGCGCCACCCTGGCTTTTCTTTTTTCCCGCTATGTGTTCAGGGATCTGGTCCAGAAAAAACTGGGGCCCAAGCTTGAGGCCGTCAACAGGGGAATTGAAACAGAAGGCGGGTTTTATCTCTTCACCCTTCGGCTGGTGCCCGTGTTCCCCTTTTTTCTGATTAACCTGGCCATGGGCCTGACCCCTATCCCAACCCGGATTTTTTACCTGGTGTCCCAGGCCGGGATGCTGCCGGCCACCCTGGTGTTTGTCAATGCCGGAACAGCCCTGGCCCGGATCGATTCTCCCTCCGGCATCCTGTCGCCGGGCCTCATGATTTCCTTTGCCCTCCTGGGCCTGTTTCCTTTCATGGCCAGAAGGCTGTCCTCTTTTATTCGGCAGAGAAAGGTTTTTTCCCGGTTCCCGAGGCCGGGGCGCTATGATTATAACCTGGTCGTCATCGGAGCCGGGTCCGCCGGGCTTGTGGCCGCCTATATCGCAGCCGCAGTAAAGGCAAAGGCGGCCCTCATCGAAACCCATAAAATGGGCGGGGACTGCCTGAATACCGGCTGTGTGCCCAGTAAGGCCCTCATTGCCGCCACCAGGCTGCTTTCCCGGTTCAAGAGGGCGGAAGAATTCGGCTTTAACGAGGCCTCGGTTGAATTTGACTTTGCAAAGGTCATGGACCGGGTCCGGGCCGTTATCAAAAAGGTGGAACCCCATGATTCGGTTGAGCGGTATGAGGGATTGGGGGTGGACTGCATCAAGGGCCGGGCGTACATCCGTTCCCCCTTTGAAGTGGAGGTGGGCGACAGGGTCCTGACCACCCGGAACATCCTTGTGGCCACCGGGGCCAAACCCTTGGTGCCTGACCTTCCGGGCCTGGAAACCATCCCCTATCTGACCTCGGACACCATCTGGGATATCCAAACCCTTCCGAAAAGGCTGGTGGTGCTGGGCGCCGGACCCATCGGGTGTGAGCTTTCCCAATGCTTTTCCCGGCTGGGCTCACAGGTGACCCTGGTCCAGCGGGGCGGCAGCATCATGAAAAAGGAAGATCCGGATGCCGCCGCCCTGGTCCTGGACAGACTCCGGAAAGAGGGCGTCCGTGTTCTTTTGAACCATGCCGCCAGGGAAATCAGAATTTCCGGGGAAGAAAAAGAACTGGTCTGCGATCAGGGGGGGCAGGAGGCCGGGATACCGTTTGACGAGATCCTCATTGCCCTGGGCCGGGTGCCCAACGTCAAAGGATTCGGTCTTGAAGAATTGGGGGTGGCGCTGGATAAAAACGACTATATTCAAACCAATGCATTTTTGCAGACCAATTTTCCCAATATTTTCTGCAGCGGGGATGTCCACGGTCGTTACCAGTTCACCCATACGGCAGCCCATGAATCCTGGTATGCCGCCGTCAATGCCCTGTTCGGCCGGTTTAAAAAATTCCCCGTGGATTACCGCACCATTCCCTGGGCCACCTATACCGAGCCTGAGGTGGCCCGGGTGGGCCTCAATGAAACCGATGCGGCCCGGGCCGGCATCCCCTATGATATGGTCAAATACAATTTGGATGACCTGGACCGGGCCATTGCCGATTCCGAAGACCACGGCTTTGTAAAGGTATTGACCGTGCCGGGAAAGGACCGTATCCTGGGGGTTACCATCGTGGGGCACCATGCCGCGGACATCATGGCCGAGTTTGTGCTTGCAATGAAGCATGGAATAGGGTTGAATAAGATCCTGGGAACCATCCATATTTATCCGACCATGGCGGAAGCCAATAAATACGCCGCAGGGGCATGGAAAAGAACCCATGCACCGAAAAAGCTGCTGGCATGGCTTGAAACCTACCATGGCCTGATGCGCAAAGAAAAAAGATGAATTTTTTTAATCAACCATAAAAAGGAGGAAGAGAACAATGAAAGTAACCGTTACCACACAGTGTATGGGCGACAGAAACTGCAACAAGATTTGTCCCGAGGTGTTTGCATATGATGAGGACCAGTTGAAATCCACCATCAAGGTCAAAAAAATACCCGAACACCTCAAGGACCTGGTCCGCCGGGCAGCCCGGGAATGCGGCGCAGAAGCCATTACCATCGAAGAATAAAAAAAGAGGGATAGCCATGACAGCGTTCAGGGAAAGCCGGACAGCCAAACACCTTCATACCTCCTTTGCGGCCGAGACCCAGGCCCGGACCCGGTATGATTTTTTTGCAGCCCAGGCCCGGGAAGAAGGGTATATCCAGATTGCAAAGATATTCAACGAAACGGCCAACCAGGAATTTGAACATGCCTTGAGGTTTTTCAAATTTTTTAACGGCGGGGAGCTTGAAATCCAGTGGACCTTTCCCACGGGCGTGATCCTGGATACCCGGGCCAACCTGCTTTCGGCGGCGGCCCTGGAGAGATACGTCAGCCAGGACATGTACGCCAAATTTGCCGTGGTTGCCGAGGAAGAAGGGTTTGAACGGGCGGCCGATACCTTTTACAAGATCATCGTGGCTGAAACCCACCACGAGACCCTGTACCTTGAGCTGGCCGATAATATTGCAAAGGGCAGGGTGTTTGAAAAAGATGAGGAGAAGGTCTGGCGCTGCCTGAGCTGCGGCTATCTGCATACGGGAAAAGCCGCTCCCTCAAAATGCCCGGCCTGTGTAAAACCCTCCGGGTATTTTGAACTGCTGTATAAAAACTGGTAAAACCCGGAGACAGGGGAAACGAGACGTTTGTGTCTCGCTTCCCCTGTCTCAGTTCCTGTCTTGTTTCCCCCTCCCCCCCCC
>JAAUSZ010000300.1 GCA_012031875.1 Desulfobacula sp.
GGAAAAATTTTCTGAAACAAAAGATAGTGGTTGGCGGAAATCACATCCAGTTCAAGACCCAGAATCTTGGGGGTCTTGCAGCCGAATCCGGCCAGGGCGGCGGGAATGTCTTTGGGGCTGACCAGGGAGATCACCTGTTCCATCCCGGACTCGGCCTTGGCCCGGTCAAAATCCTTGAAGACCATGAGCAGGGGCCTTCCCTGAGCCGGGATATAGAGCCAGCCCTGCTGGGCCGTGCCGGAATAATAGAACATATCGGCCTTCTGCAGGATCAGGGCCCCGTCCACACGGCTGTTCCCCAGCCTTTTCTGAAAGGCCGATATCCTTGCCTGCTGCTCTGCTTCAGGCATGCTCCGGTGATATCGGGTCATCGGTCACCCCCCGTTGCGGATATTGGAATAAGCCGGGGCTGGGCATATACCCTGCCCCGGCCTGAATCCTGGATGAATAATGGGTTCAGCGGTTATTGATAATCGTAAAACCCTTTTCCGGTTTTTCTTCCCAGCCAGCCGGCTTCCACATATTTTCGAAGCAGCGGGCAGGGTCTGTATTTGGAATCCTTGAACCCGTTATACAGGGTTTCCATGATGGCCAGGCAGGTGTCCAGGCCGATGAGGTCGGCCAGGGCCAGGGGTCCCATGGGGTGGTTGGCGCCCAGCCGCATGACCGTATCAATGTCTTCGGGTTTTCCCACGCTCTGGTAGAGGCAGAATACGGCCTCATTGATCATGGGCAGCAGGATCCGGTTGGCGATAAATCCGGGGAAATCATTGGCCTCGGCCGGGGTTTTCCCGAATTTTTCACAGAGCTGCCAGGTGAGATCAAAGGTTTCCTTGGATGTGGCCAGGCCCTTGATGACTTCCACCAGCTTCATGACCGGCACCGGGTTCATGAAATGCATGCCGATGACCTTGTCCGGCCGGGAAGTTCGGGCGGCAATCCTGCCGATGGGAATGGACGAGGTATTGGTGGACAGGATGACCTGGGGCGGGCAGATTTTATCCAGGTCTTCAAAAATTTTGAATTTCAGGTCTTCCCTTTCCACGGCGGCCTCCACCACAAAGTCCACGGAGCCCATGTCCTTTAAATCCGTGGTGGTTTTGATCCGGCCCAGGATGGCCTTCATATCGGCTTCGGACAGTTTGTCCTTTTTCACCATGCGGTCCAGGTTTTTGGATATGGTGCCAAGACCCTTGTCACAGAATTCCTGTTTGATATCACTCATTAATACTTCAAGGCCGGCGGCGGCGGCAACCTGGGCAATCCCGTTGCCCATCTGGCCGGACCCGATGACTCCGAATCGTTTCACTTCCATGTCTTCCTCCTTATTGACGGTCTACAGAAAATTGTTCATTTCAATTCGCCTCTATGGGCAGTTAACCGTCATATCACCTGTTGACGACAAGTGCAACAGCTTCTCCACCGCCAAGGCAAAGAGAGGCCAGACCGTTTTTCACATCCCGCTTGATCATCTCATGGATCAGGGTGGTCAGGACCCTGGCCCCGCTGGCGCCGATGGGATGGCCCAGGGCCACGCTGCCGCCGTTGACGTTGACCTTGGCGGGGTCCAGTTCCAGCACCTTATTAATACCGGCGGAACTGCCGGAAAAGGCCTCGTTGATTTCAAAGAGGCCAATATCTGAAATGGAAAGTCCCTGTTTTTTCAAGACTTTGGGGATGGCGTAGATGGGGGCCATGAGCACATATTTCATATCAATGCCAAAGGAGGCCTGGGCGCCAATCCTAGCAAGGATAGGGCATCCCAGTTCCCTTGCCTTTTTTTCGCTCATGACAACCAGGGCCGAGGCCCCGTCGCTGATGATGGAGGCATTCCCGGCGGTTCCCACCCCGTCTTTTTTAAAGGCGGGCTTCATCCTGGAAAGGGATTCCAGGTTGGTTTCCTGGGGGCATTCGTCCGTGTCGAACAGTTTGGGCTCCCCTTTTCTCTGGGGCACCTTCACCGGCAGGATCTCCTCTTTGAAGCGGCCCGAGGCCATGGCGGCCAGGGCCCGTTTATAGGATTCGGCCGCAAACTGATCTTGTTCAAGCCTGGATACATTCCATTTTTCACAGCACAGCTCATTGGACATGCCCATATGAAAATCATTGATCACATCCCAGAGCCCGTCATGGACCATGTGGTCTTCGATTTTGCCCGGCCCCATGCGTAGGCCGAACCGGGCCTTGTCCATATAATAGGGGGCCATGCTCATATTTTCCATGCCCCCGGCGATGACGACCTCGGCATCCCCGCACTGGATGGCCTGGGCCGCCAGCATGACGGCCTTGAGGGAGGACCCGCAGACCTTGTTCACGGTGATGGATTCCACCTCCCAGGGAAGACCGGCCTTGACGGCCGCGAGCTTGCCCGGATTCTGGCCGTATCCGCAGGGCAAAACCATGCCCATGATGCATTCGTTGATCTCTTTATCCTCAATCCCCGCCCGGCGAACCGCTTCCCGGATGACGAGGGCGCCCAGGTCCGTGGCGCCGATGGTGGAAAGGGTCCCGCCGAAGCTTCCCAGGGGGGTCCGTACCGCACTGACAATGACTGCTGTATTCATATTAAAACATCTCCTTTGTATGCCTTTGTGTTTGGGTGATTACATATTTCTTCGATATTTTCCGCCCACCTGGTAAAGGGCCCGGGTAATGGTGCCGAGGCTGCACACCTGAACCGTCTCCATGAGCCTTTCAAACATGTTCCCGTTGGACAGGGCCGTCTGCTTCAGCTCTTCAACGGCCTTGCCCGCCTTGTCCCCATGCCTTTCCTTAAAGGCTTTCAGCCTTGCCAACTGAGCGTTTTTCTGTTCATCCGTGGACCTGGAAAGCTCCAGGTGATTGGCCATTTCCGCATAGTCCGCATCCGGGTCCTGGAAGGTATTGACCCCGACGATGGGATGGCCCCCGGAATGTTTCAGGTGTTCATAGTGCATGGATTCTTCCTGGATCTTGCCGCGCTGGTAGCCGGTTTCCATGGCGCCCAGGACCCCGCCCCGTTCCGTGATGCGTTCAAATTCCATGAGCACCGCCTCTTCCACCAGATCCGTCAGTTCATCCACGATGAAACTGCCCTGGAGGGGATTTTCATTTTTGGCCAGGCCCCACTCCCGGTTGACAATGAGCTGGATGGCCAGGGCCCGTCGCACCGATTCCGCGGACGGGGTGGTGATGGCTTCGTCAAAGGCGTTGGTGTGAAGGCTGTTGCAGTTGTCATAAATGGCGCAGAGCCCCTGGAGGGTGGTCCGGATATCATTGAACTGGATGTCCTGGCTGTGAAGGGACCGGCCCGAGGTCTGGATATGGTATTTCAGCTTCTGGGATTTCTCGTCGGCCTTGTATTTGTATTTCATGGCCACGGCCCAGATGCGCCGGGCCACCCGGCCGATGACCGTGTATTCCGGGTCCATGCCGTTGGAAAAGAAAAAGGACAGGGAAGGCGCAAAGCTGTTGATATCCATGCCCCGGGATAGGTAATATTCCACATAGGTGAACCCGTTGGCCAGGGTCAGGGCCAGTTGGGTGATGGGGTTGGCCCCGGCTTCGGCGATGTGATAGCCCGAGATGGAGACCGAATAAAAATTCATGACCTTGTGGTCGATGAAATACTGCTGGATATCCCCCATCATTTTCAGGGCAAATTCAATGGAAAAGATACAGGTGTTCTGGCCCTGGTCTTCTTTCAGGATATCGGCCTGGACGGTCCCCCGGACATTGGACAGGGCAAACTGCCGGACGGCCGCCGCCTCTTCTTCCGAGGGCTCCCGGCCCTTTTCAGCTTTGAATTTGTCCAGTTGCTGGGCAATGGCCGTATTCATGAACATGGCCAGCATCATGGGCGCAGGCCCGTTGATGGTCATAGACACCGAGGTATTGGGGGCACACAGATCAAATCCGTCGTAGAGGACCTTGACATCGTCCAGGGTGCAGATGGACACGCCCGATGTGCCGATTTTCCCATAGATATCCGGCCGGGTGTCCGGGTCAAACCCGTAAGGGTGACCGAATCAAAGGCCGTGGACAGCCGTTTGGCCGGGTAGGAACCGGACAAAAGCTTGAACCGCCGGTTGGTGTCTTCAGGCCCGCCTTCACCGGCAAACATTCTTGTGGGGTCTTCGTCAGCCCGCTTTACGGGAAATACCCCGGCGGTATAGGGAAAAGCCCCGGCAAAATTTTCTTTCCTCGTCCAGGTATACTGCTCGCCGGGGTCCTCAAACCTGGGCAGGGAAATTTTGGGGATTTTGGAATGGGACAGGGAGGTGGTGAAAAGCGGAACCCTTAATTCTTTACCCCGGACCTGGTACACCAGTTCGTCTTTCTCATACCGGTCCCTGGCCTGGATAAAGTCCTGGATATTTTTCTCGGTTTCTTCAAAAATAAAAGCCCGTGCTTCTTCCACAGCCATTTTAAGCTCTAAAATGACATCCGGCATGGGCTGAGGCTCTTTCTCCTCCAGCATCTTGAAGGTTTCCAGAATATGCCAGTAATCCCGCACCGCTTTGGCCTGACTGCCCGTGGTTTTATGGTATTCCCGGATCGTATCGGCGATCTCGGCCAGGTACCGGGTTCTTTCACCCGGAATGATAATGGTCTTGGACGAGGATTCCTTTCTGCCGGACCGCGGGAGATGGGATTCATAGCGGATCCCTTTTTTCTCCGCAATCAGATCCAGGAGCCCGTGATAAAAGGCGGTGATGCCGTCGTCATTGAATTTGGAGGCAATGGTGCCGAATACCGGCAGGTCCCTGGGGTCTTTGTCAAAGGCCTTGCGGTTCCGCTGGACCTGCTTTCTGACATCCCGCAAGGCGTCCTCGCTGCCTTTTTTCTCGTATTTGTTCACCACCACGATATCGGCGTAATCCAGCATGTCGATCTTTTCCAGTTGGGAAGGGCCCGAATTCAGCCGTCATGACGTAGACGACATGTCCGTCATGTCCACCACC
>JAAUSZ010000007.1 GCA_012031875.1 Desulfobacula sp.
GCCGTCCTGCACCGTGGTTCTGTTTCGGCGGCCAGGCCGTGATGAGCAAACAGACAAAATCGATAAAAAAGATTTTCCTTTATTCCTGGTGTTTGCCCTTTTCGGGATCTCTCTTTTTTATATTGCCTATCAGTATGCCGTAAAAACAGGGGGGCCGCCTTTGCTTCGGTTCTTTTGTATACGGCGCCGGCCTGGGTGGTGGCCTGTTCATTTTTCATTTACGGGGAACGGCTTACCTGGATAAAAGGCATGGCTGTGGTTCTCGTGATGCTGGGTGTCTTTCTGATCTCAAAAACCGGGGGGAATACCCAAAGCAGTCTGTCCATCGGATGGATCGCCATTCTCTCGGGACTTGCCTCCGGATTCTGCTATTCCCTTTATTATACCATTGGGAAATATTTTTCCGGCCGGTATTCCAGCGCAAATCTGTTTTTGTGGGTGCTTCCCATGGGGGCATTGGGAATCCTGCCCTTTGTCGACTTTGTAGAAAAGACCCCCCTTGCCTGGGCCGCCCTGATATCGGTTTCCCTTGTGTCCACCTTTCTTGCCAATTTCTGTTATTACCAGGGGCTTAAAACCCTTGAGGCGGGAAAGGCCTCCATTGTGGCGACCCTTGAGCCGGTGGTGGCTGCCGTTACAGCCTATATATTCCTGGGAGAATATTTTTCATTTCTCGGCTATGTCGGCGCCGGCCTGATTCTTCTGGCCGTTATGTCAACCATTTATGATCATTAGGAAAGGCAAAACCATGCAAAAGGATTCGGATTACCTTAATCTTTTGTTTGATATCAGCGAGCTGGCCGACCTTGTCACGGGGAGTTCGGACCTGGAAAGCTTTCTTGAACTGGCCGTGGACCTGGTGGCCCGGCATTTCAAGGCTCCGGTCTGTTCCATCTACCTGTACAATGAAAAATCAAACCGCCTGACCCTGAAAGCCACCAAGGGATTAAAATCCGAGGCGGTCAATAAAATCCATATGAAGCCGGGCGAAGGGCTGGTGGGAAGATCTTTTGAAACTCTTTCCATTGTGAGGGAGGGCAATGCCAGTCAAAATCCGGGATTTAAATATTTTAAGGAAGCCGGCGAAGACCCCTATAATTCATTTCTTTGCGTTCCCATCAAACGGGGGGTGGAGCGCATCGGGGTCCTTGTGGTCCAGCACCGGGATTTGAATTATTTTGAAATGTCCGATGAAAGGGCCATCTGGACCGTGGTCAACCAATTGGCCGGGTCCATTGAAAATGCCAGGCTGCTCATGGAAGTGTCCCAGACCCGGGAAGATATGGAAACGCCGGCGCTGCTGGGTTTCATAAAAGGAAGCGCCGCTTCCGGCGGGTATGCCCTGGGAAAAGCCGTTGCCCTGGATGAACCGCACAAATCCATCCTTTATGACCCCATGGCAAAAGAGGACAAATTCACAAAAACGGATTTTATCCATGCCGTTGAAAAAACCATCCAGGAGCTGAAAGATCTTCAAAAGGGCTTTGCCGAGAGGCTGCCGGAAAGCGCTTCGCTTATTTTCACGGCCCATTTCATGATTTTAAAGGACAAGAATTTTATCGGGAAAATGGGGGACCTCATTGACAACGGCTTGAACCCCGTGGATGCGGTCCGGAAGGTCGCGGCCAAATACATGGCTGTTTTTTCAGCCAGCCCCCATGCCTATATGAGGGAAAAGGCCCAGGATGTGGAGGATCTGGCCGTCCGGATTCTGAGCCATTTCAGCCGCGGGGATGGGGGCAGGGCCTGTGAAAAAGGAAGCATTGCCATCGCCCGGCAGGTATTCCCCTCGGATATCCTGAAATATGTGTCCGCCGGGGTGAAGGGCATTATCCTGGCCAGCGGCGGGGTCACCTCCCATGTGACCATCCTGGCCCGCTCTCTCCAGATCCCCCTGATCATTGCCGAAGAATCCGGGCTTTTGAATCTGCCGGAAAACACCGATATCCTCATGGATGGGGACCTGGGCAATATTTATATCAACCCGGATAAAAAAACCGTCAGGCTTTTTGAAACAAAAGCCGGGGCAGAAACCCAGTCCCGCTCCGTGTCCATGGAAAACAGGACCTGGACCAGGGACAGGGAGCGGGTGGTGTTGATGGCCAATATCAACCTGCTCAGCGAGGTGCCCCTTGCCAGGAACTTAAAGGCGGAAGGCATCGGACTTTACCGCACGGAATTCCCCTTTCTGATCCGGTCCACCTTTCCTTCGGAAGCAGAGCAGTATATCATCTATAAAAAGCTTTTTGATGAGATGGCGCCCCTTCCCGTCATGATCCGGACCCTGGATGCCGGCGGGGAAAAGGCTTTGGCCTACAGTGATTCCCCCAAGGAGGCCAACCCGGAACTGGGGCTGCGGTCCATCCGGTTCTCCCTGAAACACAGGGATATCTTTGAATTCCAGATCCGGGCCATGCTGAGGGCGGCGGCCGGAAAAAAAGAGATCCGGATCATTTTCCCCCTGATTTCATCCATAGATGAATTCCTGGAAGCCAAACAGGTGGTTTATGACTGCATGGACGCCTTGTCCAAAGAAGAGCTTGAATTCAACAGGGAGGTGGCCCTCGGGATGATGGTGGAACTGCCCTCGGTACTGGCCACCATTGATGAATTTGCAAAGGAGGCGGATTTTTTTTCCATCGGCACCAATGATTTTATCCAGTATCTTCTGGCCGCGGACCGCTCCAACAAGATGGTGGCGGACCATTATATTCCCTGCCATCCGGCCGTGAACAGGGGCATTGCGAAAATTGCAGAGGCTGCCGGGACCCACCATATCGAGGTCTCGGTCTGTGGTGAAATGGCCCATGAAAAAGACTATATCCCTTTTCTTCTGGGGGTGGGGATCCGCACCCTGAGTGTGGACCCCCAGTTTCTGCCCATGGTTCAAAAAACCGTCATGGGTCTTGATATGGCCGTCGCCAGACAATATGCGGCCCAGATGCTGGCCCAGACCACGGTAAAAGGAGCCAGAGGCGTTCTCGACGCTTTCAAAAACAGCCTGGACCGGAAAAACGGATAAAGGATTTTATTTTTCCACGCCATCCAGGACTTTCCTGACGGCAAGGGCCAGCTCGGTTCTATCCACCGGCTTCATGATAAATGAGGAAAAACCGATGTCATAGGCTTTTTGCTCGGACAGGGTTTCGCTATAGCCCGTGCAGAGCATGGCCGGCAGCTTGGGTCTTATCCTGAACATCTCGACGGCCAGTTGATCCCCGGTCATACCGGGCATGGCCATGTCCGTGATCAACAGGTCAACGGCCCCCGGGTCGGCTTTGAATATCTCCAATGCCGTTAAGGGGTCCGTGGCTCCCTGAACAGTATACCCCAGCATTTCCAGGCGCTGTTTTCCAAGTTTCATGAGAATGGGTTCATCGTCAACAAAGAGAATCCGCTCCCTGCCTTTCGGCAGATTATTCTGCTCCTCCTTTGCCTGTTCGATTTGGCCCTGAAAAGCAGGAAATAAAAGCGTGAATACAGTCCCCTTGCCCAAGGCGCTTTCAACCCGGATCAATCCCTGATGCCGCTCCACGATGCCGTGAACCACTGCAAGCCCGATGCCGGTTCCCTTGCCGATTCCCTTGGTGGTGAAATACGGTTCAAACACGCGATTCAGGGTATCCTTGTCCATGCCGGAACCGGTATCAGAGACCACCAGTTTTACATAGGGGCCGGGAGGCAGTCCGGCATAGGGGCTTTTCGCATCTTCGGCCAAGACCAGGGTGTCAAGGTCGATCCCTATACGGCCCCCGGTTTGCACCATGGCATCGGCTGCATTGGAACACAGGTTGATGAGCACCTGGTTGATTTGTGTGATATTCCCTAAAATCATGACAGGAGTTTGGGATATGTTCTGATGGATATCAATGTTTGCCGAGATGGAGGACCGGATCAGCCTCAGGGATTCTTTAACGACGGCGCCCATATCCAAGGCTGTTTTTTTGCATCATCCTTCCGGCTGAAGGTCAGAAGCTGTTTGACCACATCCCTGGCCCTCAAACCGGCCACCCGGATCTCTTCCAGGCTGGTTCTGGCAGGGTTCCATTCCGGCAACTCGTCCATGGCCAGTTCGGTGTTGCCCATGATGATACTGAGCATATTATTGAATTCATGGGCAATACCGCCGGCCAGGGTCCCGATGGATTCCATTTTCTGGGATTGGATGAGCTGGACCTGGGCCTTCTCTTTTTCGGCAACGGCTTTTAAATACTCGGTAATATCACGGAAAAGGGCCATTTTCGAAACAGTGCCGTCCTTGTGATGAACCGGCATATGGGTCACCCGGTAGTGTCTGCCGTCAAGGGGGCTTTTCAGGTTGATTTCCATGGTCTTACCAGCTCCAACCGCTTCAAAATCGCACCAGCCGCATGGATGATCCATGCCGTGGAGGGCGCTGTAACAGTTTTCATGGGTGGCGTCCCGCCCGATCCGGCGGATCATGGCCGGGTTCATATATTCAATCCTGAAATCAGGAGAGCAGATATATAAAGGGTCTGTGAAGGATTCCATCATAAACCGGTATTTTTCTTCGCTTTCTTTAAGTTCTTCTTCAGCCCGCTTCCGTTCCGTCAGGTCAATGCCCAGGCAGGTGACGTCGAGAACCTTCCCCTGGGCATCCCGGGTCAGGACATTGGACCAGGCCACGTTCAGCAATTCTCCTTTTTTGGTCAGGATTTCATTTTCATAATTTGAGAATCCGGAGGTGTCTTTCCGGTTCATCACCGTGTGGAAAATGTTCCGGATGTCCCCCCGGATCATTTCGGGAATAAAGAGGGTAAACCAGTCCTTTCCTATAACCTCCTGCCGCTCCCATCCGGTCAGTTTCAAGAAATGATCGTTGGCAAAGATGATTCCGGCTTCCGGGTCCAGAGCAATGCCGATCTGCGGGGTATTGACAAGAATATTCCGCCATTTTTGTTCAGAGTCGATCAGGGCTTTTTCTGCCTGTTTCCGGTCCGTGATGTCCAGGGTGAAACCGGCCAGATAAGACGGGCGCCCTTTTATACGGATCGGGAATTTGATGGTTTCATAAAACCGGCCGTTAAATGTTTCTTCAATATATTGGGTGGTTCCTTCCTGCAAAATTGCCTGATCGTCGGCAATCATGCTTTTTGCAAGGTCGGACGGGAAAAGATCATCCATGGTTTTGCCGATCAATTGATCCAGGGGCATCCCCAGCATTTTTTCATAATTTCTGCTCAGATAAAGGGACCGGATTTTTTCATCCTTAAAAAAGATATAGACGGGGCTGTGTTCCATAAAAAGATGGAAGATCTCTTCTCTTTCCTGAAGCACCTCTACCATCCGCTTTTGTTCGTTTTCAAGGCCCGGTGTGTTTTTGTGTTCAAGGAGAGCCTGTTCCAGGTCCCTGACTCTTTTTTCCAATTCCGCATAGGATGGTTTTTGGTTCATTTGCAGGCCTCGAAAATTTAAGGTGCCGGTTAGGGGTTTATGCCCATAATTCCTTTGGAATCCGGCATACGGGGATGGGAAGCATTTTATGCCGATTGGCCGTATTAAAGGCTTGAAAAATGCCTACGACCTGTTTTTCCCGGTCCGTCAAAGGGGTGTTACCGGGGGATTCAAGATACTGCATGGCCCATTCCAGTTCGGCATAGGAGGCGCCGATCTGGCTTTCATCGGTGCGGTTGTCTTCCCAGAGCCCGTCGGTGGGCGGGGCCGTCAGGATCTCCTGAATAATGCCGAGATTTTTTCCCAGGGCATAGACTTCCGATTTCGTTAGGTCGGCAATGGGTGAGATGTCCACCCCGCCGTCGCCGTATTTGGTAAAAAACCCCACGCCGAAATCCTCGACTTTGTTGCCGGTTCCGGCTACCAGCAGTTTATGGCTGGAGGCAAAGGCATAGAGGGTGAGCATGCGGAGCCTTGCGCGGGTATTGGCCATGGTCAGGCCATCCTGGATCTCTTCGGGAAAGCAGGCTTTGATCTGTTCAAACACCGGGGTCAATTCGACATCAACACCCTTGACAGCGGCAAATTGTTGGCTCAACCAGGTTATATGGGAGGATGACCGGGACACCTGGTCCCTGGCCTGATGAATGGGCATGTTCAATACCAGAACCGGTTTTCCGGTTCTGGCGCACAGGGTGGAGGTAACGGCGGAATCAATGCCTCCTGAAACACCAACAATAAATCCGTTCAGCCCGGATCGGCCAAGATAATCGGAAAGCCATTGGACAATATGGTCTACTACTTTTTGGGTTTTCATGCTATTGCATCCTATTGCATCTGAGACATTAATATCATTAGGGTGTTAACGGTGTCGGCTGATATTAAAAAGCCGGGAGGGTTTTGTCAATCATCAGGAAAGGAATTATAAAATGAACGTTATCATTGATCTGTGTGTGGTTCCCCTGGGCGTGGGCCTGTCGGTTTCAAAATATGTGGCGGTCTGCCATGAAATCATCCAAGAGGCCGGTCTTTCCTCGGAACTCCACGCCTATGGAACCAATATCGAAGGGGACTGGGATCGGGTTTTTGCCGTGGTGAAAGAATGTCATGAAAGAATCCATGCCATGGGCGCCCCCCGGATCACCACCACCATCAAGGCCGGCACAAGGACAGACCGGGAACAGACCATGGCGGAAAAGGTGGCCGGCGTCCGGGCCAGGCTCTAAGTTTCTTCCGGGTTCTGGTCCAGGATTTCAAGGATCTGAGCTATCTTTTGGTCCGCGGTGTCCGCGTCAAGGGTGCAGCCCCCGGCCCCGGCATGGCCCCCGCCGCCGAACCGGGCCAGCAGCTTTCCGATATTGACCCGGCAGCCCTTGTTGAAAATGCTGCGGCCGATGCTGATCTGCACCTGGTCCCGGTCAGGCCCGGCAAACCGGATTTTTACACTGGCCGTACTTTCCGGGAAAACCGAATAGGTCAGAAACCGGTTGCCCTCGGGAACCGGGTCAAGGGATCTGAAATCCGTCACGGAGATATGGCGCCGCACCTTTGTATGGGCGATCAGCCGGCTTTCATAGGCGGCGTTTTCCCTTATCACGGCATGGCACCGGACTTTGACCTCCGGGGCTTCAAGGATGTTTTGGATGGGAGAATCCATTAAAAGATCCACCAGGAGATTCCAATAGGCCCGGTCTTTATACGCCTGGTTTTTGATGGTCATGGACAAAAGAATATAGGGATATTTTTCCGGGTGCCTCACCTGGTCCTGGTCCAGGGCGGCGGCATCAATGATATCGGTATTCAGGATCAATTCATCATATTGGTGATCCAGTTTTCCCCGGGCCTGATAATATCTGTAAACCAGACCCGCGGCCGAGGGGGCAATTTCAAAGGCGCCGTTTACGGGGCTTGGCTGCGAATTGGAAACATGGTGGTCAAACCATAATTCACACCCCTTTACATGGGGAAGGTTGCAGATGATATCCCCTTTTAAAATATCGGCTTTGCCGGCCTGGATCTCATGGGGTTCAACCCAGTAAATATCCGTATCAATGTTTTCCGCCCGTCTCAAGATCACGGCGCAGACGATTCCGTCAAAATCAGGCCTTGTCACAATTCTCATGGGAGTCTCTTATTTATAAATTAATCATAGCCTATTGATAGATGATTCAGCCCGGGTTTTCAAGTAAAACCGGGGGGAAGATCACCGTTTTCACCTTTTTGTGCTTGACCCCTAGGGGTTTTTCTGGTCTATTACCCTTATCAATCCGCGCATGTCTTTTTTAAGAGAGTCAGACTTTGACAACATTCAACATGGAACATATCGAAAAGGATTTTTTCAAAAGAGGGGATCCCTTAAAAAAACTTTTGAAAATAACCCTTGCCCTTCTTTCGGCCGAACAGGCCGGCATATTATACGGGACCGATGCTTCAAAAGCCCGGTTTCTCCCCACAAGCGAATGGGATCGCGGCGTCATGGATACGTTTGACGGAAGGGGAATACGGGGAAGGATACTGAAACTCTTTGGAACAAAAATCGTTACCCTGAAAAAATTGAGCCCGGTCTATTTCTATAAGCATGATCCCAGGACCGGTGAGCGGCTGGACAGTGACGGCATCATTTCCTATATGCTCAGAACCTGTGTTGATTATTACAAAAAGGGGATCAGCATTCTTTTCAGCCCTGATATTTCAGGAAATATTTACAAAATAGACGAACAATACGCCAGCATCCCGTTTTACAGTTATGACGGCAAGGCCATCAGCGAGCCTGAAATCCAGATCCGGGTGGATCTGAACATCATCAAGCATTTTCAGGCTAAAAATTATGTCTCCATCTATATCCCGGATTACGGGATCATGGTGGTGAACACCACGGATCAGGATCTCATGGACCTTGTGGAATTGAGGTTTGTGAGGGAAGAGGAGCTCAAGGCTAAATTTGATATTCTGATCGAGCTGGTTGAAATTGCCTCCCTTGCCGCCTTGGGCCGCCTCAAGGGGAAAAAAGGCGCGCATCTGTTATGGAAGAAAGAGAAACAATTGAGAAGGACGTCCTTCGACCTTGTGGAAAATGAAAAAGATACCGGATCTTTATGAGAATGCGCCCATTGCCTATTTATCCATGGATGTTCAGGGGAATATCACCAAATGCAATCACAATGTCTTAAAGCTTTCCGGTTATTCAAAGGAAGATCTGATGGGCCGTCCCGCCCGGGAATTGTACGTGACGGATGAGGCCGGGATCATTACGCCCGAAGGGGTAAGGCAGATGCTTGAACAGGGAAGGCCGGTGAGGGATGTTGAAATGAGATTCAGACATCGGAGCGGCCGGGAGGTCTGGATCAGCATTTCCCTGGATGCCGTCCGGGACAGAGGTGGAAAGATTATTGAATTTCGCGCCATGGTCATTGACATTTCAGAGAGAAAAGGCCTTGAAAAGCAATTGCTCCAGGCCCAGAAAATGGAAGCCGTCGGAACCCTGGCCGGGGGAATCGCCCATGATTTTAATAATATCCTGACCCCGATTTCCGGGTATGCGGAAATGCTCCTCATGGAAACCGATGATCAGGATACCCGGAAAAAGGAACGCCTTAAGATTATTCATGACTGCGCCTTATACGCCAAGGGCCTGGTCAACCAGATACTGACGTTTTCGCTTCAAAGAGAAAATGAATTCAAGCTCTTGCAGCCCCATACCTTTGTCCGGGACGCCCTGGCTCTGGCCAGGTCTTTTGTACCGGCCACCATTGATATCAGGGAAAAGATCAATGAAGACTGCCCCCTTCTCATGGTGGATCCGATCCAGGCCCATCAGGTGGTCATGAATCTGATTTCCAATGCCTACCACGCTATGGAAGACACCGGAGGGGTTTTGGATGTGGTCCTTGATAAAATCGTCATTGAGAGGGAAAATGAGGTTTATCCCTTGAAGCCGGGAACCTATATCTATCTGAAATTTTCAGATACGGGTCACGGCATTTCTCAGGCTGACCAGGAAAAAATATTTGATCCTTTTTTTACCACTAAAAAAGAAGGCAAAGGGTCAGGGATAGGCCTTTCCGTTGTCCACGGCATCATCCGGTCCCACAACGGCCATATCACCGTCAGATCAAAAGAAGGAGAAGGGGCCTGTTTTGAAATTTATCTCCCGGCCTATGCCGGCGATATCCGGCCCGGGGATCAGAGAAAAGAAGAACGGCCCATCATAAAAGGAAGCGAAAGCATCCTCCTGGTGGATGATGACTCAAAGGTGGCGTTCATGGAACAGCAGATGCTGGAAACACTCGGATACCGTGTGACCTGCCACCTGAACGGCCCGGAGGCCCTCTCGGCTTTCAGCCGGTCTCCCGGGGACTTTGACCTTGTGATCACGGATTTGACCATGCCTAAACTCACAGGGTACCAGCTTGCCGAAAAGATAAGCGACATCAGGCCCGGAATTCCCATTATTCTTTGTACCGGGTATGGCGAGCATATCCATAAAAAAAAATATGACCCTAAAGCGATCAGCGGTTTTTTACATAAACCCCTGGCTATAAAGGATGTATCCCATTTGATCCGGGATATTCTGGACAAGCGCTAGGCCGGTTCCTCCGGCAGGCTTGAAATCATACCGGACAAAAGCCTGCTGAGCGGCTTTAATGAATTTTCAGCCGTTTTCAGCACGGATTCCAGGGTGGTTTTTTCAGGGTGGTCCGGATCATTGATATTGGTAATCAGGGAGATCCCCAGGATTTTCATCCCGGCATGAACCCCTGCAACGGCTTCCATCACCGTTGAAAATCCCACGGCATCCGCCCCGATGAGTTTTAAAAACCGGGTTTCCGCGGGGGTTTCCAGGCTCGGTCCCAAAAGCCCGGCATAGACCCCGGCCTGAACAGGGGCCTGCTGCCGAGAGGCGATTGTCCGGGCAAGATCGGCCAGGGCCGGGTCATATACCCGGCTCATATCCGGGAATCTTAGGCCCCATGCCTCTTCATTGGGTCCGGCCAGCGGATTTTTCCCGGTCAGGTTGATATGATCCCGGATGATCATGATATCACCGGCAGAAAAATTCAGGTTGATTCCTCCGGCGGCATTGGTTAATATCAAAATTTTTACCCCCAGTTCCTGCATGACCCGTATGGGAAAGGCGACCTCTTCAGGCGAATATCCTTCATAGAGATGGAATCTGCCCTGCATCATTAAAAGGGGCCTGCCGGAAAGGAGGCCGTAAATGAGTTTCCCCCTATGGCTTTCCACCGTGGATACCGGGAAATTCGGCAGATCCGAATAGTTGAAACTTGCCCGGGGCTCAAGGTCGTCAAGGGTGCCGGAAAGCCCTGTTCCAGTCAGAAATCCGATGGGGGGGGCGCCCTTGATATGCGGCTTTAAAAACCCGGCGGTTTCAATCGCGTGCTGTCGGTCGGTCTTCATGGTCCATCCTTTCCCGGTTGATTCTTGGATGCCTTTATACCCGGTTTTAAAATCAAAGAAAATGAGAATTTAGGGCTTGGGCTATTTTGCATACCTGGATGCAATATTCCGGACGGCATCCAGGACGGAATCCACATGGGCCTCGGTATTGAAGGGCCCAAATCCCATGCGGACGGTTCCGCCGATCTTGTCCGTGCCCAGGTGTTCATGGACTAGGGGGGCGCAGTGAAGGCCCGTCCTACAGGCAATGTCATAGTCTCCGTCCAGGAGGGTGCCGGTGTTGACGGCTTCAAAGCCTTTGATATTGAAACTCAGGATCCCGATATGATCCGTCAGATCATGGGCGCAATAGGTGACGACCTTATCCATGAGATTTAACCCGTCCCTCAGTTTTTTTGTCAGATTCATTTCATGGCTGTGAATCTTATGGATTCCCTGTTCCAGAACCCAGTTCAGCCCGGCATAAAGCCCGGCAATGCCGATGGTATTCAATGTGCCGTATTCAAGCCGGTACGGATATTCCTCAAGATGGTGGCGAAGGGCAGAATCGACACCGGTTCCGCCGGCCCGGCTGTGGCGGATGACCACGCCCTCCCGGACATATAAGCCGCCGACTCCGGGGGGCCCCATCAGGGATTTGTGGCCGGTAAACGCAATGACATCCGCATTCATGGCCTCAAGGTCAACGGGGATCTTGCCGGCGGTCTGGGAGGCGTCCACCAGAAAGGGGATTCCCCTCTCCCGGCAGAGTTTCCCGATTTCCCGGACCGGCTGCACGGTTCCGATGACATTGGAGCCGTGGTTCACCACCACCAGCCTTGTATTTTTTTTAAACTTTGGGATAAAATCATCCGGGTCCACAAAGCCTTTTCCGTCAAAGGGGATATGGTCCACATCCACATGATGGTAAACAGAGGCGTGGTATAGGGGCCGCAACACGGCATTGTGTTCGATCAGGGTGGTCACGGCATGGTCCCCCGGCCTTAAAAGGCCTGAAATGGCAAGATTCAGGGCATCGGTGGAATTGAGTGAAAAAACAAGCCGTTTCGGGTCTTTTCCGTTAAAATACCGGGTCAGGGCCTTTCTTGCATCTTCAATGATATTGCCGGTTTCTATGGAAAGGTCATAGCCGGAGCGTCCGGGACTGACGCCCTTTTCTCTGAAAAACCGGTCCATGAAGGTATAAACCCCTTCCGGCTTGGGAAATGATGTAGCCCCGTTATCAAGATAAATCATATTGGCTCCTCCGGTCTTTATTTTCCATTAATATAATCACCCTTCAGGTCAAGGCATCCTTAATTTTGAAGGGATTTATATTATAGAAGAAAGGAAAATGAAATGAACCCATGAAGCGGGTATCAAAATCAGAGGGATCCTATGGCGGACGAGCCTTATTTTTATGCTGTGGACCGGCAACGGATAAAAACGATTAAAATCAAACGCTCCGTATTTGTCTGCACGCTTGATTATGTCGAATCCGTTGAAAAGGCCAAGGCATTCATTTCCCGGATTTCAAGGAGAACAAAACCGCCACCCATAATTGCTGGGCCTATGTTCTGGGTGAAAAAGGAGAGATGTTTCACAGCTCGGACGCGGGAGAACCTTCCGGAACCGCGGGGAAACCCATGCTCAACACGCTGAAGAATTATCGGATGACCCAAACCGCAGCGGTGGTGACCCGGTATTTCGGCGGGGTCAAGCTGGGGGTCAGGGGGCTTATGGATGCCTATGCCGAATCTGTAAAGCAGGCCATTGACATGGGTGAACTCAGAAAGCTGACGCAAACCGTCTGCCTCATGATACAATTGCCTTACGGGATTAACGATACAATCACCGCCCTGTTGAAATCCAGCCGGGCCGGAATTCTGAGTACCGCCTATACCGACAGAGTCGTTTACACCATTGAGATTGAAAAGAACCGGTATGGTCCGGTGGAAACCTTTCTTATGGAGTTTCAATCCCAGGGCAGATTAAGCTTTCAGGTTTTGCCCGGACGAGGGCCTTAGAGGTTGGCGATGACCATCTCTGATTTCTTTTTAGAGCCTTTTTCCCATTGGGTGTCGACTTCCATTATCCGGGTCCGGGTCAGGGTCCGGGTCAGGGTGAGATGGGCATACTTTCCGTTGACTCTTGTTCCGGCCAGGATTTTGCCTGCAACATCAAGGATGGGCTTGGACGGATTGGCCTGCTCCATCTGTTTCAACTTAAATTTATCGCTAACGGCTGCCTTGATTGCCTTTTCACAGGCCAGGATGTCGTGGGCCGCCTTTTTTAACCGGACTTCCAGCAGGGCCCTTTCATCATTCAGGGCATGGATCTTGACATCTGCCTCGCCAAGGCTTTTTTGGAACAGCTCGATCTTATCCTGAATTTTCAGGGGGTCTTTTTTGATCTCATTCATGATGGAAATAGTCCGTTGCCGGGACTGGTCAAAATCTTGTAATTTTTCCATAATGATTTTCAGATCTGCTTCGATTTTATTTTTTTCAAGGGTCCTGGTTTCCAGAAAATTTTGTTTTTTTTCAATAATTGAATCAATATTCTTAAGTTTTTTTTCAAGATAACCGGATACCCCCACCGTAATGGTTGAGGGATCTGATTTTTCAGAACCGATCCGGTAAATCTTTGCACCGCCCTTGGCCATAATGGAAGAAGCATAGACCCGTCCCCGGTTCATTTCAAATATTCCCTCAAGAAGGATTTCCGTGTCTACAATTTCCTTTACAATGACCATGTCCCCCAGGCAGGTAGCCTTAGATCTGTGGATGAACCCGGCTTTAATGTCTCCTTTGGCCTCAATGACGGATTCCATTACCCCGTTCTCGATGAAAACATCTCCCTGGGCTTTGACAATGCCGCCATCAACGGCCTTGGCGACAACATCAACGGCCTCAACCCGGAAGCCGTTTTTTATGGAGCCGGTGATATATACATTTTTATCAAAGATGACATGCCCTGTGTTGAAATCCACGTCTCCCTCAATAAAATAGGCATCGTTTACGGAAAATTCGCCGCCGGCAGTTACCTTGGGGTTGCCGTTCACATCCGCCAGGACTTTTAATCCGTCTCTGGAGAGCCGAACCCCTTTGCCCAGCGTAAAGGTTATATCCATGGCCTCTGCCTTTGGAATGGCTTCCCCATAAATGCTGATCCCATTCTTGCCTTCCTTGGGCGGAATTTTCTCAGCCAGAACATCCCCTGCCGACACAAATGGAATTTCTCCCCTTTCTTTGAAATCAATGGTTCCGTCATCGGAAAGCCGGCCCGGCTTAAGATAATCCCGGTCAAACATAAAGATCACCCCGGCATCTGTTCCATCAATGGGCTCAAGGCCTTCGGCAACCTTTAAAAAAGCGGTTTCGTATTTTTTACCGTTAATAAAGGACTCAAGACTCTGATTATCAACTATCCCATATATGATTCCATATTTTCCAAAAAGTTTTTTAAGTCCTCAAGGGGGATTGAATCGTCAAAATCCTTTGTTTTTGTGATAAAGGCTTTTAAGGTGTCATTCTGAATCAGGAGGATGATCCCGTCCTCCCGGATTTCCCGCATCCGGCTTTTATCAAAGGCAGAGGGGTCTTCTGAAATGATATCTTCACCATCTGGATTTGAAATATCATTCCCACCTGTTGTTTCATTTGCCGGTGTA
The DNA here is from genome assembly GCA_012031875.1 of Desulfobacula sp. Taxonomy (GTDB): domain Bacteria; phylum Desulfobacterota; class Desulfobacteria; order Desulfobacterales; family Desulfobacteraceae; genus Desulfobacula. The sequence continues at coordinate 14,486 of JAAUSZ010000007.1, forward strand.
TTTTTCCGGGCCGCGTTTTCCAGTTTTTGTTTTTTGCAGGATGAGATTGCTCTGCCTTTGGGAAATCATGCCCGCATCCATCAGAAGATCTCCCAGCCTGATATTCCGTCCTTGGTCGGCAAGCCTTTTTTGCTCTTCCAGGGCAAGGTTCAGATTGCTTTGGGTCAGAAATTCGAAACTGATGCACAATGATCCGAACCGTGAATCCTCCTGGGCCCCGGCAAAGTTTAAACAGACTTTTTTCAGGTCCAGGATATTGGCTTGGCTGATATAATTTTTAGCCCTCATGAGCTTGAGGATATCAATGGAAGGGTTGCCTTGGTGCTGCTCCAGATCGTTAAGAAGCTTTTGGTGGCTTTCTTTGGTCAGATAGTTAAGAAATAGTGCGATTTTCAGGATCAATGCATTCCGGCTGTTTAACCCGTTGTTCTGTCCGGAAGAGCTGTTTTTTTTTCTGAAGCCATTTTTAGCATTTCCTCCCTGCCCCTTCTTATTATCCCGGAAGGCGAACCTGTCAAGGAAAAACTAGGGGCAAAAGGTATTGACAATCATTTGGTTAAGTATTATTAAATTTTAGTTAAAAATACTTAAGAAGGCGGCTGTATGAAAACAAAACTGGGTGCGCTCCTCAGGGCCATTAGGAATTCAAGAGATATTACCATTAAGGATGTTGCGGCAAAAGCAGGCATCAGCTCCAGTCTCTTGTCCCAGATTGAGCGGAACCGGATTTCCCCATCCCTTGACACCCTGCTCCAGATCCTGGAAGTATACGGGGTGTCACCGGATAAGTTTTTTAAGGATTATGAAACCAGCTCAAAGGTGGAGATCATCAAAAGGGATGAAAGAAAGACCTATCAGCGGAAAGGCTTTAAATATGAAACCCTGTGCGGAGACAGCCAAGCCAAAGGAAACCATTCCTTTAACGCCTTTTTTCTGGAACTGGCACCGGGTCAGGCCAGAGGCGATGAAAATGACGGACACCTGGGCCGGGAACTGGGAATTGTCGTAGAAGGATCGGCAAAGCTGGTGTATGGTGAGGAAACCTATGACATCCAAAAAGGTGATTCCGTATCTTTTTTTTCACAGATTCCCCATGTGATCCGGAATTCATCGGATGAGGTTTTCAAGGCCTATTGGGTGGTGACGCCGGCCGACGGAGAAGATTATTTCGGAGCAAAAACATCCTAAGATCAGGAGATATCATGGGAAAAACCATAGCGGAAAAAATTTTTGAAACCCATCGGGTGGACAAACCCTTTGGCGACGTGGACGTATTGCGGCTCGACAGGGTATTCTGTCATGAAATCACCACCCCGACGGCCATTGAAGACCTTATGGCCCGGGGAAAGGACCGGGTTTTTGATCCGGAGAAAATAAAAGTCGTCATTGACCATGTTTCGCCGGCCAAGGACTCCAAAACCGCCCTCCAGGGGAAAATCCTCCGGGAATGGGCAAGGCGGCACGGAATCCGTGATTTTTTTGATATCGGCCGTAACGGGGTCTGCCATGCCCTGTTTCCTGAAAAAGGATTTGTGCGGCCCGGATTCACCATTATTATGGGAGATTCCCATACCTGCACCCATGGGGCCTTTGGGGCCTTTGCCGCCGGCGTGGGCACAACGGATCTAGAAGTGGGCATTTTAAAAGGGGTCTGCGCGTTTAAGCCTCCCCAAACCGTTAAGATTGAAATTATCGGAACTCTGAGAAAAGGGGTTTTTGCCAAGGATATTATTCTTCAAATCATTCAGGAATTGACTGTAAACGGGGCCACCAACCGGGTCATTGAATTCAGAGGGAAGATCGTGGATGAGATGGGCATGGATCAGCGGATGACCCTTTGCAATATGGCGGTGGAAGCCGGCGCCACCTGCGGGATCTGCCTTCCGGACAGGACAACGGTGGATTATCTGTGGGAATTTATCCAGGAGGAATACTCCGGCAAAGAGGAGGCGTTGAAGGCCTTCGCAGCCTTCGGTTCAGATGCGGATGCGACTTATGCAGACACAAAGACCATTGATGTGAGCGATCTTGAACCCCTGGTCACTTACGGGTATAAGCCGGACAATGTCAAACCCGTATCTGAAATGAAGGGGACGCGGATTGACCAGGTCTATATCGGTTCCTGTACCAATGGACGGCTTGAGGATTTGAGGATTGCGGCAAAGGTGCTGGAAGGCCATGCCATCAGCCCCCATGTGCGGGGGATTGTTTCTCCGGCCACTCCCAAAATATACAGCCAGGCCATGGAAGAAGGCATCCTGAAAATTTTCATGGATGCGGGATTCTGCGTGACCAATCCCACCTGCGGGGCCTGCCTGGGCATGAGCAACGGGGTATTGGCGCCGGGAGAGGTGGCGGCATCCACCACCAACCGGAATTTTAACGGCCGCATGGGCAGGGGCGGCATGGTCCACCTCATGAGCCCTGCAACGGCTGCGGCCAGCGCCATAAAAGGTGAAATTTCAAATTCCCCCCTTTTTATCGAAAATTGAGGAATCAGAACATGAGAGAATTTAAAGGCAACGTATTGTTCCTGGACCGGTCGGATATTAACACGGATGAAATCATTCCGGCCCGGTACCTGACCGAAATTGAAAAAGCGGCATTAAAACCCCATCTGCTGGAGGATTTGAAGCTTGACGGCTTTGATCCGAAAAAGGATATTGAACCGGTTTCCATGATTGTCACAAGGGCGAATTTCGGTTGCGGCTCTTCCCGGGAGCATGCCCCTTGGGCCCTGGAAATCAACGGCATCCATGCCGTGGTCGCCGTCAGTTTTGCCCGGATTTTCCGGCAGAACATGTTCAATTGCGGGATGCCGGCCATTGAACTGCCCGAGGACGAGATCAATGCTATTTTTGATACCTTTTCCAAGGATCAGACCCGGATGACGGTCGATATTGAAAAATATGAAATAATGCTTCAATCACAGCATCAGACCCGGACAACACATTTTCGGATATCGGATTTCGACCGGGCCCTGATTCAAACCGGGGGCTGGGTCGAGTACGCAGACCGACATTATTAAACAACGCCTCAGCTCCTGCCGCCGCTCCATTTCAGCCGGGTTTTCAGCACCTTGAAATAGGACTGGTCTTCAAAGGAAATCATCCGGATATCATTCCGGCTTTTTTGATAAAGATCCGGTCCCCGGGGTCCATTTCAAAACCCTCCTGGCCGTCCAGGGTCAGAACCATGTTTTCAGGGCTGCCTTCCAGGCGGATTTCAATCCGGGCCGAATCCGGAATAATAAGGGGCCGGTTGGTCAGGGTAAAGGGGCAAATGGGCGTCAGGATAATGGAAGGAACCGAGGGGTGGACAACGGGTCCCCCGGCGGCCAGGGAATAGGCGGTGGAACCGGTGGGGGTGCCGACAATCAAGCCGTCGGCCCTGTAGGTAGTCAGATAGACGGCATCAATATACACGGCGCAGGAGGCCAGCCTGGACAGGGCCGACTTGTTAATGACCGCATCGTTCAGCACATCCACATCAATGACCTGGTGGTTGTTCCGCACCACCTTGATATCCAGGCGGGATCTTTTTCCGATCAGGTATTTTCCTTCCATAAGCAGTTCAAGGGCCTTGAAAAGATTTTCTTCAGTGGTTTCGGAAAGAAAGCCCACTTCACCGAATTTGACGCCCATGAGGGGAATGCTTCGGTGCTCGATGAATCGCGCAGCGCTTAAAAAGGTGCCGTCTCCGCCAAGAACAATGAGGCACAGTAGGTCTTCGGGGAGGTCGGAACTCCGGGAATGCCGGACATCAATGACTACACACTGATTTCCAAGCTTTTCTTCAAGTTCTTTGGCTTTACGTTCAGCCCGTTCGTCATTTTTAACCACCAGCCCGATTCTTTTTGTATCCATTATTTCCTTTTTTTCGTTTTTTTACCCCTAGGGGTTTTTGCTGATCCGGAACCTCAGGGGGGGGCTAATGGGCCTCGGCCCAGTTTTTGGCCGCTTCCGATATTGACTTTTAACGGGACCCTCAGCGGGTGGACCTGCTCCATGACCTCTTTTGCAAGATCCGTCAACCTTCCTTTTTCCTCGACGGGGCATTCAAAAATGATTTCATCGTGAACCGATAAGAGCATTTTGGCAGCCATCTGATGTTTCTGGAGGGCCTCGTCCAGTTTGATCATGGCCAGCTTGATCAGGTCGGCGGCGCTGCCCTGGATGGGGGTATTGACGGCAGCCCGCTCGGCAAATCCCCGGACATTGGCATTGGCGGAATTGATATCGTCCAGCCGCCGTTTCCGCCCGAAAAGGGTGGAGGTTTCACAGGTTTTCCGGGTATTTTCAATGGTGGCGTCAATGAATTTCTTCACACCGGAATAGCGCTTGAAATAATTGTCGATATAGGCTGTGGCCATTTTCCGGCTGATATTCAGATCGTTGGCCAGCCTGAATCCGCTCATTCCGTAAACAATCCCGAAATTGATGGCCTTGGCCTGGCTTCTCAGGTCATCGGTAATAAATTCCGGCAGGACCTGGAACACCTCCCGGGCCGTCCGGGTATGGATATCTTCCCCGTTTTTAAAGGCCTCCATGAGGATCTCATCTTCAGCGCAATGGGCCAGGATCCGGAGTTCAATCTGGGAATAATCCGCGGACATCAGGATATGTCCTTCTTTGGGGATAAAGGCCTGCCGGATTTTTTGCCTTCCTCCTTGCGGATGGGAATGTTCTGGAGATTGGGGTTGGAACTGCTCAGCCTTCCCGTGGCCGCGATGGTCTGGTTAAAGGAGGTATGGATCCTTCCGGTGTCTTTGTGAACCAGTTCCTGCAAGGCATCGGCATAGGTGGATTTGAGTTTGTCCAGGGTCCTGTACCTCAGGAGTTTTGCCGGCAGTTCATGGGTGGGGGCCAGTTTGGTCAGGACCTCCACATCCGTGGAATAGCCGGTTTTCATCTTGGTTTTTTTGCCCGTGGCCAGCTTCAGCTTTTCAAAGAGGATGGCGCCCAGTTGCTGGGAGGAATTGATATTGAATTCTTCCCCGGCCAGGATATAGATTTCCTGTTCCAGTTGTTTCAGCTCCCGGTCAAAGGTTTCGGAAAGGTGTTTCAGGGCAGGGCCGTCCACCCGGATCCCCTCCATTTCCATCTTGGCCAGGACCTGGATGAGGGGGATTTCAATGGTGTCCATCAGGTCCGACAGCCCGTTATCCTGAATGCTTTTTTTAAGGGCCTGATAGGCCATAAAGGTAAGGTCCGCATCTTCACTGGCATAGTTCACCGCTTCCGGCACGGGGACATCCTGGAACCCGATCTGGTTTTTGCCCTTGCCGGTCACCTCTTCATAGGAAATGGTTTTATGGCCGAAGAGGGTCATGGCGATATTGTCAAGGCTGTGTCCCCGGGTGGACGGATTTAAAAGATAGGATGCGATCATGGTGTCGAATGAGATCCCCCGGAGGGTGATGCCGAACCGGGAGAGGACGATATAATCGTATTTGATATTCTGCCCGACCTTTTTAATCTCCGGGTTTTCAAGGACGGGTTTGAAAATCCGGAGAATATCTTCTTTGGCCGGTTGCTCCACCTCACCGGGGGAGGTGTGGCCCACGGGGATATAAAAGCCCTGGTTCTCCATATAGGAAAAGGAAATGCCGACGAGTCCGGCCCGGGTCGGTCCTTGGATGTGGTTTCCGTGTCCAGGGCGAAGATGCCTTTGTTCTCAAGGACATGGGCCAGTTTTTCAAGCTCCCTCAGGTTGGTGATGAGTTTGTAGATCTTTTCAGACGGGTCCGGCTTTTTGGCAAATTCGGCCATCAGGGTATTGAATTCAAGCTCCTGGAAGAGGGCAAAGGCCTCCTGGGTATTATAGGGAATGAGCCTGAAATCCTCCATGGTTTCGGTCACCGGGACAAACCGGTCAATGGTGGCCAGCTTGCGGCTTAAAAGGACAAGGTCCCGGCTTTGGGAAAGGTTTTCATGGAGTTTCCGTTTTGTTTTGAGGCTGTCCAGGTTGTCATAGAGGGTTTCGATGGACCCGAATTTTGCGATCAATTCCGTAGCGGTTTTAGGCCCCACGCCGGCCACACCGGGAATATTGTCCGAAGTATCACCGGCAAGGCCCAGGACATCAATGAACTGCTTCGGTTCTATTCCCATTTCCGCCTTGATCCGGCCCACATCCTGTACGGTGTCCTTCATGGGGTCCCACAGGGTGCACCGCTCCGTCACCAGTTGGATAAAATCCTTGTCCCCCGTCACCATGACCACATCAAAGCCTTCTTCTTCGGCGAGCCTTGCATAGGTCCCGGCAAGGTCGTCGGCTTCATAGCCCGGTTTTCCATGATGGGAATATTCAGGGCCCGGATCAGGCGCTTGATATCCGGGATCTGGGCCGCCAGTTCTTCGGGCATGGGCGGCCGGTTGGCCTTGTATTGGTCATACATTTTATGCCTGAAGGTCGGGCCTTTGACATCAAAAAGGACCGCAGCATGGACCGGGGTGTTTTCCTTGAACAGTTTCAGCAGGATTCGTGCAAACCCGAAGGTGGCGTTGGTGGGCTTGCCCTTGGATGTGGAAAGGTTCCGGATGGCGTGAAAGGCCCGGTAAAGAAAGGCGCTGCCGTCAATGAGAAATATTTTTTGGGGGAGGGTCATGGGGTAACCTTTTATGAACATTGGATTTTTATGTCAAAGGCATATATACTATCTTTTTTATGAAAGGAGAAGTATATTTCTGAAATGGGCCGGGACGCTGAAAAAAGGAAAGAGAGCCGAAGAAACAAGAAGTCGAAACGCTGCCATTGCTGCGGACAGGAATTCATGTTTTGCTGGAATTGCCGGTGCGGATTCTCCATCTGCCAGACCTGTATGTATGAGAACCAGTGGGGGATGACCTGCAACGGAATCACCTGGGAATGCCCGGACTGCGGCGGGCAGAACGGATACGGCAACCAATAGGGGTCTTGCATTCCGCCGGGGGTGCATACAAAAATCAATAGGTCAGGCATCCATAAACCTGTGAAGGGAGGAGGACGTGGAAAAAAAAATCAAGGTGGGAACCCTGATATCGGGCGGGGGCACAAATCTTCAGGCCATTATTGATGCGGCCCATAGCGGCGGGATCAATGCCGATATTGTTTTCACCGGGTCGGACACCCCCGGCGTCAAGGGCTTGAGCGGGCCCAGAAGGCCGGGATCCATACCTTTGTGGTGGATTATGCAACCATCATCCAATCCTGTAAAAAAGGGATAGACGATACGGATTTGCCGGAAGATTTCGATTTTGAGGAGATCAAAGCAAAGCAAAGGCTTTTTAAAACCGGAATCCCTGAAAACCGGGTGAGGTTTTTTCTGAAGAGCCGGGCCATGGCCGAGAAAGCGCTTCTGGACCATATCCGTGAATTTGATATGGATCTTCTGGTTCTTGCCGGATTCATGAGGGTCCTGACCCCCTATTTCATTGACCGGATCAATGGCGGGCCGGGACGGCACCGGATCATGAATATTCATCCGGCCCTTCTTCCTTCCTTTCCGGGCACGGACGGGTATGGCGACACCTTTCGCTATGGTTGTAAAATCGGCGGCTGTACCGTCCATTTTGTCGATTACGGCGAAGATACCGGTCCCATCATCGGACAGAAGGCCTTTGAGATTGAGGATACGGATACCCTTGAGGATGTCAAGCGAAAAGGGCTTGCAAAGGAGTGGGAACTCTATCCCCAATGTATTCAGAAATTTGCCGATTCTGTAAGACCAGGCAAACCCCGCTGAAAAAGGGGTTGGATCAGTTGAAGAGCTTGAGCATGAGAGGCAGGGCCGTGAAGGTGCCGACGGATGACCCGAGGTTGGTGAAAACAACCACCAGCAGAATCCTGGTGACATTGTTGCGCCAGAACCCTTTGATGGAACCGATATCCTTGGGAATGGCCTCCAGATCCCTGACCTTGGGTTTTCTTGCAAAGGCTTCCACAAGGCCCGAGACCCATCCGGCAGCGATCATGGGATTTAAGGAGGTGATGGGCGCGGCAATCACCGCCGACAGGATGGTCAGGGGATGGGCCATGGCAAAAATGGCGCCGATGCCTGCGAAAAGCCCATTGGCCGCAATCCATATCCATATCATATCTGCGCCGGCCGCCTTCCCTTTCATTGAAAAACCCAGGGCAAAGAGAAATAAAATGGCAGCGGGAATAAGCCACTTTAAAATTTGACCGGCCTTGCCTGCCGGCGGAATCCGGTTGAGTTCGGCAAGATCGATTCCGTCAGGGGAAAACAGGTATTTTTTAATCCCGGGAGCATGGGCCGCGCCCACCACCGCGACTATTTTTTCACCCGGGGCCGTCCGGATTTTTTCCGCAAGGAACTGGTCCCTTTCATCAATCAGGGTTTTTTCAATAATCGGATGGGTCTTTTTCACATCCGCCAAAAGGGTTTGGAGAATATCTTCCTGTTTCATTTTTTCGATGTCTTCTTCCTTGATGTCTTCGGCCGCGCCAAAGGAGAACACCAGGGAGGAGATGAATTTGATCTTTTCCCAGAACCCCATGCCCCGCCAGACCCTGGAAAGGGTGACCTGGATCTCCCGGTCCGCCGGGATGAGGCCGGCATGGATGGTTTCAGCCGCCTGGATGGCATTGATCATTTCCTGTCCGGGTTTGATATCGAATTTATCGGCCATCTTTTTCTGGAAAGAGGCCAGGAGAAGGTTCATAAACAGCATCAAGGCTTTTTTTTCTTTGATGACCTTGACGATGTCCATATTGCGCCACCGGTCCGCATCTTTTATCGATGAAAGCCGGGTCTCGCACAATTCTACGCAGACCGTGTCCGGATGCTGTTCATGGATCGTATCTGCCACAAGCTTTGCGCTCTGACGGGACACATGGGCGGTGCCGATGAGAACAATCTGTTTCCCGTTACAGGTCAGAATGTCCACCATCTTATCTTTTTCCTGCATTGAATTTTCCATGAATTTTTTGGGCCTTTATGTTTAAATCGGTTAACGCAAACCGACATTATAACCATTTTATTTTTCAAGGCAATACAAAAACATTTCAAATTCTTGACCTTGGCCGGCAGTTCTGGTATTCAGGCAATATGAAATCAATTGATGAACAGATATTAAGGGCGGCCAAGGAAATTGCCGTGAAATTCATTGAAATGGGAAGACTGTCGCCTTCCAATTTTAATGAATCCTTTAAAGATATCTATGCCGCAGTGGATGAAACCGTTAAAAAAACCGTGAATCAAGATCCCCCTTCAAATGATGTCCAAGGCTGAAGATTTTCCGTAAAATTCAAATCCGGGGTAGGCCAGGGTCTGATCAAGGATGGAAGGGGTTTGTCTGGCTTCTGAAAATCCTGATTCCCATTTCCTTTGCCACAGCCCTTCTGGTCCATTACGGGGTCATCTACAAGCTTGATTTTCTTTTGACGCCGGTCATGACCTGGCTCAGCCTTCCGGCATCCGCGGCCCTGGTGCTGATCATCGGCCTTTTCACGGGAATCTACGGAACCGTGGCAGCCCTTTCCGTCATGCCTTTTTCCGTCGACCAGATGACCCTCATGGCCATTTTCACCCTCATCTCCCATAATATTATCCAGGAAAGCCTTGTCCAGGGCAATTCCGGCATGAATGCGGTCTTTGCCGCTGTTTACAGAATTTTTACGGCTTTTTTGGTCACCTTTATCTGTTCACGGCTGATGGGGGTTGCCCTGGCCCCGGGGGATGCGGGATCAGTGGGCCATCTGGCCCGGGAAGCCAAATCTTTCACGGCAATGTTTCAATCCTGGGGATGGGGCACCCTAAAGCTGGCCGTCCAGATCTTTTGCATCATCATGCCCCTCATGGTGACCATGGAGCTGGCCAAGCGTTTTCATATCATCACCTTTATTACCCGGATCACCTCACCGCTGTTGTCCGTCATGGGTTTGAGCCGGTCCACGGGGATGCTCTGGCTGACAGCCACGATTTTCGGTCTGGCTTATGGGGCCGCGGTGATGGTGGAAGAGACAAAATCCAATGAATATAAGAAGGAAGATTTGACACGCCTTCATCTGTCCATCGGGATCAACCATTCCATGGTCGAAGATCCGGCCCTGTTCCTTCCCCTCGGGCTTCCGATATTCTGGCTGTGGATTCCAAGGCTTGTGGCCGCTGTTCTGGTCACCTGGCTGTATTCGGTTTATTCATCCGCAAGGAGGATCCATGCTGAACGAGCTGTCCATAAAAACTTTGCGATCATTGATGATTTAAAAATTTCCTTTCCCCAGGGATTTTCCGTTTTAACCGGGGAAACCGGGGCGGGAAAATCCATCATCATGGAGGCTGTTAACCTCCTTTTGGGCTCCAGGGCATCCTCGGACCTGGTCCGTTCGGGCTGTGAGGCGGCAGAGCTGGAGGCTTTTTTTGATATTGACGCGCGCTCAAAAACCGCAAGGCTTCTGGAAGAACAGGGCATGGATGCCTCCGACGGCCTGATCCTGCGAAGGGTGATCTCGGGTTCGGGGAAAAGCCGGGTCTTTATCAATTCCCGGCAGTCCACCCGGGATTTCTTAAAAGAACTGACCCGGGATCTGGCCGGGATTTCAAGCCAGCATGCCCACCAGGGGCTTTTGCAGGAAGAGAATCACCTGGAAATCCTGGATGAATTTGCAGGGACAACAGGGTTGAAAAATGAGATCCGGTCCTTATACCATCTCATCCTCCCCTTGCAAAAAAGGATCAGGGAATTGAACATGGCCCTGGACCAAAAAAGGAAGGAACAGGATCTGGTTTCCTTTCAGATTGACGAGATACGGGATGCCGCGGTTCTCCCCCAGGAAGATGAGGATCTCGAGAAAAAACGCCGCGGCCTTTTAAACGCAACCAAAACCTTTGAGACCGTCAACCGTTCCATCCATGAGATCCATGACAGGGAAGGCTCGGTCATTGAAAAGCTGGCCTTTATCAAAAATGAGGTGGAAAAGGCCGGGGCAACTGATGAAACCTTGAAAATCTTGGCCCAGAGGCTTTCAGGAACCCTGTACGACCTGGAGGATATGACCCGGGAACTGAGGCAGGTTTCTTCCGCCATTGATCTTGATCCGGCATCCCTGGAGATCACGGACCAGAGGCGGGACCTGATTTCCAGGTTGAAAAGAAAATACGGGGGAAGCCTTGAGTCCCTGTTTCAGACCTATGAAGACATGCAGCAGCAACTGGTCGTGACCGTGGACATGGAAAAAGAAATTGAAGCCCGTGAAAATGAGGTCACCACCCTTATCCGGGATATCGGTACAAAGGCGAAAGAATTGTCCGGGCTTAGAAAGACGGCGGGGGAAAAGCTTTCCCGGCTGGCCGGAAATGAACTGGATTCTCTTGAAATGGGAAGGGCAAAATTTGAGGTTTCTTTTTTCACCCTGAGTTCAAAGGGCGAAGAAGACATTGCAACGGCCGGAGGAGAAAAAATCGGGCCGGATGGAATGGACCGGGTTGCCTTTCTTTTAAGCCCCAATCCCGGCGAGCCCTTGAAACCCCTTGCCAAGATTGCTTCCGGCGGAGAGCTGTCGCGCATTGTGCTGGCCTTAAAGGCGGTTCTTTCTAAGACGAAATCCCTGGAAACCCTGATTTTTGACGAGGTGGACGCGGGCATCGGCGGTGCAACCTCTGAGAAACTGGGGCTGAAACTGAAACAATTGTCCGGGAGCCACCAGGTCATCTGTATTACCCATCTGGCCCAGATCGCAAAATATGCAGCCCACCAGTTCCGGATTTACAAAGAAGTCGTTGACGGGCGGACCTTTACCGTCATTGTCCCGTTGGAAAGGCAAAGCGACAGGATCGAAGAGATCGCCCGCATGATCGGCGGGTCAACCATCACACCCGCCACCCTCTCCCATGCAAAAGAGCTTCTGGAACAGGCATCGGCTTGACAAAACCCGGCTTGTTGTTAGAATATCATCCATATTAAAACAAGGCCAAAAGGAGTGGTTATGCCGATATATGAATTTAAATGTTTGAAATGTGAAGAATTTTTTGAGGTCATTGTCATGGGCTCAAGCGAAGCGGGCATGAAGGGATGCCCCAAATGCGGATCTGAGGAATTTGAGCGGGTTGTTTCCAAAACCAATTTCACCATGGGCGGTTCATCCTCCGGTCCAAAAGCCGGGGTCCAGACCCAGGAAAGGAGCTGTTCCGGAGGCTCCTGTAAAACCTATACCGTTCCGGGCGAAACAAGATAATTCCGGCCCATTCTGTGTTTTATCGTTTGATTTCAGATTCCATGCAGATTCATCTTGAGACTCAAAGGAGGCATATATGCAGGAAACTGCAAAACTGATCATTGACGGCAAGGAATACCTTCTTCCCGTGGTTCAAGGCACGGAAGGGGAAAAGGCCATCGACATCCGGAGCCTTCGCCGGGAAACCGGGTATATCACCTTTGATCCCGGATTCGGCAATACCGGCACCTGCAGAAGCGCCATCACCTATATGGACGGGGAAAAAGGCATCCTCCGCTACCGCGGTATCCCCATTGAACAACTGGCCGAGCATTCCACCTTTGTGGAGACGGCATTTCTTCTCATCACGGGTCAACTGCCCACCCGGGAGGAATTGACCCGGACCAGCGTCCATCTGAACGATTTTTCACCCCTGCATGAAAATATGAAGGCCTTTTACCAGAATTATCCTCCCAAGGCCCACCCCATGGGGATTCTGTCCGCCATGGTCAATGCCATGAGAAGCTATTATCCTGAACTGACCGACATTTGAAGAGGAGATGAACAAGACCTATCTCCGCCTGATTTCTAAGATCAGGACCATGTCGGCCATGGCCTACCGGATCTCCCTGGGCGAACGGGTGGTCTACCCCCGGCCGGACCTGTGCTATTGCGCCAATTTCCTGAATATGATGTTTGACAGCGTGGTGGTCCCTTATAAGATTGACCCGGATCTTGTCCGGGCCTTGAATGTGTTCTGGATTCTCCATGCCGATCATGAACAGAATTGTTCCACCACGGCCGTAAGAGTGGTGGGCAGCGGAAAGGTGAATATTTACGCCACCATTTCAGCCGGCATCTCGGCCCTTTGGGGGCCTTTGCACGGCGGGGCCAACCAGGCCGTCATCAGCATGCTGGAGGAGATCCACAAAAACGGCATGACCATTAAAGACTGCATTGCCAAGGCCAAGGACAAAACCAACCCGTTTAAACTCATGGGATTCGGCCACAGGGTCTATAAAACCTATGATCCTCGGGCCAAGATCATGAAAAAAATGGTGGATATGGTGCTTCCTAAAATCAAACGCAACGACCCCCTGCTGGATATTGCCCAAAAGCTTGAGGAAGCGGCATTAAAGGATTCGTATTTTATTGAGAAGCATCTCTACCCCAATGTGGATTTTTATTCCGGGATCATGATGAGGGCCATGGGGATTCCCACCAATATGTTTACGGTCATGTTCGCCATCGGCCGTCTGCCCGGATGGATCGCCCAGTGGAAGGAAGACGTCACCGACCCTGAGACGAAAATCACACGGCCCCGCCAGGTTTATACCGGAAGCCTTCAGAGGGATTATGTTCCCATGAATAAAAGAGGATAGAGCCATGGTTCAGGTCATCGCGCACAGGGGGCCAGGAGTATCGCGCCTGAAAATACCTTGAAGGCGGCCCGCATCGCCCATGAAACAGGCGCGGATCTATGGGAGACGGACGTGGCCATGACCCGGGACGGGCATTTGATTCTCTTCCATGATGACACCCTGCTGCGATGCACGGATGCCCGAAAAAAATTCCCTTCACGGGCATCCTACCGGGTAGAGGATTTTGACCTGAAAGAGATCAGGGCTCTGGACGCGGGGTCCTATTTTATCGAAACCGATCCTTTTGGCCAGATTTCCCAGGGAAAGGTCGGCAGGGAAGCCCAGGCCTTTTTTATCGGAGAGCCCGTTCCCCTGCTGGAAGAGGGGCTGATCCTGACCCTGGAAGAAAACTGGGCGATCAATCTTGAGCTGAAATTTTTTGGGGCCGGTCCGGAGGACTTCCATCTCCCCGATCACACCCTTGCCGTCATTCGCCGGACTCAAATCCCTTTGAGCCGGGTGATCATATCGTCTTTTCACCACCCCTGGCTGTTGCGGATCATGGAAAAGGCACCGGAGCTTGAAGTCCAGGCCCTTGTGGGGGACTCTGACACAGAACCCCTGGATTTCGGGGACTTCTTTTTTTCAACCTATAATGCCAATGCGGTTCTGATTCATCCGGACCAGATAAAAGATCTCAAGGACCGGGGGAAAAGAATCAACCTGTTTACAGTGAATGATCCCGGGGAGTTTTCCCGGTTTTCCGGCCTTGGGGTGGACGGCATATTTACGGATTTCCCGCAATGGTTTGCAAATAGAATCTGCGAAAAATAAGCTTTCTGTTTTTATTCAGACATGATATGGAATGACGAGATGGTCTCGTCAGCCTTAATCAGGTATTCTCGCCTATCCCAATAGGCATCCTCCCCTTTATTTGACGAATACATAAATTGTCGACCAAGTTCAAGGAGTCAGGACATGCCTGATCCGAATCCGGTCAAGATATTAATAGCAGATGATCACGCGATTGTCCGGCATTGCCTCAGGCAAACACTTTGCCGGGAGGACGGCATCACGGTTGTTGCTGAAGCCGAGAATGGCCGGAGAGCTTTTGAAATGGCCGCAGAACACAACCCTGACCTTGTCCTGATGGATGTTTCCATGCCGGAGATGAACGGGATTGAAGCCAGCCTGAAGATTCTTAAAACCAATCCGGGGATTAAAATTATCGCCTTGTCCATGTATTCTGAAAAGCAATATGTTCTGGCTATGATGAAATCCGGAGCCCGCGGATATCTGCTTAAAACAAATCTGTTTGGGGATCTCCTGGCCGCGATCCGGACGGTGATGGAAGGAAATGTCTTCCTTTCGTCGGAAATTACGGAACATATCGTCAATTCCGCCATCAATCCCGATGAGAACGAAGAGCTTCTGGTTTATTATACCCTGACCTCAAGAGAGAGGGAAATCCTTCAGCTCATCGCAGAGGGAAGGACCCATTCCGAAATCGCGCAGTGTCTTTTCATCAGCAGAAAAACAGTAGATTCTCATCGGCTGAATATCATGCAGAAATTGAACCTGAACAATGTCCCGGCGTTGACTAAATTTGCCGTTAAACACGGGATTACCTCCCTTGATGCGTGAAATAACTTCCAAACAGATAAAATAAAGCAGGGTTAAGGATTAACCCTGCTTTATAAAATGAATGCGATCATTTGGAGGTGCCCGGTTAATCCAGACAATGACGACATTCACCTGAAACCTAAAAATTGTTTTGATGAACCATCCATACTAAAATCTGAGGAAAAAACAATCAGGGGAGCTCTGAAAATCGTGGTTGAAAATGCTTAATTTTATTTTAGTGTGACCAATGCTTTTTCAGCTTTCCACCCTGCCGGATGTTTTTCATTTCCCGGTAAGGCGATATAGCTCTTTTTACCCAATTGGGATTGCTGGTATAGGATATAACAGTTTTCATCCAAGGGACAGATATTACGGCTTTGGGTCAGCAAAGGCAGATTTGAGGGGACTGTTTTTAAAAACCGGCCTGTTTTGGAATATTCCGAATACTCTCCCGAGCTGGTTCTATAATAACGGTGGCCTGTGGCGGAATCAAAATATCCGGGAGACCTGGCCTGATATTCAGCTTTGCCGTATGCATGGTAGCGGGTCTGATTTTTATAAAGACTGCTGATGGCCTTCTCTGCGTGGCCCAGATGGAGATAGGCGTTTGTTTCGCAAAGATGGGTAATGATCTGTTCCCTGTTTTCTTGAAGATAACCGCATAAATCTTTGTGAGTTATGCCGTTAAGGGTTTTCCCGGCCGCATTTTCTAGTTTTGACAAAGATGAATAGTATTGCGTAATTCCGTCAACAGCAGCGGCTGAAGCTGAGTAGACGTCTTTTTCATTGCACCATGCGGTTGTGGCGATGATCAGAAGCATTATCGTCAAAATAAAAAAATAGTTTTTCATGAAAGCCTCCTTTTCGTAAGATTTATGTTTGATTTTTGCGGTTTAAAAAACTTTTAGGGTTCATAGGCTAGAAACCATATTTCAGGCAAGAAAAGCAATCGGTGAAAGACTTATTTAAGCGAGGTGAATTGCTTATTTTTTGCAGGCGAAGTTCTTAGGCCGGGCAGTGCCTCTTATTGGCGTTAACGGGATATGCCTTTCCCTTGTGGGCCGAGAATCAATGGGCAATGCCGGTTCAAGGCCCGAAAAAACTGAGATATAACCGGATTAGCCGGTTACGGAAAGATCCGAGGTGAAAAACCGGCGGAACGATTGGATGGTATACTCAACATCTTCTGCAGAAATATCAAGGTGGGTCACCATCCTCAAATGGCCGGCATTGTCGATGATGATCCCCCTTTCCTTTAAAAAACGGCAAAGCCGGTTCATGTCCGCCTTGATGTCGGCAAAAAGAATATTGGTCTGGACGCTCTGCGGGTTGATCTCTATGCCGTCAATGGATGCAAGCCCTTTGGCCAGGGCCATGGCGTTTTCATGATCTTCTTTTAACCGCTGGATATGATGGGTCAGGGCATAGATCCCGGCAGCAGCCAGGATGCCCGCCTGCCGCATGCCTCCGCCCAGGAGTTTTCGCCATCGCCGGGCCTTATTGATCCGGGCCTCCGGGCCGCAGAGGACAGATCCCACAGGCGCGCCGAGGCCCTTGGACAGGCAGCAGGAAATGGTGTCAAAATTTCGGGTGATGTCCCGGACATCCACCCCTTGTTTTACCGCGGCATTAAACAGCCTGGCCCCGTCCAGATGCATGAGCAGGCCCTTGTCGTCAGCGAATGCCTTTGCCTCTTTCAGATAGGAAAGGGGCAGCACCTTTCCCCTATGGGTGTTTTCAAGGCAGAGGAGTCTGGTCCGGGCATAATGGGGATCATCAGGCTTTATGGCCCCGGATACCTTTTCAAGGTCCAGGGTTCCGTCCTCTTCAAAATCCAGGGGCTGGGGCTGGATACTTCCCAGGACGGCCGCACCCCCGCCTTCATATCTGTAGGTATGGGCATACTGGCCCACGATATATTCATCTCCCCGTTCGCAGTGGGCCATGAGGGCTAGAAGATTGCTCTGGGTGCCGCTGGTGCAGAATAGCGCGGCCCCGGTCCCCAGCATGTCTGCGGCAAGGGATTCAAGCCTGTTGACGGTGGGGTCCTCACCATAGACATCGTCGCCGACCTCGGCATCCATCATGGCGCGCCGCATTTCAGCAGAGGGTTTTGTAACGGTATCGCTTCTTAAATCAATGGGTGTCATGGTTTTTTCGAAAGTGATTTGATGCCCATGGTGTCAATGAGCTGGTTCATATTGGTGGTTTTCAGGTTCATCCCGCCTTCGGACGTCGGCATCAGCATGATGTGCTTATCCTGGAGGGCCTCGGCGATTTTGAGCTTGACAATGGCCTTGCCGCCGGACCCGGAAAGGGCGGTGTTCATTTCCTGGATGCCTTTGGCGTCTGCAATCCCTTCGGCCTTGATGGCCTGGGCCAGGAGCTGCTGCTGCTCAAAATAAACATCGGCTTCAATCTTTGCCTTGAGGTATTGCCCGTCGGCATCGGCGATCATTTTATTGACCTCGCCTTTCGCCTCTTCCAGTTTGCGTTTGTATTCCTCCCGGGCCGCATGCTGGGCCGACCGGTTTTTTCCACCTGCTGGTCCGCCACTTTTTTATCTTCGATGGCCTTGGTGTAATCGGCATTAAAGCGATAATCATTGGTCAGCACCTTTTCCACAATAATGCCCATGGGGCCCAGGATTCTCTGCAATTCTTCCCTGGCCTTTGCAGACTGGGCCTCCCTGGCCTCGGCCACATAAAAGGCCTCGGTCTTGAGTTCCCCGAAGATATCTCTGGGCTTGCTCCTGGCAACGGTGCGGACGACCTTGTCCCGCAAAAGGCCGTCATTTCCGGCCACATACTGGAGAATATAAGGGGCCTTGGCCGGATCAATCCGGTAGGCGATGATGACATCCAGGCTGATATCATTGCCGTCAATGGTTTTAAAAATGAGGTCGTCCTGGGTCCGGCGGTCGCCCTTTTGTTGTGAAAAGGTCATCTCCAGGTTCTGGAGCCGGGTATCAAAGACATGCCAGTCATTGATATAGGGAAGAAAAAAATAGGTGGAGCCCGGCGCGTAAATCCGGTCCTCAACCCCTTTTGGCCCGGTCAGGCTGAATTTGCGGGTCCGGACCCCGACCTCGGTTCCGCCGGTGGTATGGGGGACGCATCCGCTTAAGGTGGCCACGGTCATCCATAATATAATGAAATAACTGAAAATTTTCATTCCGCACCTCTTTCCGGGACATCAAATAATTTCATGGCGTTTTTCAGGTCCAGGGGGTTGACCCCGTTCTGCCCGTCACTGGGCAGGATGATCAGGTCCAGGTTCTTGTAAACCTCGGCCATTTTCAGGGCCACCATGCGTTCGGACCCGATGCCTTTCAGGGCGTCATTTCTCAGCCGGACCCGTTCGGCTTCGGCCAGTTTCACCAGAAGATCGCCCTCGGCCTTGATCTTTCGGACATAGAGGTCCTTTTCCGCAATCTTCCGAGTCACATAGGCCCTGCCTTTTTCAATCTCCACGGCCGCCGTCACCATGCCTTCCTGGACGGTTTTTTTAAGCTCGGCCTCTTCCCTGGCCGCCCGGGCCGCACTCTGGTTGGTGAAGACCATCTGGTCCTGGAGCTTTTTTTCCTCAATGTTTTTCTGGATTTCAGGACTGTATTTGAAATACCGGACCAGGACCTGAACCACCTCAAGCCCCTTTTCATTCAGCTCGGTGTTAAGGCTGGTTCTGGCTTCTTCCGCCTTTTTCACCCTCAGGGGGCTGTTGTAGAATTCCTCGGTGGTGAGCTTTCCCAGGGTTTCCTTTAATACCGGTTCGGCCTTGGGGATAAGCCCGTTGTCCTCAAACAGCCTTCCCGGCCCGATGGTGGTGAACACCAGATAAGGATCTTTGATATGATACAGGATGGACACATCAATATCCACAAAGAATCCGTCCGAGGTCTGGATATGGGCGGCCCGGTCCTTCCGTGCCGATTCCGAGGCCGTGGACGGAAAATTGGTCAGTTCCAGCACCTGCATCCCCTTGGGCAGCTTGTAGATTTGCTGGAAACCAAAGGGCATGACAAAGGTCAGGCCGGCGTGGTAAACATCCTTTTGCACCCCCCGGTTAAGGCCGATCCGGTTCACCTTGATGCCGTATTCCCCCGGCTCCACGTATACGAAAAACAGGTTGTAGGCCAGAACCAGGACAAAGAGCAGGGCGATGAGGATATTGACTCCCCTGGAGAGTTTGAGCCTGAACGCGGGTAAGCGGAATCTGATTTTCGGTTTACCGGGGAAAACCGTTATGGGCGTTTCTTCCATGGTTTTGTCTCCTTATTTTGCAAACAAGGTCCGTACGGTTCCTGAGAAATCCGCGGCCGCTGCATCCATATAAGCTTCCCAATCCAAGCCATTCTTATAAAAGGCAAGGGCGGCCAATTTCTTGGTGATGACGGCATTGCGGTAGGCCTTTAATTTCTCGGAGTTCAGAATTTTCAGGATGGCCTCCCGGCCCAGTTTCTTGACGAGGATGGCGGGCGTATAAGCCTCCAGCACGGCCCAGACAAGGTCCTCGTCCGAAAGGACGGCATCCAGATGCCCGGCCACCACGGCCTGGAAGGAAAAAATCTGCTCACTGGTTTTTTCCGACAGGACAAAGAGGGGAACCCGGGGATCTTTTTCATGGATCCGGATCAGCATGTCGGTTTCCGCGGAGGCATGGGCGCTGACCAGCATCATGATATCCCGGATCAGGGCCCAGCGGGTGGCCTTGTCTTCCAGGAGATGTTTTTCATAATCGTTTCCAAATAAAAATCCGGTCAGCACCTCGGCCACGGCTGAGGAAAAGACCCCGCCCTTATTGGCGGTGCTGTCCTTGATCTGAAGGATACCGGTGGACCCGGCAATATACCTTCTGGACGCATCATCAAAAAACACATTGGCCCCTTCCACGATGAATCGCAGCTCCTTGAAATTGGCGGCAAACTGCCGGACATTGCCGTGGTTGATGGTATCCTTGAACCCGCCGCAGGGAATAAAGGCCTTGATATCGGCTTTTTCAATATATTTCCGGTGGGCCGGGTCCGTGAGAAAGGTCCGGTGGAACATGGCCCCGTCTTCGAGAAAGGTCCCGTCGGGCAGGGTAATGTTCTTGGCCCGGAGTGGGACTTGAAAGCCTTCCGGCCCAAGCTTTTCAACCGGATACCCCAGGGAATTCACCCTGGGGGAAGAGTGGCGCATGAAGGCGATCTTCATCAATTCCTGTTTGTTGAGGCCGTCCGGGTCGAAGAGAACGGAGCCTCCGTCCACGATGAGGCAGATTTTACCTTCATAGCACTGGATCTCATTGGAACCCAGATCCCCGTCGGGCCCTCCGGTCATCATGAGGTTCAATTCCTCTTCCTTGCAGCCGCAATGGGTGATCAGGGTCCTAAAGGCGCCCATGATGCCGGTGGTGGTCATGCCGCTGACCCTTATCTTTCCGCCGATATGTTTCCGGATTTCTTCCATGTCCGCGGTCAGGGCAACGGTATCCCCATTGATCTGGAGTTCTGTTTTTTTGTTCCCATGGGCCGTGAGGCCGAAAAGGTCGTCGTTTTTCAGGATGCCGTAGATATCGTGGGGAATGCCGAAGCTCTTTCCCGTGGTGATGGTCCGCCAGTAGGCATAGCCCCTTTCCTTTGCCCGGAAGGAAACGGCATCCATAAAGGGGGCCGTGCCTTCATCGGGTCCGAAAAAGACCATTTCAGGCTTTCCGTAATGATCCGCCACCGAATCATCCGGGAGCATCAGGTCCATGATCCCTTCGGTGTAATCATACAGGGCGTCCATGCCGTAGGCGGCATAGAGGGGATGGGGAACCACCACGCCCTTGGACCCGCTTTCGCAGATATCCTTGTGCTTGAGCCGCTGGGCCTTGGGACCCAGGGCATAGTTCAGAAGGACGGCATTGTCCAGCTCCCTGGGATGGTTGGCCCGGGTGACCCGGATCAGCCGGAGCCCGCCCCTGGCGATGTCGTCGGCCCGAAGGTGGGTGCCGCAGGCATAATGCCCGTTCACATAGAAAATGCCGAAAACCGGCTGTTTAAACACCAGGGGGTCCAGGATGCGGTTGTCCATCCGGAAGGCAAAAGACCGCTTCTCGGGTTTGTAGAAATTGGTTTTAAACGTCGCGGAAATAAGGTTGACCATAAAGGAAAAAATGTCCCGGCCCATGGAAAAATCCATGAACCTTACCTCCAGAATCCGGTTGAATTCCCTTTCTTTGCCCTCCAGTTCTTCCGGGGTCAGGTCACAGGGGGTTGCCGGGTTGAATTTCCGGTCAAAGAGCTTGTACAAAAAGGAAAGCAGGTCCGGGTGGGAGGCGGCCGTTTCCATGATCATCCGGGACACATAGGTGAATTTATTGGATTCGTGAATCCGCTCGGAAAAGGCTTCCCTGTGGTCCTGGCTGGAAAGGCTGTCCATGATTTCCCGGTCGGTTTTTTTCCCCCTTTCCTTGAAAATGAACATATGGGTGAAATCAATGGCGTTCCCGGCAAAGAGCATCTCATGGAGGCTGAGTTTTCCTTCGGTATAGAGGCGGGTGATGCCGGAGACGGAAAAGCTGAGGTATGACCTGAGATCGTTGAGCAGCAAGGTTTCTTTCTGCCGTGACAGCTCCCCCTGGACATAGAGGGAACAGATGGAGGAGGCCACGCCGGATTCTGTGTAATAGGGTTCCCAGTAAGCCCGGGTGATCACAAGCCCGTGGTCGGCAAAAAGCCTTCTGAAAACCGGGAGCTGGGGTTTTTCAAAATCCGAATTGAACATGAAGCGCATCTCCCCGATATCCGAGAGGTTGAAGACCTCGATGAGGGGAATGACGGAGGCAGTCACGCTTTCCAGGAATTTTTCATACCGGTTCCGGGTGAGCCGGGGGGTGGAGGTATAATCCAGGTCCCGGCTGAACAGGAACCGGGATTCGGTAAAATCGGCCGGGTTGAAATCTTTGATGATTTCCGGCCGGAACACATAGGTATAATACTCGCTTTTGGGGTTGTAATAATATTCCCGGCGGTGCCCAGTCAACTGGATATCCAGAACCGCTTCCATGTTGTCCCGGGTCTCTTTGGTGGCAATCCTGACCCTCTGGATCCGGCTGCCCTTCATGAGGTCAAAATCAATGTCCGCCACCCAGGAATTCAAGACCACTTCCCCGTCTCGGAATTTAATACTCTTTGAAATGGAGGAAAGAATATGTTTCAGGGAATCCTTGGTAAGGGTTTCAAAGAAATAATCGGGCAGGCCCAGGTCGTTGAGCAGGATGCCCGCGGCCATATTGATGCAGTTGGCCGTAATGAGCCCTTCCGAGGAAAGGTCGATGACGGCTTCATATAAAATGCTGGGGTTCAGTTTTACGCTTAATGCTTTATGAATAATCTGGGCGCCCGCTGAAAGGGGTGGGCGGGTTTCGGATGCGGGGTTCATCATGTCTCCTTGATTCATCAGTTTCCTTGAATGCCGGGTCGGGTATTTCACAGGGCAGGCCGTGTTTTTTGCCGATGCCCCGGATAGGGAGTCCATACCATATTTCCATGCCGGGTGACAATGGTTAACCGGATCAGGAATCAAAATATCCGGGGCCGGTCCTGTCCGCCATATTGATTAAGTTTGCAAAAAATGCCATGAATGGGGGCAAAAACATCACAGGGAGGCTATAAAATGAGGATTGAACCGGGAAAACCAGTATAGGCTTCATCGGGCTGGGGGTTATGGGAAGGAGTATGGCCGGGCATGTTTTAGGGGCCGGATATGAGGTGCATGTCTATACCCGGACAAAGGGGACGGCAGCAGACCTTATTTCAAAGGGGGCGGTCTGGGAGGATTCTGTCGCTGCCCTGGGCCGAAAATGCCGGGTCATCATTACCATGGTCGGCTATCCTTCCGATGTTGAAGAGGTGTATTTGGGCGAAGGCGGCATCCTGGCCCATGCCGGCGAAGGAACCCTGGTCATTGACATGACCACCTCCGGCCCGGATCTGGCCGTCAGGATTTATGAAAAGGCAAGGCTTTCCGCGATTGAAGCCCTGGACGCGCCGGTGTCGGGCGGGGATCTGGGGGCCAGGAACGCGACCCTGTCCATCATGGCGGGCGGCGATAAGGCGGCCTTTGACAGGGCCCTGCCCCTTTTTGAAGTCATGGGCAAGAATGTCGTATTCCAGGGCAAACCCGGCTCGGGTCAGCACACCAAAATGGCCAACCAGATCGCCATTGCCGCGGGCATGGTGGCGGTATGCGAGTCCATTGCCTATGCTAAAAGGTCAGGACTTGATCCTGAAACCGTGCTGAAAAGCATTGGTGCGGGGGCTGCCGCATCCTGGTCCCTGACCCATCTCGGCCCGAAGATGATCAGCGGTAACATGGAACCGGGGTTTTATGTCAAACATTTTATCAAGGATATGAAGATCGCCGTGGATTCGGCCCAAAGGCTGGGGCTTTCCACCCCCGGCCTTGCCCTTGCCCTGTCCCTGTATGAAAAGCTGGCCCGGATGGGTGATGAAGATAAGGGAACCCAGGCCTTATTTAAACTGTTTGAATAGCCCAATGGAATTTTTAGCAGAATACAGTTATTTAGGTCTGTTTCTATCTTCGTTTCTTGCCGCCACCCTTCTCCCGCTCAGTTCGGAACTGGTGTTGGGGATTCTGCTGAAACAGGGGGCTAATCCCCATCTCACCCTCCTTGTCGCCACCTTCGGCAATGTCCTGGGGTCGGTGGTGAATTATGGCCTGGGAGCCTTTGGGGGCCGTATGATCCTCCATAGATTCTGGCGAATAAAGGAGCCGGAAATCCACAGGGCGGAGAAAAGATTCCGCAAATTCGGTGTCTTCAGTCTTTTGTTTGCCTGGGTTCCCGTCATCGGTGATCCGTTGACGGTGGCGGCCGGGGCCCTGCATGTTAATTTTACGGTGTTTCTTCTGCTGGTCAGCCTGGGCAAATTTTTAAGATATCTGGTGATCCTTTTGGCAATATAATAAGCGTTTGAATAAACACCGCCCCTTCCGTGGTTTCAGAAGGGGCGGGGATGTATCCGGACTGTGGGATTTATTCTTTTTTCCCGCGGGGAAGAATAAGGTTCAGCACAACCCCCAGGATACCGGCCAGGCCGATTCCCTGGAGCTGAAACTGGCCGGCTGAAAAACTCATTCCGCCGATGCCGAAGATGAGGATCAGGGCCACGATGGAAAGATTCCGGGCTTCCATGAGATCCCGGCCGGATTTGACCAGGGTGTTCAGGCCCACCACCATGATGGCGCCGAACAAAAGCAGCATGATGCCCCCCATGACCGGCGCCGGAACGGTCTGGAGAACGGCCCCCAGTTTTCCGACAAAGGCCAGGAGGATGGCGGTGATGGCGGCCCAGGTCATGATGGCCGGGTTAAAGACCTTGGTCAGGGCCACCGCGCCCGTAACCTCGGAATAGGTGGTATTGGGCGGCCCGCCCAACAGGGAGGCAAGGGAGGTGGCGATTCCGTCCCCCAGCATGGTGTTCTGGATGCCCGGGTCTTTGAGATAATCCTTGCCCGTGACCCCGCCCACGGCCACGATATCGCCGAAATGCTCGATGGCCGGGGCAATGGCAATGGGTAAAATATAAAAAATTGCCTGGAGATTCCATTCCGGCAGGACAAAATGGGGAACGGAAAACCAGGCGGCCTTGGAAATGCCTGAAAAATCGACAAAGCCGAAATAAAGGGAAACCGCATAGCCCACAAAAATCCCGCAGATAATGGGGATGAGCCTGAAAATCCCTTTTCCCAGGATGGACACCAGAACCGTGGTGGCCAGGGCCAGAAGACCCACGGTCATGGCCTTGGCCTGGGGAAAAAGAACCACGGCCCCGTCCCCGGTCTTGCCCATGGCCATGTGGACGGCCACCGGGGCCAGGATCAATCCGATGACCATGATGACGGGGCCGGTGACAATGGGGGGAAGGACTTTTTCAATGGCCTCGCTGCCCCGGACCCGGACGAGAAGACTCAAAAGAACATAGACAAGCCCTGCTGCCGCCAGCCCGCACATGGTCCCGGGGATGCCCCAGGTTTTCACGCCGTAGATGATGGGCGCGATAAAGGCAAAGGAGGAGGCTAAAAAACCGGGACCCTGCCTTTGGTGACGGCCTGGAATACCAGGGTCCCCAGCCCGGCCGTGAACAGGGCCACATTGGGATCAAGGCCGGTCAGAAGGGGGACCAGCACCAGGGCTCCGAAAGCCACGAACAGCATCTGGGCGCCTAAAAAGCAATCTTTGATTTGAAAATGGTAATCTGTTGAAGATAAGTTGGAACGGGACATCTTGGCTTCACCTCTTTGTTTTTGGTTAATGGATTTATTTTGTACCGAATATTTTATCGCCGGCATCACCCAGGCCCGGCAGGATGTACCCGACATCATTGAGGCATTCATCAATGCCGGCCACATAAATATCCACATCCGGATGCTTTTGGGTCACCCTGGCGATGCCTTCCGGAGCCGCCACCAGAAAAAGTCCTTTAATGATTTTACACCCCGCCTTTTTTAAAAGATCAATGGTGGCCAAAAGGGTTCCCCCGGTGGCCAGCATGGGGTCCAGAATCAGGGCGATTCTTTCTTCCATGGCGCTGGCGGTCTTTACATAATACTGAACCGGCTCCAGCGTCACCTCGTTTCTGTAAAATCCGACCACGCTGACCTTGGCCGAGGGGATGAGGTCAAAGACCCCGTTCATCATGCCGAGTCCTGCTCTTAGGATAGGAACCACCGTGATTTTTTTCCCCTTGATTTCTTCAATCTCAACCTTGCCGGCCCAGCCTTCAATAACCTTTTTTTCCGTGACCAGATCCTTGGTGGCCTCATAGGTTAAAAGCCTTGCCACTTCCGAAGCAAGATCTCTGAAATCCTTGGTGCTGATGTCTTTTTGGCGCATCAGCCCCAGTTTGTGTTTGATCAGGGGATGGTTCTGTACAAATACGGCCATGGGCCCTCCTTTACTAAAAATATTTGCCTGGATAAAATTTCATTCAGAACCTATTAAAATCATGAAGCGACGTCAAGCAAATAAGCCCGGTCTAAAGTCTGATATTGATAAATTCCGGTTTTTTATGCACAATGGGGCAAATGATGGCCTCCCCTTATATATCCGTTGCTGTGGCCCTTCCGGTGCCCAAAGCCTATACCTACGGCCTGCCTGAACATTTTCAAGGCGCCTGTTCCCCCGGGGTGAGGGTGTTGATTCCCTTTGGAAAAAAACGGGTGACCGGATATGTCCTTTCCGGCCGGGAAACCTGCGGAGAATTTACAGCCAAGAACATTCTGGATGTGCTGGATGACCACCCCCTGTTCCCGGAGTCGGAAATCCCCTTTTTCAGATGGATCGCGGATTATTATCTCCATCCCCTGGGGGAAGTGATACGGACGGCCCTGCCTTCGGGCCTGGAAAGCCATGATGAATCCTGTCTCTTTGTTACGCAGAAGGGTCTTGACGCCCTGGCCGGAAAACGACTGACACCGGGAGAAGAAGATGTGATTGGGTTTATTCAGAAACGGGATCTGTGTACCCTGAAGCAATTCATCAAGGCGGGCGGAAATCCCGCCTCCCATGCCCTGGTCCGAAAGATGGAAAAACAGGACCTCATCACCCTGTCCTATGTGCTGAAAAAAGAGCAGGCCGCTTTTAAGACGGAAAATTCATCCTGTTTCATCGGGACCCCGACCCGGCTCTCCGCATGTCCAAAAAGCGGGAAAAGCTTCTCATGCGGGTCAAACAGAAACAGGAGATCTCCCTGGCAGGCTTGAAGGTGGAGATTCCGACAGCCGCCGCCCTGATCAAGCCCCTGGCCGAGGCCGGTTTCATCAAGGTCATCCAACGCCGGGTCTTCCGGGATCCCCTGGGCGACCCGGTGGAGCCGGACCGTCCGCCGGAACTTACGGCTGAGCAGACCGCGGTGGTCAAACAGGTCCAGGACAGACATGGCCAAGGCTTTGCCGCCTTTCTGCTGACCGGCGTCACCGGCTCCGGCAAAACAGAGGTCTATATGCGGCTGGTTTCCGATGTCATTGAAAACGGAAAAAAAGCCATTGTCCTTGTGCCGGAGATCGCCCTGATCTCCCAGACGGAACGGCGGTTCAGGGCCAGGTTCGGGGAAAGGGTGGCCGTGATTCATTCCGCCCTGTCCCGGGGTGAGCTTCTGGACCAGTGGCGGAAGATCTCCCTGGATAAAACGGACATCGTGATCGGGGCAAGATCCTCTGTTTTCGCCCCCTTTGATCATATCGGGATCATTGTGGTGGACGAGGAACATGACACCTCTTATAAACAGGAAACGGGCCTGCGGTACAATGCCAGGGATCTGGCCCTTGTCCGGGGGAAACTCAGCGGGTGCCCGGTGCTTCTGGGCTCTGCCACCCCTTCTCTTCAATCCTATCAGAATGTGGTCCTGAAGCGCTTTGAGGAATTGAAGCTGGAATCCCGCATCAACCGGAATCCCCTGCCCGAGATCACGCTGGTGGACCTGAAAAAATACAAGGATGGCCGGCCGGACCAGAGGATCATTACTCCCGAGCTTTCAAAGGCTGTCCGGCAATGTCTGGACAAGGGGGACCAGGCCCTGATTTTTCTGAACCGCCGGGGATTTTCCACCTTCCCGGTGTGCCGGGAATGCGGAAAGGCCCTGACCTGCCGGTTCTGTGACATCACCCTGACCCTGCACAAGGGCTGCAATGAATACCGGTGCCATCTTTGCGGGTGCGGGGTGCCGGTGGATACGGCCTGCCCGGAATGCAAATCGAAAAAAATCAGGCCCCTGGGGTTTGGAACGGAAAAAGTCGAATCCATGCTCAAGGAAAGATTCCCGGATGCCAGAATCGCAAGGATGGACCAGGATTCCACCTCCCGGAAGGGGGATGTCGTCCGGATCCTGAAAAGTATCCGGAACCGGACCGTGGATATTGTGGTGGGAACCCAGATGCTGGCCAAGGGCCATGATTTCCCCTCCATCACCCTGGTGGGGGTGATCTGCGCGGACCTGTCCCTGAGTCTTCCGGATTTCAGGGCCGGGGAAAGGACTTTTCAGCTCCTGGCTCAGGTGGCGGGCCGGGCAGGAAGGGGAGATACGCCGGGAAGGGTCATCATGCAGACCTATAATCCGGACCATTTTATCATTGAGGCCTCGCGGAAACAGGATTTCCATGAATTTTTCCACAATGAGGCGCCTTTCAGGAAAGCCTTGATGTATCCGCCTTTTTCCCGGATGACCCAGTTGAAAATCTCAGGCCCTGATTCCGGAAAGGTCAAAGCCTATGCCGGGGTTCTGGAGGCCATCCTGAAAAACCTGCTTGACAATGAAGCCCCATTCAAGGGAAGGGTTCAGGTGCTGGGGCCTGTTGAGGCCCCCATTCAAAAAATTTCTTCCCGGTTCAGATGGCAGATCCTGATCAAAAGCCCGTCATCGGCCCTTGTGAACCGCCTGGTCAGATCCGTCCTGGATCATCCCCGGGCAAAACCCAAACCAGGGTTCATCCTTTCCGTGGATGTGGACCCGTATTTCCTGATGTGAGGGGAGGCGCAAAGGGGTGGGGCCGTCAAGGCCGTTGCCGGGCCGGCGCTTAGATATAGAGCCGGTTGAGGAATAAATAGGGCCCCAGGTTATCCTCATGGAGATCTGAAGTAAATTCGGCCGTCAGGTATTTTCCGTTTTTGGCCTTGACCACCACTTCTTTCTGGACGATGGACTGTTTGGCGTCATCCAGCACAAATTCAAGGAACAGTCTCAAGCCGGGCGGGAGCCTCTGTTCAATATTGGTTTTGAGCATGAGGCCTTTGCTGTTGAGTTTTTAATGATCATTTTTCCGCTGACCCGTTCCCTGCCCTTTGCCGTGAAAGTGCCCGTCAAGGGCATGGATTTAGGGCCTTCAACCATTTTTTCCAGGATAAGGATACGGCTGTGCCCGCATTTGCATTTCACCCTGACCCGGGTGGCATGTTTTTGAATATCATAAGCCGAAAGCTGCATGATTTTTTCCCGGCCGCATTCGGGACAGACAAACCGGGCCGTGTCCAGACCGTCCATAAAAACCCGCTGCTCCATGATAACCCCCTGTTTTTGAGATAAATTCCTGTCTGATACAAACGGATTATGATTATTCATTAATTCATTTTTTATGCCAATGGAGTTAAATAATGTTTGATATTATTGAATTCATTGAATATATAAATAATATGGACAATACGAAAAAAGAAATGAAACAAAGGATGCCTTTATTTCATAGAAAATATTTATATTTCATCAAACCGGCGGTATTTAATTATTCCCTGGAGCCCCTGCCATGATCTCACCCGGCCTGGATCTGTTTAAGGAACTCAACCCCGAGACCCTGCAGAAAAAATTTCTCCATTCCCTGTTGAAAATCCAGAATGTCCAGAGGGGGTCCATCTGGATCAAAAAAGACAAGGCCTATGTCTGCGTTGAGGCGGCCGGTGCACAAAGCGACCGGATCAAAGGGGTCCGCCTGGATACCCGGCATCCCAGCATCGTGGGGTGGGTGATTGAGCATAAAAAAATGACCGTGGCGGAAACCCAAAGCGACCGGCGTCATTATAAGGAGGTGGAGGACCCTCTGGCCGTTAAGAGCAGCATGATCCTGTGCTTCCCCCTTTTTCTCCGGGACCGGGACGTTTACGGGGCCGTCCAGATCATTGATACGACCCGGGAGAAAAACCGCCTGAACCTGGATCAGGGATACCTGGACCAGCTTCAGAACCTTGTGGATATCTGTTCCATCGCCTTGAGCAATGCGGTTTTATATGCCAATGAAAAGAAAAAGGCCCAGAATCTGAAATCCGCCCTGAAAGAATCAAGAAATGAGGACCTGATCATCGGCCAGAGCTCGGCTTTCAGAAAAAGCATGGACCTTTTGAAAAGCTATGCCGGCACGGATTTCCATGTCCTGATCACCGGGGAAAGCGGGACGGGCAAGGAACTGGCTGCGGAAAAAATCCATAAGACCGGCGCCCGGAAAAACAAACCCTTCCTGGTCCAGAATTGCAGCTCCATCCCGGAAACCCTCCTGGAAAGCGAATTGTTCGGATATGCCAAAGGCGCCTTCACCGGGGCCAATCGGGATAAGATGGGCTTTTTGAGGCGGCAAACGGCGGGATCGTTTTCCTGGATGAGATCGGAGATATGCCCATGGGGGTTCAGGCAAGCCTTCTCCGGGTGCTTCAGAAAAACGAGATCAAACCCCTGGGGGAAACCGGCACCCGGACCATTGATGTCAGGATCATCGCGGCAACCAACAAGAATATCAAACAGATGGTCGCGGAGAACAGTTTCAGGCAGGATCTCTTTTATCGATTGTCCGTGCTTCCGGTCCATCTTCCCGCGCTGAGAGACAGGTCTGAAGACATCCCCCTGCTGATCCGGCATTTTCTCGAAACCGAAGCGCTAAAGGCGGGTGTCCTTGAAAAAAAGATGTCAAGAGAGGCCTCACAGATCCTGGTGGCCTATTCCTGGCCGGGGAATATCCGGGAACTGGAAAATCTGATCCGATACCTTATGGTCACCACGGAGGAGGATTCCATTGAACCGGTTCATCTTCCCTTTCATATCAAAAATCCGGATGCCGGCGCGGAGCCTTACGGCAGTCCCCCGGCCATGGCCTCGGACCAGGCCGGAGAGCTGTGCGACATGACCTGGCCCCGGCTTGAAAAGGAATATGTGGCCGCGCTTTTGAAAAAGTACCATTGGAATATTACCCGGGCCTCCAGAGCCTCGGGGATCAACCGGTCCACCTTCGCCTCCAGGATGAGAAAACTGAAGATCAAACGGGAACCAGGGGATCTTGACGGGTGAAAATCCCTTCAGGACGCGGGCAAGGCTTGAAATTCCGTGAGAAATTGCATCAGGATTTTGGATAACCCCGTGTTCCAGCCCGAGACCAGGGAAGAAGGATTTCTATCCGGTATGGGTTCATCCACTGCATAGGTCCTGCTTAACACCGGGGTAAAGACAGGCCCTGATTTTTTTTCAAGAACCATCATGAGTTCCAGGGCGGCCCTTGGATGGCCCTTGTCTTTATAGTCCCCGGCAAGCTGGAGGATGGCGCCGGAAAGGCGAAACGCGACCTCCTTTTTGTCATCGCCGGGAACAGGCCTGAAATAAGGAGACCCGAAAAGCGCGCCCGAGATCTTCTCCGTGATGAGCTTTGAGGGGTAGCTGATGAATTCGGTATAATAATCGGTTGCATATTCATTTTCCCCGACCTTGTAGACAAAGGAATGGGAGTCAAAGGCTGAATTGATGGAAAAGGCTTTTACCATCAGGGTTTTCCCCAGGCAAAGGCTGTCTTTGATGGAAGCCGGAAGCTGGGGGGCCAGATCAAAATACTGTTTGGTCACCGGTTCTTTCTGAAGCCCCGAACATCCGTGGAATAATGCCGTGAGAATCAGAAGGCTGGTTATGACGGGTGAAAATCTGCGTGCCATCAGTTTTTCTTCTCCAGTCCTGATTTTTCCGGCGGTTTTTCAAAGATCAGCCGGCCGGGATACTGTTTGATATCCTTACTCATCTGCTTTAGATTTTCAGAGGTTGTCTCCAGATTTTCCATGATGAGCTTGACCCGGTCCGAATTGAGCCAGACCATATGTTCAACAAGCCCTGAAGCTGTGGCCAGGTTTTCCACCAGTTTGTCCAGATTGGCAGAAAGGCTGTCCACCTTTGGGGAAAGGTTTTTTTCAAGGGTCTGGGCCATGGTTTTGGTGCTGCCCGCGGCCTCCTGAAAATCCGTGATGGCCGAGCCGAGGGGGGCCCGGGAGGTCTCAACAATCCCT
Source organism: Desulfobacula sp. (assembly GCA_012031875.1). Lineage (GTDB taxonomy): Bacteria > Desulfobacterota > Desulfobacteria > Desulfobacterales > Desulfobacteraceae > Desulfobacula. The sequence goes on from JAAUSZ010000007.1 coordinate 46,411, forward strand.
CTCAGCTCGGAAAAGGAGGCCTTTGCATCATCCAGAACGGAATTGATCTTATCGGTTTCTATGGCCTTGCTGATTTTCTGGTTGGTCTCTTTCAGTTCATTGAGCAAAGACGCAGCCAGGATGGAGATATTATTGACGTCAAAATCATTGGCCTTGGCATCCAGGGTCCCGAGCAGGGTTTCAATGTCCCTGGTAATCTTGCCCACATTCATGGCGGCAAGGCTGTCCAGGATCTGGGTCATGGAATCCCCGAACTGCTTCATGCTGCTTCTCTGGGAAGGGATATAAATATGGTCCGGGGTCCAGGAAATCACCAGGTCATCACCGGGATTTTTCGGGGCATAATCGGTTTCAAGATAGCCCACCCCGGTCAGTCCCTTGAAGGAGAGCCGGATCACGAGCCCGTCATCTATGGCGTTCTGAACCCGCTCTTTGGCCGAGTCACCGGTCTGGCCCAGGGAGATGTCTTCTTGGAGGGCCATGATGACCAGCACGTAATCGGATTTGGTCTTATACGCGCCGGCCGCACTGGTAATGGCTTTGACACTTCCGATCTGGATGCCCTTGTATTTGACTTCCGAGCCGATGCTCAGCCCCTGGACGGATTCGTTAAAACAGGTTTCCACCAGCAGTTCTTTTTTAAAGAATTGCCCGGCTCCGAAAATGATTAAAAACCCGGCCAAAAGGCTGAATGCAAGGATGACAAAGAGGCCGAGCTTAAAGAAATTTGCTTTTGGGGTCATTTCCCACCTTTATGGATTTTGCGGTTAAAAAAATTATGGACATGGGGATTCTCCGTATTGTTTTTCATTTGATCCGGCGTTCCTTCGGCTATGATGCCTCTGGCGCTTTTTTCCAGCATGATGATCCGGTCTGCAATGGCGTCGATACTGGCCAGCTCATGGGTGACAATGACAAAGGTGATGCCCAGGGAAGCGGCAAGCTCCTTTACCAGGTTGTCCAGCCCGGCCGAGGTCACGGGGTCCAGCCCGGCCGAGGGTTCATCCAGGAAAATGATGGAGGGATCAAGGGCCATGGCCCTTGCCAGGGCCGCCCGTTTCTTCATGCCGCCGGACAGTTCGGCCGGCATGAGGAACCCGCTTTTTTCAAGCCCTACCAGTTTGAGTTTCATCCAGGCAATATCCTCCATCATGCCGGCCGGCAGCCGGGTAAATTCCCTTAAGGGCAGCAGGATGTTTTCGAGTACCGTCATGGAGCCGAAGAGGGCCCCGCTCTGGAAGGCCACCCCGATTTTTTGCAGGATGCGGTTTCTGTCGTCGCCCGCGGCCAGGCAGAGGTCTTCGCCCTGGATCAGGACCCGGCCTGAGATGGGCGGCAAGAGCCCGATCATATGCTTCAATAGAGTGCTTTTCCCGCATCCGGACCCGCCGATGATGATGAAAATTTCGCCTTTAAAAATATCAAATCCGATATTTTCAAGAATCGGGGTCCGGCCATACCCGGCAGACAGGTTCACTATTTTGATGACGGTTTCCTTCATAGGCCCAGACTATAATAAACGATTGAAAAAATGCCGTCAAACACGGCAATGAGGATGATGCCGGTGACCACGGCCCTTGTGGTGGATACGCCCACGGCGGAAGGCCCGCTCTCGGTCTGGTATCCCCTGATGCACCCGGCCGCGGCAATCAGGATGCCGAAGACAAAACATTTGACCAGGCCGCCGGTCAGGTCCCCCCAGGACACAAAGGAGGCAATCTGATCATAATAGGAAATAAAGGGATAGCCCATGGAGGTGATGACAAGGGCGCCGCCCAGCATTCCCACCAGGTTGGAAAACAGGGTCAGAAGGGGGGTGATGAAGGTGGCGGCAAGGACTCTCGGGACAATGAGAAATTTCACCGGATCCAGGCCCATGACGGTCAGGGCGTCGATTTCCTCGTTGATGCGCATGGTCCCGATTTCCGCGGCAAAGGCCGAGGCCGACCGCCCGGCCAGGATAATGGCCGTCATGAGGGGCCCCAGTTCCCGGACCATGGCGATGCCGATGAGATTGGCCACATAGAGTTCGGCCCCGAACATCCGCATGGGGATGGCGGCCTGGAAGGCCATGACCAGGCCGACGATGAAACTGATGAGGGCCACAATGGGCAGGGCGTCCACCCCGGCCCGCTCGGCCACCAGAAAGGTATCGGCCCAGCGGATCTTTTTCGGACGCAAAAGGCTTTGAAAAAGGGCCAGGGTGATTTCTCCCGTATAGGTGATGAATTCCTTGGCCTCGGCCAGGGCATCCAGAAGAAATTTCCCCTGATTCTCGACAAAGGAAAGGGGTTCGGGCCTTTGGGCGGAGAAGTCCGCCTGCCGGACCTCCTTTGCCATGTCCACCAGGGTTGAATATCCGGGTTTCAACCGGACCATGGAAAAATTTTGGATCCCTTTATGGCCCGATT
>JAAUSZ010000301.1 GCA_012031875.1 Desulfobacula sp.
CTCCGCCAGAAAATCATATTCCCCGGCTCCGGCCTTATTAAAGGCGGCCCCGAATTTTACCAGCTCCCGGATTCTGTCGGGCCCGTCCTTCACCACCATGGTGACGACCTCTTTATTGCAAAGGCCGTCCCCTGCGGCAAGGGTATCCTGGATATGTAGGTCAAAGGAATCCGTCTGGCTGAATACCGCGGCCACCCCGCCCTGGGCCAGGGCTGTATTGGTTTTCCGGATCTGTTTTTTCGTGATGATGGTGACCTTGCCGAATTTGGCCGCCTTCAGCGCATAGCTTAACCCCGCGATCCCGCTGCCGATCACCAGAAAATCGGTTTTTTGGATCATAACAGGCTGCTTTTTTTCTTTTTACGGGAACTGAGTCCGAAAAACAGCCCCACGATAAAAACACCGGGGCCGATGAGGAACCATATTTTGGGGTCGCTGTCCATAGTGGTTTCCAGCTTTTCAATGGCGGCTTTCTGGGCCTCGTTCTGCTTAACCGCCTCATTAAATTTTGCCTCAAGCTTTAAAAAATCTGCGGAATCCTGCTGCAGTTGATTATATTTTCCCTCCAGTTCAACCAGGGACGCGATCTTGACCGTGAGGGTCTTATTTTCTTCTTCCAATTGGGTTATTTTTGACAACAGGGCCTGGTTTTTTTCTTTTAATTCATCAAATAAAAGTATCTCAGGCTTTTTCGGGGTAATGAAGCGGGATAATACCCAGCCTGATTTTCCATTGTCCGCCCTGACCTGGGACCAATCCGTCTTATATTCAATGACTTCAAGCCTGCTCCCGGTTTTCAGCATGGTGATGATTTTGTTATCCACGCTGGGCCCGGTCCTCAGAGAAATTTCCGTAACGCTGGCCACATACATATCTTCGGAAAAAGCCGGCCCGGCAACCGCGGCCATGAACAAGAGTATCACCAGAAGGCTTTGATATGCTTTTGTCATCATATTTTCATTTCCTTTCCATCTTTGAAATTTCTTTTTATCTTTTCAAGTTTATCCATTATCACTGCATCCCTGGTTTATCAACCGTTAAAAAGAATCACCGGGATTTATAATACTGCATGGGATCCATGGTTTTGTAGCTGCCGGTTTGGATATATTCGAGGAAAAACAAGAACACCTCAGGATCGACAAATCCGGGCAGCCGGTATACCTCCCGGCCCCTTTCGTCCAGAAACCGGCTATCCGGATATCCCGTGACATGATGCTCCCCGGCCCTGCCTTTTTCCCGGTCCCCGTCCACCTTGACCGCGATAAAATGCTCTGACAAAAACCGGATGACCAAAGGGTGGCTGAAGGTCTCCTGATCCATTTGGGCGCAATACCGGCACCAGTCCGTCCTGAAGTGCAGAAATATTTTTTTGCCTTGACTTTCCGCCTGACGCATCCCCTCATCATAGGGCTTCCAGTCCAGGGTTTGACAGACGGCGAAATGGCCGGTCCAGAAAAACAGCGCCGCCATGACTGCGAGTTTTAGCCGCATTCTCTCCCCTTTGCATTACAAGGTTAAACCCGGATACTATAGCTGAAACCGGGGATTTGGGGCAACCCCAATTTTACTCAAAAAAAGCTTTTCTTTCCCTTGAACTTCCTTGTATAAACAACCAGGCAAGGAAACCGTTTTATTAACGCATAAGATAAACCCCTTTATCTTTGGCAGACACCCCCGAACAAAAGGAGAAAAAAGATGAGTGACGCAGCATGGAAGACCCCTTACTGGCCCGAAGGCGTTGTACACACATTTACCGACTATCAGTTCCCTATTTTCAAGTTCCTGGATGATTCTGCCAAAGCCTATCCGGACGGTATCTTTACCCAGTTTAACGGGGCCTCCCGAACCTATGCCCAGGTCAAGGATACGGCAGACCGCATTGCCCATTTCCTGAGCAGCCGGGGCATTCAAAAGGGCGACAAGGTGGCGATCTTCCTGCCCAACCTGCCCCAGTTTCCCGAAGTCCTTTTCGGGATACTAAAGGCCGGCGCCGTTGCCGTCAACTGCAACCCGGTCTATACCCCGGCCGAGCTCAATTACCAGCTAAAAAATTCCGAATCCAGAATCGTGTTCTGCATGGACCATCCCGTCTTCTACCCCAATACGGTAAAGGCCATCGAGGGGACCGCCGTTGAAACCGTGATCCTGTGCAATATCAAATCCTATCTGCCCAAGGTCAAGGCCATCCTGGGCGGGCTTCTGGGCAAGATTCCCACCGCGGGCAGCGTCAAGCCCGGCCACCTCATGTATGACGATATTGTCGCCTCCAGCAAGCCCAACCCGCCGGCCGTGACCATCGATCCTGAAAACGACACCGCCATCATGCTCTATACCGGCGGCACCACCGGGGTGCCCAAGGGAGCGGAACTGACCCATACCAATTTCACATACGACGTCATGGGCATCTACCATTACGGCCGCTTCGTCCACGGAGAGGGCAAAAAACCCGAATCCCTGTATAAGGGGAATTTTCACGCCTTCCTGGGAGTCCTGCCCTGGTACCACAGCTTCGGGATCACCGTGGCCCTGTTAATGTCCACCATGCTGGGGGCAAGACTCATCTGCATCCCCGACCCCAGGGCCGGAAAGCCGCCCTTCACGGAAGTGCTCAAGGCGGTCCAGAAATACAAACCCACCTTCATGCCGGCCGTGCCCACCATTTTTGTGGCCTTTACCAACCATGCCCTCATCGACCAATACGACCTGTCCTCCCTCATGGGCTGCTTTTCCGGCGGGGCTCCCCTGCCCCCGGAGGTCTGCAAACGCTTTGAAGAAAAAACCGGCTCCATTATTTTTGAAGGCTTCGGACTGACGGAAACCGCGCCGGTCATCTCGTCCAACCCCACCTTTAAGGAAACAAGGAAAATCGGCTCCATCGGCTTCCCCCTTCCCGGCACCGATGTCAAAATCCTCAGCCTGGACGACCCCACCAAGGAAATGCCCCAGGGAGAAGACGGCGAAGTGGCGGCCTGCGGCCCCCAGGTCATGAAGGGGTACTGGAAACGGCCTGATGCCAATGAGGAAGTCTTTGTCAACCTGGATGGGAAACGGTATTTTCTCACCGGCGACATCGGCAATATTGACAAGGACGGCTATATCACCATCACGGACCGGAAAAAGGATATGATCATCGTGGGCGGGTTCAATGTCTACCCCAGGGAAGTGGAAGATGTGCTCTATACCCATCCCAAGGTGGAACTGGTGGCCGTGGTTGGGATTCCCGATGAAAAAAGCGGGGAAAAGGTCAAGGCCTTTATCAAACTGAAGGCAGGGACCGACGCCACCGAAGCCGAGATCCATGAATTCTGCAAAGAGCATCTGGCCGGTTACAAACGCCCGAGAATCATAGAATTCAGAAATGAAATCCCGGTCTCCAATGTGGGCAAGGTATTGCGCCGGGTGCTCAGGGATGAAGAGCGGAAGGCTTAACCCGTAATGAGCCGGATCACTTCCCGGGCCACGGTCAGGCCGAAAACCCCCGGCACCCAAACCACGGTCCCGATGGGCGGCCGTGACCGGCCGTGACCCGGCAGGGCGTCCCCGGCGTCTTCAGCATTAAAGGGCTGTTTGTTCAACGGCGGTTCAATGGAATAAACAGCCCTGATCCCTTCAAAAATCCCCCGCCGGTGAAGCCGGCGCCTCACCACCCGGGCCAGGGGGCAGACCTCGGTTTCACTGATATCCCCGGCCCGGATGGAGGAAATATCCGTCTTGCCTCCGGCTCCCATGCTGGACACGACGGTCAGGTTTCTCTGTCTTGCTCCCACCAGCAGATTGATCTTTGAATTGAGTCCGTCAATGGCATCCACCACCACATCCGTATCCTCCTCAAGCAGGTCTTCCAGGCTTTCGGCATTGACAAAGGCGCTTTTCATCGTTATCTCACAGTCCGGGTTGATATCCCCCACCCTTTCCCGGGCCAGGACCGCCTTTTCCCGGCCGATGGTGGAGGTCAGGGCCAGGAGCTGGCGGTTGATATTGGAGGCGTCCACCCGGTCAAAATCAATGAGATGAAGCCGGCCCACCCCGGTCCGGGCCAGGGCTTCCACGGCGAATGACCCCACCGCACCCAGGCCGAAAACCGCCACCTTTGCCGCTTTTATCTTTTCCATAGCTTCATGGCCAAGAAGCTGTTCCGTCCGTGCAAATTGGTTCATTGACCTGCCGTCTTTCTCTCCAGCAATGGAGAAAACAGATCCAGGCTGTTGTGGTAGGCCTGGTCTGAAAAAATTTCAAAATGGACCCCGGCCCGCTCCGATGCAATCCGGGCAATGGCGGCAAGGTTCTTGGGCTCGTTAAGCCGGTGGGCTTCGGGCTCCGGCAGGCTGGGATAGATATCCGGGGTATCCGTCTCCAGCACAAATCTTTCCCTTGAAACCGCTTTCAGAGCCTTGATTACTTTTTTTGCGCCGGGCCGGGTCACGGACCCGGAAAAAGAAATATAGAGATTATGGGCCTCAAAGACCGGGATAAGATCAGCAGACCCGGAATAGGAATGGATCAGCCCCGGCGTCTTGAATTTTCCCAGCCTTTTTAAAATCCGAACAAAGGCGTCCCAGGCTTTACGGATATGGATATTGACGGGCCGCCTCATTTCCCTTGCCAGCAGGAGGTGATGCTCGAAGACCGCCATCTGCCGGTCCCGGTCCGGTGTTTGGATCATAAAATCCAGCCCCGTCTCCCCGATGCCCGAGGGATAGGACACCAGATACTGTTCCAGATTTTTTTTCCAGCCCAAGGACAGGCTGTCCAGAAACCAGGGATGAATCCCGAAACAGGGCAGGATGGCCGGATAGGCCAGGGACAGTTGGGCCGTCTGCTCAAAATTCTCCTCCATGGTGGCGCAGGTCACCATGGCCTTGACGCCTGCGGC
>JAAUSZ010000302.1 GCA_012031875.1 Desulfobacula sp.
AATCCAGACCGGATTCCGGACCGGTATATCCCATCCTGAAAAAACAACCACAATGAATTTCGGCCTGGTCCGTGACTGCCCGGCTGAACACTCCAAAGGGCTTTGACAATTTGTGCTTCCTCACAACTGATTATCTCCGGGGTCTGACCCAGCCTGCAAATGACTATGGGTTTCCCCTTAATCACCATGTTGTCTAATCCCATACAGCACCTGTCTATATATTAAAAGATCCCTGCAATATGCAAGATGTAAATAAGATTGAAAAAAAAGCTCCCCCTGCCGACCAAATCCATCAATCCCTTTCAGGCCGATCCCCTGGTCATAATCCGGGCGTCCTTGCCCAGTTTGATCAGGCTCACGATCAGGACAAGGATCTCAAACCGCCCCAGGAACATGGCCAGGGTTTCGGCCCAGAGAGCAACATCGGGCATGCCCGGGGCGGTTACCCCGACGGAAAGTCCTACGGTCCCGAGAGAGGAGGCGAATTCAAACAGAGACTCACTGAGGCTGTAACCGCAGGCGCACAGGACCATGACTCCCAAACCATAGAGGGCAAGGTATAAAAAAACAAAAACTGCCACCTGGCGAATCCTGGCATCATCCACAAAAACCTTCCGTCCGCCCTCCCGGATATGCCGCTCCACGACCGCGGTCCTTGGCATGAAATACCGTCCCAGGTCCCATAAAACTAATTTATACAATAAATAGATCCGGAACTGCTTGATCCCCCCGGCTGTGGAACAGGTTCCCCCGCCGATGAGCATCAGGCCGACCATCAGGCAGATCCCGAAGGAATTCCAGTTCCCGTAGCCCACCGTGGAAAAGCCCGTGGTGGTCAGGGCGGATACGGTTTCAAACACCGATACCCGCAAGGATTTGTCAAGCTGGGGATATAGGGCCCGGCAGGTAAACAGAAAAACTGCCGCAGCAGACAGGGGAATGAGAAAGGCCTGCAATCTGACTTCACCGTTTTTCATGACCCAGCCGAGGTTCCCGCGCCACAGAAACCAGGCCGTAACAAAACTCAGGTTTCCAAGCACCATGAGGGTCAGGGTCACGGCCTCAACCGCGGCGCAATTCCAATACCCGATGCTCTCAACCCGTGTTGAAAACCCTCCCGTGGATACCGCGGCAAAGGAATGGTTGACCGCATCAAAAAAAGACATGCCGGCCGCCCGGTAGGCCAGGGACCCGGCAACGGCATAGCAGGTATAAATGACCAGAACCAGGCGGGCAGACCGGCGGACATGGGGAACAAGCTGGTCGCTCCTCCCTTCTGCACTGGAAATGCCCACTCCCGTCGGACCGGTAATGGCCGACATCATGATGATGGCCAGCCCCGCCCCGCCGGCCAACTGGATGATACTGCGCCAGAGCAGGATCATGGGTCCTGCGGCAGATACATCCACCACTGAAAGCCCGGTGGTGGTCCATCCGCTTACGGATTCGAACACGGCCCTGGAATAGGGCAGACCTGAAATAAAAACAAAGGGCCAGGCAGAAAAAAGAATCACGGCAACCCAACTGATGAGAACGATGACTCCCCCTTCCTGAACCGACAAGGTTACATCCCTTGAGGGCTTAAACCGCCGCAGGACCCCCCCGGAAAGGGCCAGGCAAGCGGCAGGAAGACAGAAGGCCCCGGCACTGGAGATTTCTTCCGGGTGTGAGAAAAGAACAAGAAGCGGCGCCAGCATCAATCCCGCTGAAAGCATAAAGATCATGCCGATGGATGAAAGAACCGCTGCATAATGTAGTTTCAGGTATTCCTTTTCCCGGGTCATTGCGACTTCCCTATCTTTTTCACCGGTGAACACTTTCAGAACCGGGCCGTGGTTTTCCGGAAGAGTGATCAGCACTACCCGGTCCCCTTCCCTGAGATCATCCGCACCCCCGGGGACAATGGGGTGGTTGTCGCGAATGACCACGGCAACCAGTGCATTTTGGGGAAGACGGATATCCTTCAGATATTTTCCTGCCACGGGAGAATCGGCATCCAGAACAATCTCCGTCACATTCACCCGTCCCTCCCCCACGGGCAGCAGATTGAGAATCTGATCCAGGGAGGCCCGCTGCTCAATCAAACTGCCGATAATATGGGTGGTCGAGAATGCAGAGACCCCCAGTTTTTCAAAGACTTCCGCATTGTCCGGGTCATTGGCCAGGGCGATGGCCCGAGCCACCCCGAATTTAAGAGCGGCCAATTGGCAGATCACCAGATTGTCCTGGTCATTGGGCGTTATGGCCAGGACCGCGTCCGCTCCCATGGCCCCGGCTTCTTTCAAAATTCCGGCATCGCTGCCGTCGCCATGGACCACGGTGGCGGTAAGCTTACGGGCCAACTCAACACATTCCTCCCGGTCTCGATTGATGATGACGACCCGGTAGCCCTTGGCTGTCAAATTCCGGCAAAGATAGTAAAGCGGTTTTCCCCCGCCCACGATGAGAACCTTCATGATGCAATGTCCTCAGGCTGCCCGGCGTTATTGGAAACAGCATGCAGAAACATGTCTGCGGCTACGGATGTGGGGCAGATGGTTTCGATCCCCAGGTGTGCATACACCTCTTCTCTTTTTGGATCGTAGACCCTGGCCATTACATGGGAAACATTAAAAATTTTCCGGGCAACCTGGGCCACCATGACGTTGACATTGTCCTCATGGGTTGTGGCAATCAGGACATGGGCCTTTTTCAGTCCGGCCTCCGTCAGCACCACCATCCGGGTCGCGTCCCCCTCTATCCGGAACCCGCTGAAATCCGGCGACAAATCGTTGAATTTAGTCCCGTCCCTGTCAATCACCACCACCGAATGTCCATTCCGGCTCAATTGATCGGCCACATGCGAACCCACCCGTCCGCATCCGACCACCACGATGTATTGATTATGCTTCATCTTTGTTTTCTCCAAGGATTTCGGCAGGCTCCTCCTTTCCGTCCGGGCCCATATCGATCTTCCCGAATTTGTTCCAGGAGGTGGCCCGGTCCAGGTTGGCCCCGGCCGGTTTATACGTCGGGTCTAGATCCAGGGCCGCCCGGTAGAACTTCAGGGCTTCCAGCCGCTGATGATCCATCTCCAGCAGGGCGCCGAGAAGGTTATAGGCCTCGGGCCGGGCCGGATCTGCGGCAATGGCCCTTCGTGCCGTTTCCCTGGCGGTGGCGAAATCCCGGTCTGAAATATACCGTTTGGCCAATTCGATCAAAGAGGGGTAATCCGTCACGGTTTTTGCATCAATCCCCTCACGTTCCAGCACCAGGGTGGCCAGGTCTCTGATTCATTGGGGCTGAAGGGTTTCTGGATAAAATCCACAGCCCCGAGTTTCATGGCTTCCACTGCAGAATCAATGGTCCCGTGGGCCGTGATGATGATCACCCGGATCCTGGGCCAATGGTTCTTAATCCGGCGCAATACTTCCATTCCATCCATCCCCGGCATCTTCAAATCCAGGAATACCAGCCCGGAGGAAATTTCATCCAGCATTTGCAGGGCTTCTTCACCATTTACGGCTGTCCGGATGGGAATTCCCAGCGTTTCCAGTGAATGGGTCATGGTTAACCGGATGTTTTTTTCATCATCCACAATCAATATGTTCTTTTTTTCCATTGAACCTCCTTATGGGCCTATCGGCAGGGTAAAGGTAAAGGTGCTGCCCCGGCCCGGACTGGAATCCACCCAGATGGCTCCCCCGTGGGCCCGCACAATCTCTTTGCAGATGGCAAGCCCCAGGCCGGTTCCCCCTGGTTCCCGGCCTTTGACCTGAACAAATTTCTGAAAAATCCGGGTTTGATACTCCAGGGGGATTCCCGGTCCGTCGTCCCGGACGGACAGGTGAATATGCGGCTCGATTCTTTGGGCTCTGAGTCTGATATGACCGCCCTTTTCCACATACCTTAACGCATTGGAAATCAGATTGGTCAACACCCAGGTGATCTTGTTGGCATCGGCCCTGACGCCCGGCAGATCAACTGCAATCTCCCGGCTCAGTTCAACCTGTTTTATATCGGCCTGGTTTTTAAAACCGTTTGGGCATGATTAAAAAGAGTGGATACCTGAACGTTTTCAAATTCCATTTCAATCCTGCCCCCTTCAATCCCGGAGAGGTCCAGCAGGTCATTGACCAGGGCCTTCATCCGAAGGACCTCTTCATGGGCTGCCCGGAGAAGATCGCGGTCTTTTTCAGAAAGTGTTTGAGCCGCATGTTCCAACAAAAGGTCCACGCTCATGCCGAGCCCGGTCAAGGGGGTCCGAAGTTCATGGGAAGCCGCCATGATGAATTCATTTTTAAGCTGTTCCACTTCCTTTAACCGGGTGACATCCCTGAGCAACAGCACGATGCCGGTAAGGTCACGGCTGCTGCCCCGGATGGCCCGAACGGAAAAAAGATAGTGATGATCCCTGTCATTTTCAGGAATGACAAGGATGCGCTGGTCATCGGAAAGATCAGGGTGAACCCCGGTTTCCACGGTTTTTCGGATCAGATCGCAGACTTTTGGATCCGGGAGGATATCCGCGCATTCCGGGAGAGCGGTTTCAAATCTTGTCAAGCCCAGCATCTGCCGCGCCGCCGGGTTGATCCCCGTGACTCTCAGGCGGGTGTCAAAAACCAGCAATCCGTCCTCAATGCTGGAAAGAACCGCATCTCCCTTGTTTTTTTCCAAAATAATCTGCTCAATGTTCATCTCGTGGTATTGCCGGACCTGATCGGCCATCCGGTTGAATTCACCGGCCAGAAGCCCCAGCTCATCCCCGGTTTCCAAAGGCACCCTGGCCGTATAGTCTCCGGACGAAATCTTTTTTGGACGCCTCCATGAAATCCTGAACCGGCCGGACAATCCGGTTCGCGAGAACCAGACAAAAACCAGGGCCACGGC
>JAAUSZ010000075.1 GCA_012031875.1 Desulfobacula sp.
GGCTGTCCCGAAATATGGATCTTAAAATTGACTGGTTTCCCTTTGACATGCCCGATACCATCGGCCGGGCCGTGGCCGTCATCGCTCCCAAAGTCCTGGTTCTGCTGGAAACGGAACTCTGGCCCGGCCTTCTGCATTGCCTTAAACAGAAAGGAGCCCGGATACTGGTGGTCAATGCCAGGATGTCCAAAAAAAGCTTTGGCCGGTATTACAAAACAGGCTGCTTATGGGAACACCTGGCCCCGGATCTCATCCTGGCTGTTTCCGAGCAGGACCGGGACCGGTTTCAGATGGTTTTCAAGCCATCAAAGGTCAAAACCATGCCCAATATGAAATTTGAATCCATTGAAACGGAGCCGGCCTTTTCTGCCTTTGGCCAAGAGAAGATCATCCTTCCCGGTCCCCTTCCCCTGACCATCCTGGCTTCTGTCCGGAGGCAGGAGGAAAAACAGGGCGTTCTCCTGCTCAAAAAATTATTGGATCTGTTTCCCCATCAGGTGGTGGCGGTTTTTCCCCGGCACATGGGCAGGCTTCCGTCATGGGAAAAATGCTTACCGCCCACGGCCTGAAATTTTATTTAAGATCCGCCCTGTCCTCCCCTTTGACCACACCGGGGGTGATCCTCTGGGATATCTTCGGAGAATTAAAGACTGCCTATGCCTTTGCCTCGGTGGTCTTTGTGGGCGGCAGCCTGAAACCCCTGGGCGGACAGAATATGATCGAACCGGCCGTCCAGGGCACCTTTACCGTCACAGGTCCCCATTATGACGATTTTGCCTGGGCTGCCGCAGAAATGCTGGAAAAAGGACTGCTCGTCCGGAAGAACTCCTGGAAGGCCCTGGCTGAAACCATGGCTGAGGCCCTTGAACACCCGGGTGGCCGGGACCGGCAAAAAGCCCGGGTGCAAGACCATATCCAATCCAAAAAAGGAGGGGCCCGCCAGGCCTGTGATGAAATTTTAAAAGCCTTTGACCTACGGCCCTGACTCGTATATAATAAATTCCATTCATTTGAACAGACCCCCCTGTGTTTTGCCTGTTTTATCCTTTATCCCTGATGTTCTTTTTGCCTGACCGGATTTTGTGTATACCGGCACCTGAATCTTTATCCGGTGCTGTTCCATCACCCCAAAAAAGGAGGCATTATGGAAAGTCATACGCTGTATTATGACACGATCACCCGGTTGACCACGGCCATTTCCCAGTGCAGGGACCCCGAGGACGTGGCCCTGATCACGGCTGAGGCCGTCAAAACCGCATTTCATGCCAAGGGCTGCTCTGTTTTCCTGGTGGACCGGGAGACCCGGGAACTGGGACTTGTGGCATCCTCGGGCCTGAGCCGGGAATACCTGGAAAAAGGCCCCATCCATTTTATGCAGAACATCCAAGAGGCAAAGGACGCCGTGCCCATCGCCATCTATGATGTCATGGATGATCCCAGGATCGAATACCCGAAGGAAGCCGAAAAGGAAGGAATTTCATCCCTGCTGGGAGTGCCCGTGATCAGTTGTGATAAAATCATCGGGGCCCTGCGCATCTACACGGCAAAGCCCTGGGAATTTTCCCTGAATGATATCTCCATGGCCCAGGCCGTGGCATTGATCTGCGGCATGGCCATGGAAATGTGCCGGATGCACAAGGGCTATAAAACCAGCATTGAAATCCTGAAAAACATGCGGGGGAAAGATTCTTACGGTTCAAACAAATGGACGCCCTTTGAAGGTGTTCCCAAAAGCGTGGGCCAATCCATCTGTGATTACTGAAGGAGGACCCCGTCCATTTCATGTTTCAAGGACCGGTTCATGAGGCGTTCAATGGTTTCCTCCACGGACAGGTTCTCAAAAAGAACGGCGTAGACCTCATTGCAGATGGGAAGATCAATGCCGAGTTTTTTGGCCAGATTATAAACCGACCGGGTGGTTTTCACCCCTTCGGCCACCATCCGCATTTCAGAGATGATCTCATCCAGTTTCTTCCCCTGGCCGATCTGTTTGCCGACCGTATAGTTCCGGCTCAGCTCTCCGGTGCAGGTCAACAGGAGATCCCCCACCCCGGCCAGCCCGGACAGGGTCAGGGGATCCGCGCCGAGCCTGGTGCCCAGGCGGTTCATCTCGGTGAGGCCCCGGGTAATCAGGGCCGCCCTGGGATTCAGGCCCATATTCATGCCGTCGCAGATCCCTGCGGCAATGGCCAGGACATTTTTCACGGCCCCGCCGATCTGGGTGCCGATGGGATCATCATTGACATAGACCCTGAAGGTGGGACAGGCAAAAACCTTCTGGACATATTCAGACACCTCCCGGCTGACCGAGGCCACCGCCACCACGGTGGGGACCCGGTTGGCCACCTCCTTGGCAAAGCTGGGGCCGGAAAGGGCGGCGATATTTTCCCGGGGCAGGAAATCCAGAATTTCTTCAAGAATCTGGGTCATGACCATATGGGTCTGGTTTTCAATCCCCTTGGATGCCGTCACCACCACCGTGTCCGGACCGATGAAGGGCTTCATCCGGGTTGCCGTATCCCGCATGCAATGGGAAGGCACCACCACCAGGACAAGGTCCTTATCCTTTACGGCCATCTCGAGGTCATTGGTGGGAATGATATTTTCCGGCAGGCGGATCTGGGGGAGAAAGACCTTGTTTTCCCTGTCTTTTTCAATCTGCTCCCGGACTTCGGTCTCAAACACCCAGAGATCCAGGGTAAACCCTTTGTCTGCCAGCAATTTGGCAAGGGCGGTACCCCAGGCTCCCGCGCCCACCACCCCGATGCGGGTTTTTTGTGTATCGATGGTCCTTTTCATGCCCTACACTTCCTTTCAGATCCATAAGACCCTGATATTCAAGAAAAATTACTCCCTCTTTGGGAAGCAAAAGGAGTTTATACACCATATCCCCCGGAGGATCAACTAGATTTCCGCCAGATCAATCCAGGCCCCGAGAGTCAGGGGTTCGAGATCGGCGGGCGTCAACTCAAACACGGCATTGGGGGTGCCTGCCGCGGCCCAGACCCGGTCATATTGCTTCAGGTCCGGGTCCAGCAGGGTCACCAGCGTTTCATCATGGCCCACCGGCGGAATCCCGCCAATGGCAAAGCCGACACGGTCTTTGACGAGTTTTCCGTCGGCCTGAACCAGGGTCCGGCCGGTGGCGAGTTTTATTTTTTCAAGGCTGACCCGGTTGGTTCCCGAGGCAATGACCAAGACGGGCAGGTTTGCATCCTTATCCATGAAAACCAGGGATTTGGCAATCTGCGCCGTCCTGCATCCCAGGGCCGCTGCCGCATCCCTGGCTGTCCGGGTTGAATCCGGCAATTCCCTCACCGTAAATTCAAAACCCTTTTCCCTGATCACGTCCTGTACTCTTTTGGCTTTTCTGCTCAAGGATTCCGTCATCTCTTTATTCCCGCTCCCATTCTTTTGCAGGCCGGGCGCAGAAAGGCGCCACCTGGGCCCTTGAAATCTCAATTTTTTCCCAGACCTTTCCCAGCACATAGGGTTCTTTTTCCAGCCAGTCTTTTTCCAGGGCCTGCCGGGAATCAAACTCACAGATAATGACCGAGCCTGCCATTTTGCCCTCTTCATTTAAAATGGCCGCGGCATAGAGCCATTTTCCCTTCTCAGACATTTCCCCGGCCATGGCCAGATGGGCCTGCCGGGCCGCCATTCTCCGGTCCAGGGCCCCGGTATCCTTGCCGTCATAGCCCGTCACGATAAACTGCATAATCCTCTTTCTCCTTAATTTTCAATTATTTTCCGCTTTTTCCAGAAGATCGTTAATCCCTTCGATATATTCCTGATTCAGGCAGGGCTTTGACAGGTGATCCACCCACGCGTCCTTGTTTTTCAATTCCTTGATGGATTCCAGAAATTCAATATTGCCGGAAATAAAGAGGATGGGAAGAACCCTGTCCGTTTCCCGGATATGGCGGTAAACATCCATACCGGAGATATTTCCCGGCAGCATATAATCCAGGCTGACCAGATCGTAATGATTCCGGTCCAAAAGATCCAGGGCGGTCCGGCCGTTTTGTGCAATATCCACCGTATGGAAACAGGGATCACCGGTCAGTATCCGGGACTGGACATCAAATATGGCCGGCTCGTCCTCCACAATCAGAATGGTTTTCCCGGTCCGGGGCCCGGATTTCCGGATCACTTCTTTTTCATTTTCCGTTAAATTTTTTTGGATCACCGGCAGGCAGACGGTAAAGCAGGCGCCGGATCCGAATTCCGACCTGACCCGGACAGTTCCCCGGTGCTGATCCATATATTTTTTAACATTGGAAAGCCCGTAACCGGTTCCCTTGATGTCTTTTCCATAGGAGCCGGACATATCCCTCCCCCCTTTCAGGGTAAAGGAAGGATCAAAAATAACACCCAGATGCTCTTTTGGAATGCCGCAGCCATTGTCTTCGATTTCAAAACAGACCTGATCATCGGAGCAAAAGGTGCGAAGGGTGATCAAGGGGCGGGCCCGGGTGCTCAGGGCATGCAATGAATTCTGGAGAAGGTTCACCATGGCATGCTCCATCATCCCCGGATCGGCAAGGATGTCGGGCAGGCTGCTGCTGAATTCTTTTACAAGGGTGATGCCCTCCATTTCCTTCTTCATGAGGTTGGCCACCAGCTCTATTTTTTCATTTATCTTGATATATTCCTGCCGGGGTTCCTGGTCCCTTGCAAAGGCAATGAGATTCCGGGTCAGGTTTCTGCCGCGCAGGGTCTGGCCGTGGATCAGTTCAAGGGCCTTTTGCGTACCCTCTTCCTTGCAGCCCATAAGGGCCAGTTCCGAATGGCCCATGATGACCCCCAGGATATTATTGAAATCATGGGATATCTTTCCTGCAACCCGGCCCACCAGGGCATGTTTTTCCTGCTCTATGGACCGGTACTCAGCCCTGATCCTTTCTTTTTCAGTGTCTTTTTGCTCGGTCATATCCCGGACGATACCGCTGATACTCATGACCCTGCCGTCCACGAGATCCAGGGGCGCCTGGATGGTATGAAAGGTAAATTCCTTCCCGTTGATGAGAAGGGGCCGGATCTCACTGACCCTTTCACCGCTGAAGGTTCTATTGTCAACCCCGGTAACGATGGCGGCATTGACCGGATCAAACACCTCCTCCGGTGTCTTCCCGATGAGATCCTCCCTTTTGCAATTAAAAAATGCCGCCATGGCCGGATTCACAAAAGTATACCGCCGGTTGACGTCTTTGCAGAATATGGCATCCTGGGCCGAATTGGTGATGGCCTCGTATTTTTTTTCGCTCTGTTCAAGGGCGTGAAGGGCTTCCGTCCGTTTTTGGATCATCTGGTTGGCAAACACCGCGATATCCTTGAACTCTTCAAATTGCAGGTCAACCGGATCAATGGCGGTTTCTTTTAAAGAGGCGGTTTCAAAAAAACTTGAAAAGAGCCTGATCCCGGACTGAATTTTATGGGCCTGGTGCCGGGTCCACAGAAAAACCAGAAGGGACATCCCCGCCATGACCATAAAATATAAGCCGGCCTGTTTTAAGAACGCTTTATACAGGTCCTTTTCTTTTAAGAGCATGCTTTCATCCACGGTATCCAGATAGACCCCGGCGCCGATGATCCATTCCCATTCCGGGATGCTTGCCACATAGGACAGTTTGGGGGACGGCTTATCCGAATCCGGTTTCTGCCAGGAATAGGATACGAATCCGCCTTCCGTCGCTTTTGCAGCCTTATTCTGTTCCTGGATGATCTTGACCCCCCTGGGGTCGGTCAGGCCCCAGACGGTCTCTGTCCCCCTTGTGATTTCCCCGTTGGTGAACAAGGGCCGGCCCCCAAAGATGCTCCCGAAAAAATATCCCTCGTTTTCAAACCGGAGAGTTGCTATCCTTTTCAGGACCTCTTCCTGGATTTCTTTTTCCACATCCTCCACGTATTCCCCGGTCCCGATGCCCCAGCCATAGGGTTCAAAATATTTCACATACGCGATCTTCATATGCTCCGGGCGGGTTTCCCCCGGCTTGGACCAGGTATAGGAATAAAACCCTTGACCATGGTCCTTTAACAGGGCGATCATATCCCGGACCACAAATTCGCCCCTGGCGCCCCGGACTTCCAGCATGTCTTTGCCTTCCATTTCCGGCCGGTCGGCAAAAAGTTCTTCAACTCCGTCCGCGTTAAAGGCGAAATAATACCCCCGGCCCCGGCTGAACCGTATGGGCCGCAGGGCGTCCCGGATCATCTTTTTTATTTCATCACCGGATTTTATATCCTTGTTTTCCGTATAGATATTCATGGCCACGGCGCAGGCCTCATCCACACGATCCTGAATGGACACCCGAAGCCTTTTGTCCGTCTGGTGCCTCATATACCGGACATATTCCAGCACGTTCTGAACCTCGGATTTGAGTCTTTCCTTTTCTTTTTCAACAAATTTATCCTTGATGGCGGCGGACTCTTCTTTAAAGGCGGTATATTCATTCTGAATCCACAAGAGATAGAGGACAGCAAAGGAAATAAAGGTAACAAGGAGCATATTCTGTAAAAGAAGTTTTTTAATACTGACCATACGGGCGCTTTCTCCTCACGGGATACAAGGGCTGCCCGGGGTTGGGGCCGGGGCATCATCCAAACGATATTGATTTTTGATTCCCTTATATCACTTTTCAAGGCCGGGTGTCCAATCTTAAAGAGGTGTCTTTTCTCACCCGGGGTAAAAGATTTTCTGTTGACAAAGACCCATTTACAGTTTACGTAAACGTTAAGTTTACTCTGACTTTTTTTAGCCGACAAAGGAAACGCCATGACCGACGACAGAGAAAAAAATATCACCGGCAGCTCCATCTCCCAGGTTGCGGACGAACTGGACATCAGCACCCGGACCATCCGGTTCTACGAGGAAAAAGGCCTGATCCAGCCCCGAAGAACCACGGGAAACCAGCGGGTCTATACCCCCCGGAACAAGGCCAGGCTCAAACTCATCATCCGAGGGAAACGCTTTGGATTTTCCCTGGATGAAATCGCGGAAATGATCGGCATGGCCGATGCAGACCCCAATGAACGGGAGCAGATCGAAAAAAGCCTGAGTTACGGAGACGCAAAGCTCAAGGAAATACGGGAAAGAAAAAAGGAACTCACGCTTTTGGAGCAGGATATTCTTGCCGTAAGGGACAAACTCATCAAACGGAAGATGGAACTGGAAACAATGGGAACTTCCACAACAAAAGGAGAAAATAAATGAACATCATAGAACTCTTGGATGCCAATGCCGCCAAATACCCGGAAAAGACCGCCCTGTGCAATATGGACACAGCCTTTACCTTCCGGGAGGTCAGGGAAAAAAGCGAACGGGCCGCCGCCTGTTTCCAGGCCATGGGGATACAAAAGGGCTCCCCGGTGGCCATCATGAGCCAGAACAGCTTTGATTTTGTCTTTTCCTTTTTCGGCATCTTAAGGGCCGGCGGGGTTGTGGTGCCGGTGAACCATAAGCTGACTGCCCTGGAAGTGGATTATATCCTTGAAAACAGCGATGCCTCCCTGTTTTTGTTTGACGGCAGCCTGGCCAAGGTGGCCCTGGGTCTGTCCGGGAAGATCCGGAAAATCTCCCTGGACACCCGGACCCAGGATCTGCCGTTTTTAAAGGACCTCATGGACAAGGCCCCGGCCTTTGCCCCGGTTCCCATCCGGGATGAGGACCGGGCTGAAATCCTGTATACCAGCGGCACCACAGGCAAGCCCAAGGGCTGCGTCCACACCCATCAAAGCGTAGTATCGGCCGGCATCACCGGCGCCAAAGCCATCAGCCTCACCGAAACCGATATCATGCTCATTGCCATGCCCATCTGGCATTCTTCGCCCCTGAACAACTGGTTCATGGGCATTACCTATGCCGGCGGCACCAGTGTGCTGCTCCGTGAATACCATCCCCTGCACTTTCTGGAAGCCATTGAGAAAAAGGCCTGCACCGCCTATTTCGGCGCCCCCATCTCCTATCTGATGCCCCTGCAGATGATCCCGCATTTTTCCAAATTCAACCTGTCTTCCATGAGGGCCTGGATCTACGGCGGCGGCCCCATTGCCCCGGAAACCGTTAAAAAACTCACCCAGGCCTATCAGTCGGACCGGTTCTACCAGGTCTACGGCATGACCGAAGCAGGTCCCACCGGTACGGTTCTCTATCCTGAAGACCATGGGCAGCACGCCGGTTCCATCGGCAAAAAAGCCCTGCCCGGAGCCCAGATCAAAATCATGAAAAACGAAACCGCACCGGCGGGCGCAGGCGAAACCGGGGAGATCTGGCTCAAGGCCGGCTCCATGATGAAGGAATACCTGGGCAATCCGGGAGCCACAAAAGACGCCTTTTATGACGGCTGGTACAGGACCGGGGATATGGCAAGGGTGGATGAGGGCGGGTTTCTTTTCATTGTGGACCGGATCAAGGACATGATTGTCACAGGCGGGGAAAACGTCTATTCCAAGGAAGTGGAAGACCGAATCATGGAGCATCCCGCCATTGCCGAAGCCGCCGTCATCGGGGCGGCCCATGCAGAATGGGGGGAAACCGTCTGTGCCGTCATCGTTTTGGCCAAGGACGCCCATCTCACCGCAGAGGCCCTGGCAGAGTTTCTCGCCCAACGGCTGGCCAAATACAAGATCCCCCGCAAATTCCAATTCGTCACCGAACTTCCCCATACACCCTCGGGGAAAATCATGAAATACAAACTCAGAGAGGAGCTTTCACATGTTTGAATATCTTTTGAACGCCCAACAAAAAAAACTCAGGGATGAGGCCCGGGACTTTGTCAAATCCATCCCCCGGAAAATGATCCTGGATATGGATGCCGACAAGATTCAATTTCCCAGGGAATTTTTACAGGAAGCCGGGAAACGGAACCTCATGGGCTGCCGCTACCCTGTAGAATGGGGCGGCCGGGGCATGGACTGGGTGTCCACCTGTATGGTCATGGAGGAAATCGGGAGACTGGGCTATATCTTTGCCTGCACCTTTGGGGTGGGCGCGGAACTGGTCTGTGACGCCATCATCCTCCACGGCACCGATGAGCAGAAGGAAAAATATGTGAGGCCTTTGCTCCAGGGAGAACTCTTTGCCGCAGAATGCCTGACGGAACCCAGGGGCGGATCGGATTTTTTCGGCACCACCACCACGGCCAAGGACATGGGCGACCATTTCCTGGTCAACGGCCAGAAACGGTTCATCGTGGGCGGAGAAGGGGCCGACTATTTCCTGGTCTATGCCCGGACCGACCCAACTGGAGAACCCCACAAGAGCATTTCCTGCTTTATCGTGGACAAGACCGAAGGGGTCACCACCGAATACCTTTACGGCCTCATGGGCTGCCGGGGCGGCGGCGCGGCCCGCATGGTCTTCAAGGATGTGCGGGTTCCGAAAGAAAACCTTTTGGGCCGGCTCAACCAGGGGGTGGCCGTGTTCAATACCATGATGATCCCCGAGCGCCTGGGAACGGCGGCCATGACCATAGGTGCGGCAGCCCCGGCCGTGGATGTGGCCACGGGCTACACCTCCAGGCGCAAGGCCTTTGGCCGGCCTGTGGCGGAATTCCAGGGCGTCTCCTTCCAGGTGGCCGAAGCCGTCACCCTGCTGGACGCCTCCCGGGCCATGATCTATGCCGTGGCCAGGGCCGTTGACGGGAAAATCGATGAAAAACAGATCCGGCGGCTGGTGTCAGAGGCTAAAAAATTTGTCACCGAATCTTGCCAGAAGGCGGTCCACAATGCCATGCAGGTCATGGGCGGCATCGGCTACACCAATATCTATCCGGTGGAACGGATATTGCGGGATCTGCGGCTGGCCTCCATCTGGACCGGGACCAACGAGGTCATGGCCATGATCATTGCCAATGAATGGTACAAGGAATATCTTCGCAGCCGGAAAACCGGCGTCCTCCGGGACATGGAAGAAGATGCGGCCGAAGCCGGGGCAAAGGATGAAAAAATTTTCGAATAAACCCCTTTAAGCCTTGCCCCTCTTGGAGAAACACTTTTTTCCGGGAGGGGCCATTTTATTTTGGACGGCAGGTCATAAAAATATGATTTTCATCCCCTGATGCAAATGCTATAAAACCGGCAGGTTTCTCAATATCAACCCTCAATATCAATCAATGGAGCCGGATCACAAATGCGCTTTAACCCCTGGTATACAAAAGAAAAACGGCTCGAACAACTGGAAGACCATGTTTCCGCCACCCGGACGGCAAAATTCGGGTTTACCGCCTATGCCGAATCCGATAAAATCCGCCGGGTCAATCTTCATTTCAATACCATTGCGTCCCGGTACGATTTGATGAATACCCTCCTGAGCGCCGGGATCCATTATGCATGGAAGCGAAAAGCGGTTGGAATGCTGATGATCCGCCGGGAGACAAAATCCTGGATGTCTGCGGCGGAACCGGGGATATGGCCGCCTTGTCCGCGTCCAGAACAGGAGACACAGGTGTATCCCTTGTCTACGATATGAACCGGAAAATGATCGAACAAGGGAAGAAAAAATCCATAAAAGGGGTCACCTTTGTTCAAGGGGATGCGGAATGCCTGTCTTTCCCGGATGAGTCCTTTGATGCGGTTTCCATAGGATTCGGAATCCGGAATGTCACCCATCTTGAAACCGGTTTCAAAGAAATCTTCCGTGTTTTAAAAAGAGGCGGCAAAATGTGCTGTCTAGAATTTTCAAAACCCGATAACCCCTTTTTCAGGTTTCTTTACGATGTCTATTCCTTCAGGATCATGCCCTTCATCGGCGGGCTCATGACCGGCTCAAAGGAGGCGTATACGGCATTCCCGGAATCCATCCGGGCCTTTCCGCTGCCCCATGAGTTAAGCCTGATTTTAAAAGACATCGGTTTTAAGGATATTATCATCCAAAAATTGACCAACGGCATTGCCGTTATTCATTCAGCGAAAAAATAAGAAAAACCGGAACATGGAAAAACCATTGACAATTAAAACCCGTTTCTCTAAATTTGAACCTGCGTTTGTATCCGTTATGTGTTTACAGGCAAGGCCGGACCTTCAATCCAAAACCGGGTTTGTTCAAACGACTCAATGAACTGGAAAAATACATGAAAATTTCTCAGCTCCATGGTAACGGGATGTATAATGGATAGGCGAACCTTTATCAAAACCGCCGGACTCGGAAGCGTTGCCGTTGTTTACGGCTGTAAGGAAGGCTATGATAGAAATATTTTTTCGCTGGTGTCGGCCCCTGAAGATTTCGTAACCGGCCAGGCCCGATGGTATGCCTCCACCTGCACGGAATGCCCGGCAGGATGCGGCCTGCTTGCAAAAAACCGCGAAGGCCGCCTGATCAAGCTGGAAGGAAACCCCGCCCACCCGGTCAATCAGGGGAAGCTCTGTATCCGGGGACAGGCCGCCCTTCAGTCTGTCTATGACCCGGACAGATTGATGACACCGCAGCTCAAAACAAATGGGGTATTTACCCCCATTTCCTTTGATCAGGCCCGGGAGCTTCTGAAGGAAAAGATGGAAGCCTCATCCAAATCAGGACGCAACCGCATTAAATTTTTGACGGGCATCACGTCCGAACCCCTTTCCGCCCTGTTTTCAACCGTCCTGAAATCCTTGGTTCAGACCCTGCCGCCATGTATGAACCCTATTCCCATGATTCTCTGAAGGCCGCCCACAAGGCCTTGTTTTCAAAGGGCCTCCTTCCCTCTTTTCATATGGAAAACGCGGATTTTATCCTGGGTTTTGGGGCGGATTTCATCGAGACCTGGCTTTCTCCGGTTGAATACATCCGTAAATTCAAATCCATGCACGCCGTAAAAGCGGACGGGACAAAAGGAACCTTCATCCATGCAGGCCCATACATGTCCCTGACCGGGGCCAATGCAGACAAATTCCTCCCGGTTGCCGCGGGAAAAGAATATATGCTGGCCCTGGGGCTGATCCGTCAACTCCTGGAAGCCAAGACCTGTGATCATCTGCCCGGTCCGTTCTTAAGCGAACTGAAGGCCGTTACGGCAGAATTCGATGCCGCTGCGGTTGAAAAAAACACCGGGGTCCCGGCAAAGGATCAGGGCCTTCTGGCAAAATCCCTCTTGGCGTCAAAGCGGCCCCTGGTCCTCGGGTCATCGGGCCTCACAACGGCGGAAGCCTCCTTTGCCCTGGACATGGCCGTGACCCTCATGAACCTGATCCTGGACAAGGATCTTTCCCTGTATGATTTTGAGAACCGGCATGCCCTGGAAAAGGTCATGAGCGCAAAGGAAACCGCCGATTTCTTTAAAGCCGCGGCCACTGACGGGACAGATCTTTTGTTACTGTATAACACCAATCCTTTGTTCACCTTTCCCGCCAATCCCGATCTGACTGACATTTTCAATCGCAGGGATATATTCAAAATCAGTTTCTCGAATTTCATGGATGAGACATCCAAGGCGGCGGACCTGGTCTTTCCCGTCCAACTGCCCCTGGAGACCTGGGACAGCTATGAAAGCCGCACCACTTGCATTTCAACCCTCCAGCCGGCCATGGGGCGGCTGACCCAGGCCCCTTCCCTGGGAGATATCTTTTTGTCGCTCTCGGGCCCGGATCAGCAGTTTGAAAATTATTATCAGTATTTTTCAAATGATATATATGCCCGTATGGAGAAAAAAGACCCGGCCGGTTTCATTGAAACGATTCAAAGGGGCGGGATATTTCCTTCCAGGGAGTCCCAAACCACAATGCCCGCCCTTGATCCGGGAGCCATCGGGGCGCTCAAAAAAGCCATTGACCGGGTTCCGGCCTCCGAAAAAGAGGGATTGCGCTTTCTGGCGGTTCCGTCTCTGAGGATGTATGACGGGCGCGGCGCCAACAAATCCTGGCTCAATGAAATACCTGACCCCGTGACCCAGATCGCCTGGGACACCATGATCATGATCCACCCCGCCACCCTTGAGAAATACGGGTTCGGGCATGGGGACCTCCTGGGCATCGAAGCCGGGAACCGGTCCATCCAGGCCCCGGTCTATTCCTATGACGGCGTCGCCCCCGGGCTGATGGTCATGCAGATGGGCCAGGGGCACCAGGCTTACGGCCGGTATGCCGCCGGATTCGGAGCCGGCCCCATACCTCTTCTTTCAGGGGACCTGAACACATCGGATTTCCTGTCCTATCTCATCACCCCCGACTCGGTGAAAAAAGCAGGCTCGGCCGGCCCCCTTCCCCATACCGACGGCAGCCGGTCCCAGCATAAACGAAAAATCGCCGTGTCCCTGATTTCTGCGCCCAAGACCGCAGGCCATGCCGGGGGGGATGACCATGGAGAAAAGGAAGGCCTGGACATGGACCGGTTTCCCCTGACCCTTCCCACAAAAGAAGGATACGACAAAAAAAGGGACGTCTACCCGCCCCATGAGCATGAGGGATACCGGTGGGGAATGATTGTGGACCTGGACCGGTGTGTGGGATGCAGCGCATGCGTGGCGGCCTGTTACGCCGAGAACAATATCGGCGTGGTGGGCAGAACCCAGATCACCAAGGGCCGGGAAATGGCCTGGTTGAGAATCGAACGGTACCAGGACCAAAACATCGAGGAAAAGCTGATCTTCCTTCCCATGATGTGCCAGCACTGCGATGCGGCCCCCTGCGAATCCGTCTGCCCGGTCTATGCCCCCCATCACTCCAAGGAAGGACTCAACAACCAGATTTACAATCGCTGTATCGGCACCCGGTTCTGCGCCCAGAACTGCCCGTACAAAGTCCGGAAATTCAACTGGTTTGACTGGGAACGGCCCAAACCCCTCCACCTGCAGCTCAATCCCGATGTCACCGGCCGGAGCAAGGGGGTCATGGAAAAATGCTCTTTTTGCATCCAGAGAATCAAACAGGCCCACAATGAGGCCAAAAACGAAAACCGGGACATCCGGGACGGAGAAATTCAGCCGGCCTGCGTACAGACCTGTCCTGCCCATGCCTTGACCTTTGGCAGCTTTGAAGATAAAAACAGCGCCGTTTCCGTCCTGGCCCGTGATCCCAGGGCTTACCAGGTTTTGGGCTATCTGAATACCAAACCGGCCGTAATCTATCTGAAAAAAATAGTGAGGGCCTTATGAAACGTCAGCCGGGGGGTTTGCAGCCATGTCTCCATTGACCTTTGAAACCATCAATACCACGGTCCTGAACACGCTTTCCCGCCCGGGAAAACTTTACTGGTGCGTGATTGCCCTGCTGTTCGGCGGGGTGGTCCTGGGCGCATCCTGCTGGGCCTACCAGGTACTGGTGGGCGTAGGCGTGGCCGGCATGAATACCCCGGTCCACTGGGGCACCTATCTGATCAATTTCGTTTTCTGGGTGGGGATTGCCCATTCCGGCACCCTGATTTCCGCCATCCTGTTCCTCTTTAATGCCGGATGGAGAAACCCCATTGCCAGGGCTGCCGAAACCATGACCGTCTTTGCGGTCTGCATTGCCGGCCTGTTTCCCTTTATCCACCTGGGCCGGGTCTGGCTGGTGTTTTACATGCTGCCCCTTCCCAACCAGCGGACCCTCTGGCCCAATTTCCAATCCCCCCTGATCTTTGATGTCATCGCCATTTCCACCTATCTCACCGTGAGCAGCCTTTTCTGGTATACCGGGCTCAGCCCGGATCTGGCCATCATCAGGGACCGGTCCCAGGGATCCGGAAAAAAATCTTCAAGGCCCTGGCCCTGGGATGGTCCGGCAAAACAGGCCAGTGGATGAACTATACCAGGGGCTATCTCCTGTTTGCCGGCATTGCCACCCCCCTTGTCATCTCCGTCCACAGCGTGGTGTCCTGGGATTTCGCCCTGAGCGTGATACCGGGATGGCACACCACCATCTTTGCGCCGTATTTTGTCGCCGGCGCCATTCATTCGGGCCTTGCCATGGTCCTGACCCTGAGCATTCCCTTAAGAAAAATTTTGAAATACGAACCCCTCATCACCCTGGATGTGCTTGAAAACATCGCAAAGACCATTGTTTTTACCGGCATCATCGTGGGCTTTTCCTATGCCACGGAAGTCTTTATCAGTTGGTACAGCCGGAATCTCATTGAAATGGAGACCTTCCGGTGGCGGGCCTTTGGCGATTACGCCCCGGAATACTGGATCATGGTGGTCTGCAATACCGTGATCCCGCTTCTCTATTTATCCAAGAAATTCAGAACCCATGTCATCCCTTTGTTCATCATCTCCATCTTCGTCAATATCGGCATGTGGTTCGAACGGTTTGTCATCATCGCGGGCAGTGTGGCCCATGATTTTCTTCCCAATGCCTGGGGCCTTTACCGCCCCACCTTCATCGAGGGGGGAATCATGGTGGGTGCCTTTTGTCTCTTCTTTTTTCTGTTCCTGTTGTTTGTCAAGCACCTGCCCTCGGTTTCCATGACTGAAATGAAAGAAATGATCCATAAAACGGAGTAATTCATGAGCACGGATGCCGTCATTGTCACAGGTCTCTTTAAAAACCGGGAAGAAACCCTGGCCGCTGTCCAAACCATCCAGGAACAGGGCTGGCAGGTAAAGGAAGTGCACAGTCCCATTCCCGACCATGAACTGGCCCGGGCCCTGGGAAGGAAAGAAAGCAAGGTGGGGTGGTTCACCCTGACCGGCGGGATCATCGGATTTTTTTCCGGATTTTCACTTGCCGTGTTCACGGCCACCCGGTGGAATCTCATTGTCAGCGGGAAGCCCATTCTTTCCTGGATCCCGTTTTTTGTCATCGCCTTTGAATTGACCATCCTTTTTGCCATCTTCGGCAATGTGCTGGGGATATTAACCCAGGTGGGACTGCCGGATAAAGACTATGAAAAAAATTATGACCCGGAATGCTCAGGCTCCCTGTATGGCATTGAGGTCGCCTCAGCGCCAAAGGATGTTGCCGGCCTTAAGGATCTGCTTCGCCGCACAGGGTCTTTGAAGGACCATAAGGAAACGATATGACGGACACCGTAATAAAAGCGCCTTCCCTGGCCCGGAAAAAAACCGTTTTCATCCTTCCCGCGCTCATTGCAGGGGCGGGTTTTCTGTTTTTCATTTTTTTTGCCGTCACTGCCCACCCGGAAAAAGCCTGGCTGGCCTATCTGGTCAATTTCCTGTTTTTTACCCTCCTGTCGGCCGGGGGCCTTCTCTTTTCAACCCTCATGCATTTTACCAGGGCCAGATGGAGCCATGGCCTTGCCTCCGTTGCAGAAGCCTTTTCCGCCTTTTTCCCGGTTTCCTTTCTTCTCTTCATCCTTCTTTTCCTGGGACGGAACCAGGTGTTTCCATGGCTGGGGCAGGACCTTCACGGCAAAGAGGTCTGGCTTAATCTTCCCTTTTTATTCTTCCGGGACGCCGTTGCTTTTCTGATTCTCTACGGCCTGGGGTTCGGCTACCTTTACCAGGCGCTTCAATTCCGGCTGAAACATGCGGAGAAAAATACCCGGCTCAAACAATTTTTATTCAACCGCTTTGAAAAAGCCTCCCGTTCGCCGGAAGCCATCAGAAACCGGATGACGGTGTTTGCCGGCTGGTATATGTTCGCCTTTGCCCTGGTCCTGGCCCTGACGGGATTTGATCTGGTCATGGGCATGGACCCCCACTGGTATTCCACCCTCTTCGGGGCCTATACCTTTATCAAGGCCATCTTTGCCGGATTCGGGGCCCTTATCCTGCTGGCGGCCCTCCTTCACCTGAACCCGACCACCCCTTTCACCCTTTCGCCCTCAGAACTAGGCAAGCTCAGCACCCTGTTTTTCGGATTCAGCATTGTATGGGGGGATTTCTTCTATTCCCAGTTCGTGGTTCTCTGGTACGGAAATATCCCGGAAGAAACCGCCTATATCATCCAGCGAACCATGACCAAACCCTGGAGCGGGCTGGCCTGGACCGTATTCCTGTCCTGCTTTATCATGCCCTTCATCATCCTGTTAAACCGGAAAATCAAAGCGTCCCCCTGGTGCATGGTTTTTGTCAGCGCATGGGTTCTGGCGGGTCTGTGGATCGAACATTTCCTCCTCCTGGGTCCCTGTTACCTGCACTCCGGACCCGGCGCCTTTCCCCTGGGCGTCAGTGAACTGGTGATCAGCGCCGGATTCCTGGCCCTCCTGATCCTGACCCTTTTATTCTATTTCAAAGAATTTCCCGAGGTGCTGGAAAAAGGCTCAGGGGAGGTGGTTCAATGGAAATAAGTCGGTTCCGGTCGTTTATTGCTCAGATTAATGAAAACAAAATCCAGTTGATGGTTGTCGGCGGCCTGATTGTTTTGATCTCCCTGTTTGCCTATTTTTTTTATATCCTGCCCCATGTGGATGCCGGCCCCCTTCAACCCATCCCCTTCAGCCACCGGCTCCACGCAGGGGACAAAAAGATCGACTGCCGGTTCTGCCATTCCTATGTGGACCGGTCCGCCCACCCGGGAATTCCTGCGGTTGAGAAATGCCTGTTCTGCCACAAATATATCATTGCAAACCACCCGGAAATCAGAAAAGAACACAATTATTTTGATACCCAAACCCCCACGCCGTGGAAAAAGGTATTTTATGTGCCTGAACATGTCATGTTCAACCATGAACGCCACATTAAAAAAGAGGTCCAGTGTGAGTCCTGTCACGGAGATATTGCAGGGACGGACAGACTTGCGCGCCATGAATTCAAAATGGGCTTTTGTATAAAATGTCACCGGGAGAAAAAGGCCAACCTGGACTGCTGGCTTTCCTGTCACAATTAATAAAGGAGGTTGTGTTTTGCCTGAAAATCCGACCCGACCCGCCACTGCCGCTTATCTGACAGCCAGGGGATTCTGCCTGACCTCCGCCGCATGGATGATGGTGGCCACCCTGGCCGGATTCATGGCAGCCCTGGAACTGGTGGCCCCCGATCTGACCGCCAATATTTCCTGGCTCCTTTTTTCAAGACTGAGGCCCATCCATGTCAACCTGGTGCTCTTCGGGTTCGTGACCCCGGGCCTCCTGGCCGGCGCCTTTTATTTTGTCCCCCGGCTGCTGCGGACCGAACTGTACAGTGAAAAACTGGGAATCGTGACGGTGGTCCTGTGGAATATGGCCCTTGTGGCGACAATAGTCACGCTTGGTGCGGGCCTTACCCAGGGCCGTGAATACGCCGAAATGATCTGGCCCATCGATGCCGGGATTGTAGCGGCCTTCTGCCTGATTTTCTTTAATTTTATCATGACGGTCAAACACCGGAATGAAAAAATTCTGTATGTATCGGTGTGGTATGTCCTGGCGGCGGTGGTCCTCACCACCTGCACCTACTGCCTGGGCAATGTCGTCTGGAAACCGGATTCAGGAGCCCTCATCGGCATTCCCGACGCCATTCTCCTGTGGTTTTACGGGCACAATGTGTTCGGGCTGCTCTTGACCCCGCTGTCTGCCGCCGCGGCCTATTATATCATTCCCCAGGTCTGCCGGTCGCCCCTGTACAGCCATACCCTTTCCCTCCTGGGATTCTGGGCCCTCATCGTCATCTATACCCATATCGGCACCCATCATCTCCTGCAGGTGCCGGTTCCCACCTGGCTCAAGGTGGTGGCCATTGTGGACAGCGTCGCCATGGTCATCCCGGTCATGGCCTTTCTCATCAATATCTGGTACACGGCCAGGGGAAAACTGGGATTCATCCATGAAGATATCGGCGGAAAATTTGTATTCACCGGAACCATCATGTATTTTATCGTCAGCATGCGCGGCTCCCTCATGGCCCTGCCCGATGTCCAGCGGGTCACCCATTTCAGCCACTGGGTGGTGGGCCACGCCCATGTCGGCGTCCTGGGGTTTGCCGGGATGATTGCCCTGGGAGGCCTGTATTTCATTATCCCGAGAATAACGGGGAAACCCCTGTTCAGCCGGTTTCTGGCAGACCTCCAATATTGGATGATCTTGATCGGCGTATCCGGTTTTGCCATTGTGCTGACCATTTCCGGGCTCATCCAGGGCCATGCCTGGCTCAACGGGGAAACCGTTTACCGGGTCCTTCCCCAGGTTCACATCTACAATATTATCAGGGCCGCCCTGGGCCTGCTGATTTTTCTATCCGCGGTTTCAGGGTTTTATAATATTTTCAGATCACTTTTTTCAAATCCCGGAGAGAATCCATGAAAATGACTCCTGCGGCCATTATCGCCGGCAGCCTTCTCATTCTTGCGGCAGTGGTAATGGTGGTCATTATTCTTCCCTATGCCGACACCAGCAAAACCATCCCTTCGGATCTGTTCCGGACCCGTTCGGAGCCGGAGGCAAAGGGCCGCGGCCTCTATATCAGCAACGGATGCGTTTACTGCCATACCCAATCCATCCGGGCCATCGACTGGGGCCTGGGTGCGGAAAGAATCGCCGAAGCAGGGGATTATATCAAGGACCATCCCATCCTCCTGGGCTCCCAGAGAACAGGCCCGGACCTGTCCCAGGAAGGCGGAGAACATCCGGATGACTGGCACCTGGCCCATTTTATCAATCCCAGGAGCACCAGGCCCCTGTCCGTCATGCCGCCCTTTGAATTTTTGAACCGGGACAATATCGCCCTGTTGACCCGGTATGTCCAGGGTTTGGGCATGAAGGAGGCCGACAGGCGCATGGAAAGGCAGACCCTGTGGAAACAGAAATCCATTGAAGCCTATACCGCCGGTGTGGATCAAAACGTAGAATGGCTCCACGCCCATGTCCCCGAGGGCTGGCGAAACCTTCCCACCCCCTACCCGGCAACGGAGGCGGGCCTGGCAAGAGGCAGGAAAATTTACCAGGATTTCTGTTTCGGCTGCCACGGCCCTGTGGGGGACGGCATGGGCCCGGCCCAACCCCATATTTATCCGCCGCCTTTGAACTTCACCATTCTCAAGGGCCGGAAAATCAGCGGGGGGATTATCTATTACCAGATCATGAACGGCATTACCGGAACGGCCATGCCCTATTTTAAACGGGAATTGGAATCGGAAAAATCTGGGACGTGGGAAATTATATTGCAAAATATTTCATTGACCAGATTGATGCCAATACGGAGCCCCGGGGAATTGACGCGGCCTATGAACCTTAACCCTTTTGGAGAACAGGAAGATCCATGTACTATCCCTATTTTCTGGCATATATCCTGACAGGCGTTTTTATCGGCATTGCCGTGTTCCTGTGGGCCCTGAATAACGGACAGTTCTCCGACCAGCAGCGGGCAAGGTTCCTGGCCCTGGAAGAGGGCCGGCCCGAAGCAGGGTCCCATGGGAGCGGATTTCAACTCTATTTTATTTTTTACCTGGCCCTTGCCGGTGTTGCGGCAAGCTTTGCCCTGGTGGGCTATGCACTTTTTTTCCGGTAAGCGGATATCGTGAGGCATTGACATGAGATATTTCGAACTTTTAAACGCCCAGCAGGTTGCAGCCCTGATCATTATCGCCGTCATTTTTTTAATTCTTTTCGGCGTGACCTGTGGTGCCTCCCCCTCGTCCGGACCCAGGGCCAGGGCCCGTGAAC
>JAAUSZ010000303.1 GCA_012031875.1 Desulfobacula sp.
CATTTAAAAAAGAAGGGGAATCATGGTTCCCGGCAATGATGACCACATGGCGGCAGCAGGAGGCCGACACCCGGCGCAGAAACCCGTAATACAGCTCCTGGGCCCGGTTGCTGGGCGTTCCCGTGTCGAAGATGTCCCCGGCCACGAGAAGGGCGTCCATTCCCCGGGCTTCGATGAACCCGGCCAGCCAGTCCAGGAAGGCTGAAAATTCATCATAGCGCTTCCGGCCGTAAAGCGACCGGCCGATATGCCAGTCCGAGGTGTGAAGGAATTTCATTAAGTTACTGCCTCGCATACCTGTAGATCCCCTTAATTTCCTTGTTCAGGTATTTTCCTTTTGAATCAGCCGACTTCATTTCCTCGAAAACATGATGGGGCACATCATAGTAGTCATACGTAGTTCCACTGTTGAATTGAACAGTTAAGGTCTGGCTTGTCTCATCATAACGAAAACGTGCTAAATTAGACGATTCCGGAGTTAAAATCCATTCATTCATTATGTTCTCCTTTTATCTCATTTCCCATTTCTTTAAACAGGGCATGATCATATTTTGCGGTTTGAGTTCTCCACTGGTAAACCATAATATCATAACGCTCTTTTTCCATTGGCATATTCCATGCGCCTGGTGCATCAAACCCATCTTTTTTGAAAAACCGTGCAACAACTCTGGGGTCTTTGCTATCCGGCCTTCGTTCCGGAGGGGGTGCTTCAATAATCGTTCTTACTGGAAGACTGACTGCTTCACCGACGATAATCGCTTCATCCGTTCTTAAAATAGGCAATATTTCAAACAATCCTTTCAGATTATCTGATGCAGCTCCTGTAATATGTCCCCGATCCTTGCTATTTGCCAGACGCATAGCCACTATAGTTCCGCATTGAGACAGTATCGTAGTATCGATCTCGGAAGGCCGTTGACTTACAACCATGATACCTACACCATATTTCCGGCCTTCTTTAGCAATTCTACGCACAGCATCAGCGGCTGTGCCTGAATTCTCTTGGCCCAAATATGTGTGAGCCTCTTCAAGCACAAGCAAAAGAGGGCGTTCTCTTGCTCCTTCTGGAAGATTTCTTCCCCAAAATACAGCATCATATAAAATCCTTAAAACAGCTCCGATTATATCGTTCAGTATTATTGAAGGTATTCCCGACAAATCAAGTATTGTAATTGGTCTCTTATTTCCGATCCAGCTTTCAAGAAGCTCATCTAAATCTTTTCTGGATTTGCCTTCAATATCCGGCTTCCAATCGCCTGGATTACAAATAAAATTATAACGTGGATCCCTTAGCTTTGAACCCAATGTTGCCAATTGTTGTCTAATGCCAATAGGCTCTTTTCCCCATTCGATCCGCTCTTCTTTTGGCCCTGATGTTTTAATTGATAAAAAAACTGGCGGGATCGCTCCCATAACATCACCAACCAATTCCTTTCCTTTTTCATCTTTTGCATATGCGGGTTCAACATCATCACTGGCAGAGCCTGGTTTTGGCCTTATTGTCATGAAATCTTTTTTATAGAGTTCAGACCAAAGTTTATGGAGACAGAACGGAACAGGAAGATCAACGGTAACAGATTCGGGAGTGACCCCCTTTATTGGTTTGTTTACAATTGATTCTCTTTTTAATTTAATGAGCCAATCAGAGATCGTTGCATATGACTTGCCCCCATCGTTGAATGAACCAAAAGCAAATTTGGTTAACTCTTCAAAATTAAGTGCCCAAAACGGAATTTGCAGTTCTTGCTCACCTTCAGTGATATCAGCACCAATCTTGAATACCGTGGATCTATCACCTAACGCTTTTGCATATTCACCGTGGATATCTATAACAATAATTCGTGCAGAAGGATAATTTTCAGTATTGGATAAAGAATTGAGAAGCCCTGCTACAGTGGTGGATTTTCCGCAACCAGTTGTCCCAACAACAACAGAATGTCGTGTGACCAGTTTGTTTATATCTATATAAGTTGGGATACTTTCGGCACTTGCCAGATGGCCTATCGATACAAAATCAGTCGGATCTCCGGGACCATAAATCTCCTTTAAATCTTTTTCAGTTACAATATGAACTTTATCTTCAATTGTCGGATGCTGGGATATTCCGCGCTGGAAAACTCCACCGCGTCCACCGCGTTTCCCTTCGCCTACAAGTTGAACTTGCAGCCACCTGTTCCCATATGGCAGTGATTCCCCTTCTTTTGCTGGAGCAGCCCCAGCTCCAACTTGGGATACCAAACCATATAAATCGACAAATCCTATCGGAATACGGACAAAACTTCCTACTTGTCCTATACGATAGCATTCACCCGATACAAAACTAACACCTGTTACTGTTTCATCCGTCAAGGCGACGGTAATCGTAGTACCG
Source organism: Desulfobacula sp. (assembly GCA_012031875.1). Taxonomy (GTDB): domain Bacteria; phylum Desulfobacterota; class Desulfobacteria; order Desulfobacterales; family Desulfobacteraceae; genus Desulfobacula. The sequence continues at coordinate 2,372 of JAAUSZ010000303.1, forward strand.
TTAACATCCTGAACAGTTCCAATAAAAGAAGGGTCAGTTTGCATGCCCACTCTCCTCATTGGTAGGGTTATAGCCAATCTGGTTAAGCAACAATTTTCCCAGAATCTGAAAGTCTCCAAGCTTAAAACCCATTATTGTCTCAGTACCATCTCCAGCCTTTTCTTTTTCTACGCAATAACTATAATCGGTCCCAAGACATCCATCCGTATTCCAATTCATTCTCTGCCCACCAACAAAAGCACCGTTTTCCCAATCAAAGTAAGATTTGTGGTCTTTTTTGCACAATCAAGTGCTTTGGGATATTTCTCAAGGCCACTATGTAGCAAAGCAAAACAGATAGCCCAAGGATTTGCTGATAATCGTTCCAATATAATTGCATTCAAATGTTTATCCACAAACGAATACCCACATGTGACAAGGACTGCCTGCCCTGCTGCAAGAAAATGCCCCAACCGATCTTGCATGGCATAGTATGGCATTCGACGACTTTCTTCATATTTCAAGTGTGAAGGATAAATCATCTGCTTGTTTTCACCCGGGTTTGAATGGCCTCTGAAAATATTACCGTTTATATCTCTCCACCAATTTATTGAACCGTGCAATTTCCAAAGTTTTACCCATCTTGAAGGAAGAGACTCCCGTTCGATTGAATGCAAATCAAAGAATGCTTTCCTCGAACCAATAAATCCGTCGAAAAAAGGAATGTTTTTAGATTCGAGTGCTGACTCTATCAACAGGTCACAGTTAGGAGTAAAAATTTCAACGGCATTGTTTCGCCGAATACCACTAATCCATAGCGCCAACTGATGATAAGGCGTCTCATTTTCGGGCAGTTCTTTGCTGACAGCATTTGTTATTTGATTACAAATTTCTTTTTCAAGTTCCTCTAAATCTTCTTTTTTAAAATTATCAATTTCCCCTTTACCAACCACCTCGATCAACAGCCGGATATGGCTTAAAATATCTTCAATAGTTGCTTTGGTATTTTCAGGAAGCTGAATTCGATCTGTTATTTTATCAATACGTTTATTTGCTAAAGCTCCACATATTTGTTTTGTTAATCCTTCAATATCTTGGATCAAACGATCCTCTTTATCTCCATTTTTAATGAGGATCGAAACAGGACATCCTGCGCCCAATAAAAATCCAATTTTACTCTTATCGGAGACCAATGCCTGCTGCAAAATTTCTATTTGACGATATGGATTGCACACCTGTACACTCATCCTTAAATCTCCTTTATCTATAAGCTATCCAAAACTGTTACCATCTCATAGAAACTGCGCTCACCTGCATTGTCGAGGGTCAGCAATACAACGTAATGGGATCAGCCGAGTGTAAATTTTCCAATACATTCAGCATATATCATCTATTCAACATCCACTTGTCCGATTTGGGGCAGAAAAGATTTAGCAGACACTGTCTTCTGTATCTTCTCATAAGCCAGATAAAACTTCCTGAACAGTCGCAAATTGGTTGGGGAAGCGCCCCTGATTCCAGTTTTCTTCAGTATATCCGGCAACATGTGCAGCCTCCTTGCACTGATCTAAATACAATGTGGTCGCCATTTACGGCAGAGTTTCAAAATCCGTGTTCGCATAAGCCTTGATCGTCGTGATCTGCCCGTCATCGAAAAAGGCCTGTGCGTCTTTCAGGGCATGGTCCATGATCCCATCGGCCCGTTCCCCCAGTTCCCGGCGGAGCGACTGGCCCATGGTTTGATACAGATGGCCGCAATGGTATTCCCAGGGCATGACCACGGCTTTCCCCGGCCGGACCTTCTTTTTGAAGGCCAGGCCCAGGAATTTAAAAAAGGAAAGACCGGCATCCCTGAAAATGAAATCACAGCATTCTCCCCCATTGGTCCGGGTTGAATTCACCTCAAGGACAAGATCCGGGTTGAACCCGCGGACAAGGGCCTCATCAATCTCCCGGCAGAAATATTTGCCGAATTCCAGGCCCCGGTTCTCTTTCCAGGTTTCATGCCAGGGGCAACGATAAATCTGCATCCGGGCATGGGGAGCCTTTCCACAAATTTGAAATGCATCTCGTTTTTCGGCACGGCCCATTCCCCATAGGCAAAATAGTTGTCCATGGTCAGGGCATGCCCGTATTTCGCGGCCCTCAGCGCCATCCGCTTCCCGCGTTGGCGGCCGTATTCCCGGACCCCCTGCCGGACCAGCGATTCTCCTTTCTCGAGACCGACCTCCTGAATCACCGATTTTGCTATAGCTGCAAAGAGCAGCGCATGGTCACGGGCCGACATTTCCATCTTTCCTCCCCGGCCCCGGCAGCGCAGGGCCTTTTTTTTCCGGCAGGTTCAATCGTCTCTTGCCTTCTTATCCGATATCAGCAAAAATATCCAATATATTTATGGGGATAAACTCACACGAGGAGTCGCATCATATGGAAAAAAGAGGATTGGGGCTGCATTTGACGGCAGAAGAAATGCAGAGCCTC
>JAAUSZ010000304.1 GCA_012031875.1 Desulfobacula sp.
ATTGTTTTCGGTCATGCCGCTATGGCGCATGGCGCGCCTGTGCTTGCCGAAGGGCCTCAGGGGCCTGATTGCGGCGCATGTCCTTCACTTCATCCTGCATGGCGAGAAACGTCTGCCGTTTATTCGCTCAACGACGGAGTTACCGTTAATCTGGTTTGCGACACCGGCTAATTCCGTATGTCGTTGGGCTCTCTTCTCGCTTCCTTTCGACACCAGTTTAGCGCGGTCGGCTGTATAGGCGTCGACCAGCTTCTTCTTTTTAGCCACCTCTGCCTCATAGCTGGCGACTAGCTTCTCCTTCTCCAGTTCAGAGCTGATACGGTCAGAAATTTGTCCAACGGCTTCTGCTTCTCTTTCACGGGCTAAACGATGCCTTGATGCGCGCTGTTCCAGTAGTTCAGAAAAGTCTAACGCACCGTCTCGGGTATTATCGGGATGTGCCTCGAAGATTACACGTTCTATCTCCCCAAGAAGACCGTCTGTCAGCCCATTTGAAGAGCAGAGTTCCTCGACAAACTGCTGCGATAGATACCGTACGCGTTCATAGCTACGCGGGCCATTGGCATCCGAACCATCGAGAGCTCTCTTTTCAGGATCTCCCACGGTCCACTTCACCTTGACTTTTGCATCACCGATAAGTGGGCGCGCCCGAACAAGGAAGGACGGATTTGCCCACTCTCCAGCCTTCCAAGCCTCGTCTGGGATAGAGTCGCATCCTGCCGCTATCATGTCCGCCAGCGCTGTCTTGCCAGAACCACGAGCTCCGATAATCGCGACAAGCCCAGGGTTGAGCTGTATGACTGGCGTCGTCAACCAGGGTGCATCAAGAACATCTATCTCGGAGATCACCTGCGAGGGTGTTGCAGACGCCGGTGGCTCAGAGCCAATATATGTCCGATCCGCAGGATCGATACATGCCTGTCTCAGTGAGTCGAACTCAAGCCCTCCCTTGATCCAAGAGAAACGATCTCCGAAAGGCGAGGCAACACTTGCAAGGTTATGGGCATCGCTTCCATGAAGACAGGGCTTGAGACCACCGTACACCTTGCGAATGTCATCAATAGACATCGAAGGCATATTACCAAGCCAGAATTCCCTCTGCGCCACGCTGCTGGCGAATATCACATGAGCAAACCCTTCGATTTCTCGCCGAATGACCTGGTCAGCCGCATCTCTGACACCGGATGTTCCATCGGTCGAACCACCAGCCACGCCGATTAGGATGTTTTTCTTGGCCCAACCGCTCTCCGAGTACACTTCCCGAAGCTGTTGGAACCCTACCTTGAATTGGCTGGCACCGTAGGTAAGAGCTGCACCATCGTCGGTAATGCTCGGGTCTGCTTTCTTGCCCAGCCTGATCAGATCGTCACGCGTGCAGTCGAACCGATCCTCCATCACGTTGAACTGCAGACGCAACAGCAGCCTTTGTAACTCATCTATGTGTTGCGGATCTTCAGGACTCACGAACAGGTGCAAGTTGATGAAACCGCCCTTAGAAGTTGCGGCATCGAGCCTCACCTCCACATTGGGGAAGATGAGCCCCACTTTTGGGAGCCTACCCGCATCCCGGTGTCTCAGGACTTCTTGGTAGGTGTCAGTGACATAATAATCGGTGACGGCGATCGCCTCGATGGTTGGGGTAGCCTGTTCAAGCGCCGTGAGATAGTCACACCACGCATTTGGCCCTCTGAACTGATTGTTCATTACTGTGCCGGGCGCATGAATATGTGGCTCCCACCTACGCCACTCCGATCCGCGATTCAGCGTAAACTTCATTGATCTTTTTCCTTTCTGTACGTTTCCATCTTCTATCTAATATCATATGTATCAACGTGGAAAAGTCAGTCCAGGATATCACCCCTCTTCAGATCTGCTCCCGGCCAAATTATCTTTTCCTTAAAATCAAGATAATTTGGAGATAATCATTCATGGCCCACAAATGCAAGAGTAAACTTTTTACATACCTAAAGTTGAATAATGATAAGAATCGGCCATTCAACTATAATATAAGAAGTTGACCGAACAATCATGGTATCAAGCGCAGTTTTTTGATTTTAAATGAGACACCATGTCTTGTATCCGTCTTTTTTAATTCAGGTTCAATTTTTATGAGGAGAGGCGGACGAGTTCCAGATCTCCCCACAGGCCGATGTTTTCCCCGATGATGATCACAATGCCCCGGACCCCGGGGATGGTCTTGCCTGCGTCAATGGCGGCCTTGATATCGCCGCCGGTGGTCACCATATTGCCGAGTTTTGTGGCCACGGCATCGGCAAGGGGGCAGGAATCCGACAGAATTGTTGCGGCATCGGCCCGGCCAAAGCTTTTGGAATGGCCGAAGGTCCCCGATGAGGTGCACAGTCCGTAGGGACTCTCCCTTTTATCAATCCGGATGCCCGTGGTCAGGCTGAAGGGGGAATTTTCGGCATAGATGCCGAAGATGGTGTCGGAATCGGATTTGACAAAAATATCCCCGCCGTTTTCCACAATCACTTCCCGGCTTTGGTGCAGGAGGGCCTTGCCCGTATATTCGGCCACGGCCCCGGCCACGGCGGCCATGGGTCCCACCCGGGCCAGTTGTCCGGCTTCCAGCATGTCCGTGATGATGGGCGGGACGGGAAAAAGCCGGTCCACAGGGACAAGGGAGGTGGCGAATTCAGGATGAAATCCGATATAGGTTTCAATGGCGTTCCGGCAGTCCAGGACGGATTTCAGGGCCAGGTCCGTCAGGTCCGTTTCGGCCTGGATATTCAGATTGGTTTCTTTGACCGTGACGTTAAAGGATACCAGCCCTTTTTTCCGGTGCAGGCGCCGATAGGTCCGGTTCTCAAACATGGTCAATGCTTTTGGGTCTCAAATGCGCCGGGGCCTGGCGGATGAGATAGGAGTCCGTCATGCCGGAGATATAGTCCCGGACGATTTCAGGAGGGGAATGCCGGTCCAGGTATTTGGAATCCATACCCGACAGGAAATCCGTAAAAATCACCGATTCCGGATTTCCCTGTTCAAGATCGGTCATGTATTTTTCAAAGAGAAAGGAAAAGATATCCCCGATGGAAGACAGATGTTTTTTGATGACCGGGTTTTTATAAATATACTTATAATTAAAGGTCTTGAGGGCTTTCAAGGCGGTGGACACCGGGTCTGAAAACCGATAAAGGGCTGGTTCAGGCTGGTTTTAATGAGGTCCGTCACCAGGGTGAAGACAATGGTGCCGTTGGTTTGGCCCAGAACCCGGCTGCATTCCTCCGGGATGTCTTCCCGCCGCACCAGTTTGAGCCGGATGGCATCCTCCAGGTCCCGGCCGATATAGCTGATGGTGTCGGCCATGCGGACCACGCAGCCTTCCAGGGTCATGGGGATTTCATCACAGACGGCCTTGTATCTTAAGCTTTCCAGCCAGGCGTCAAATTCCGTGAAGGACCGGTGCTGCTGAGGCGCCAGCCGCATGGAATGCACTTCCCCGTTGTGGCAGACAATGGCGTCCATGGTCTGGAGGCTGAGGTTCCAGCCCTTGCCGTTTTTTTCAATCCGGTCCAGGAACTGGATGCTCTGGATGCTGTGGTGGAAATAACCGGCCCCATGCCCGTGGGTCAGTTTGGACAGGAAGCGCTCGCCGTCGTGCCCGAAGGGGGTATGTCCGATATCATGGCCCAGGCTGGCCGCTTCGATGAGGTCTTCGTTGAGGCCCAGATACCGTCCTATGGTTCTGGCCACCCGTGAGACCAGTTGGACATGGATGACTCTGTGGGTCAGATGGTCGTTGTCAATGAGGGAAAAGACCTGGGTCTTGTCGATATACCGGGTAAAGGCAAGGGAGTTGAGAATCCGGTCGGCGTCCGTTGAAAAGGGCTGCCGGTATTCATCGGCTTCAAATTTTTCATCTTTGCGCCGCAGGGCGGTGTGGCTGAAACAAGCCAGGGGACAAAGGTGATCCTTCTCCCTTGAGTTCAGAAGGGCTTTAAGTTCCCCGGCTTTTTCAAAAATATCATTCAATAGCGTGCTTACAATTGTTTGAGAATATTATCCACGACCTGATCAAAGGCCATGGTAAATTCAGTCTTCTTGTCCTGGAACATGATGGGCGTCCCGCTGTCTCCCGAGGCCACCACGGCCGTGTCAAAGGGGATGGACCCCAAAAAGGTAAGGCCCTGGGATTTGGCGGTTTTCTCTCCGCCGCCGGAACTGAAGAGATTGATGGGCTCATGGCAGTGCGGGCATTTGAACCCGGCCATATTTTCAACAATCCCCAGGGTTTTTAAACGGACGGTCTTGCAAAAGGAAATGGATTTCCGGATATCGGCCAGGGCCACCTCCTGGGGGGTGGTGACAATAACCCCCAGGGCTTCGGGAATGGTCTGGACAACGGTCAGGGGTTCGTCCCCTGTGCCCGGAGGGGCGTCGATAATCAAAAAATCCAGGTCCCCCCATTCCACGGAACTGACAAACTGCCGGATCATGCCTGTCTTTGCAGGCCCCCGCCAAATAATGGCCTGGTCCTTGTCCTGCATCAGGGACTGTACGGAAACCACCTTCAGGTTCTCACTGATTTTTTTGGGGATGAGCAGATGGTTTTCGGAGATATCCAGGATGTCTGTTATTCCCAGCATCTGGGCAATGGAAGGGCCGTGGACGTCCACATCCATGAGCCCGGTTTTATATCCTTTTTTGGAAAGGCTGGCGGCAAGATTGGCGGATACGCTGCTTTTGCCGACCCCGCCCTTTCCGCTGAGAACAAAGATTTTATGTTTTATGCGGGCAAGGGAGGCGGAAATGGCTTCATCTTCTTTTTTTCTGCCGGGCGGCGTGGTCATTGCCGGCGC
>JAAUSZ010000076.1 GCA_012031875.1 Desulfobacula sp.
GCACACCCTATCCCGAGGACAAAACCAAAGACCTCATGGACGACTATCTTGAGGAACGGCTCGCCAACGTCCCCATCAACCGGCTCTAAGCCCATTCTGTTATAGACTATTTTGTGTAAATCTGTATCTGTTAATTCCCTTTCCCTGTGTTAATTTATCATCCATGATCCTTTTTGATCATGGACACAGACCCTTCGGGTCTTCATAAAAAGCAATCGCGGAGAACTATGATGGATTATCAATCCCTTCTTGCAGACAGAACAACACTGATGAAAGTCAACGCCATCAGGGAAATTTTAAAAGTCGTATCCAGGCCGGGCGTGGTGTCCCTTGCCGGCGGCATTCCTTCCCCGGAAAGCTTTCCCATGGAAATTTTCAGGGAACTGGTGGACCGGGTCCTGACCCGGTACGACTCCGGGGCCTTTCAATATGACCTGACGGAAGGCTTTCTGCCCCTGCGGGAACAGGTCTCGGTCCTGCTGAAATCCAGGGGAATCACCGCTTCCCCGGAGGCCGTCCATATCACCTCCGGGTCCCAGGGGGTCCTGGATGCCGTTGCCAAGCTGTTGATCTCCAAAGGCGACAAGATCGCCCTGGAGGCCCCCACCTATCTGGGAGCCCTTTCCGCCTTCAACCCCTATGAGCCCACCTATGTCCGCATGGACATGGACGATGAAGGGCTGGTGCCGGAATCCCTGGAAGAGACCCTGAAAACCCACAAAATCAAATTCATCTATCTGGTGCCCACCTTCCAGAATCCGACGGGCCGGACCATTACCCTGGAACGGCGGATCAGGATCGCCGAGATCATCCAGAAATACAATGCCCTGCTGGTGGAGGACGACCCCTACAGCGCCCTCCGGTATCAGGGACAGGATCTGCCGCCCATCAAAACCATGGCCGAGGATCATGTCATCTATGTCTCCACCCTGTCCAAAATCTTTGCCCCGGGCTGAGGATCGGGTTCTATGCAGCCCCGGAATTCTTAAGAAAATGGCTGGTGCTGGTGAAACAGGGAATCGACCTGCATACCAGCACCTTTAACCAGGCCCTGGCCGCCGAATACCTGGAAGGCCGTTATCTTGAGGCCCACCTGCCGAAGATCATCGGCCTTTACCGGCCCAAACAGGCGGCCATGCTGTCCGCCATCAGGGAACATTTCCCGGAGGGCTTTGCCTGTTCCCCCTCCGACGGGGGCATGTTCCTATGGGTCAGGGGCCCCGAAGGCTTTGACATGATCCGGCTCTACCACCGGGCCATTGAAAACGGGGTGGCCTTTGTGCCGGGAAAATTCTTTTTCACAAATGAGGCCGAGGGCATCGAAACCATGCGCTTAAATTATACCATGGCCGATGAAAAAACCATTGAGACCGCCATAGGCAAGCTTGCCGCCACCATCCGCGCCCAGTTAAATATTTGATCCGCGCACTTTCAAAACCCTGGGGATTGTGTTAGCCTTCATTTTCACAAATCCATGCCCGGCAACCCATCGAAACAGGGAGAAGTTATGAGTGACGCGTGTTGGTACAGGTATAAGGCAAAAAGGCAGATGGTAAAACCCCTTGCCGTGTTTTTGTTATGGTCACTTTGTTTTTCTGCGGCAGGCCCCTCCCCGGTTTCTGCCGCCTTTACCGAGAGCGCGCATTCGTCGGACCGTGATTTTCCCCTTTATCCGGCCATCAAACCCAATGTGGATTTCTGGGTCAATATTTTTACCAAATACTCCAAAGCCCACGGGGTAATCCATGATATCAACAATCTGGCCATTGTCTATGAGGTGGTTTCCCTGGACCCCTCGGAAACCGTCTGCGCCGCTAAAACCAATAAAACCGCCAAAACAAACGCGATCCAAAAATACCGGGAGATTCTAATCAAACTGGCATCCGGAACCGCCCCCCTCTCAGACGAAGAAACCCGGGTTTCAGCCTTGTTTGGAAAGGCTGCGGGCCCCGCGGATTTTGAGCTGGCAGCGTCCAATATACGATGCCAGACCGGAATCAGCAAAGAATTCAAAGAAGGCCTTATCCGGGCCGGGGCTGTCCTGGATGAATTTAAGCGGATCTTCAAATCCCACGGCCTCCCCGAAGACCTGGTCTATCTGCCCTGTGTGGAATCTTCCTATAATTTCAAGGCCTATTCCAAGCTGGGGGCCGCAGGCATCTGGCAGTTCACCCACGACACCGGGAAAATTTATATGAATATCGATTATGTGGTGGATGAGCGGCGGGACCCCTATATTTCAACCGATGCCGCGGCCCGGCTCCTGAAAAAAAATTACGCGGTCCTGGGAGAATGGCCCCTGGCCATCACCGCCTATAACCACGGCCTCACCGGCATGCTGAGGGCGAAAAACACGGCCGGAAGCTATGAGAACATATTTAAAACCTATCAGGGCAGCTCCTTTAAATTTGCCTCAAGGAATTTTTATTCGGAATTTCTGGCGGCCCGGATAGTGGCCAAAAACCATGAAAAACATTTTGGAACCCTTAGTTTTCAAAACCCTTCCGCCTTTCAGACAGTGAAAACAAAGGGGTACCTCATGGCCAAAGACCTGATGGGTCAGTTTAACCTCAGTGTTGAAGAGATTCAAACCCTTAACCCGTCCCTGCGGCCCCCGGTTTTCACCGAGCAGAAATACATCCCCAAAGGTTTCAACCTCAAGCTACCGAAAACCTTTTCCCTTCATGAAATAGACAGCCGGCTGGCAAGCCTCTATAAGTCCGGCCAGAAACCCAGCCGGTTCCACCAGGTCCGGAAGGGAGAAACCGCCAGCTCCATTGCAAGGCTCCACTCCATCCGGCTCAATGACCTGATCCGGGCAAATGATCTGGGACCCAAGGCGGCCCTCTTCATCGGCCAGAATCTGAGAATCCCGGTCAGGGATGAAATCATCATCACCGCCAAAAAAGAACCGCTAAAAGTCAAAGAGATGCCCCCGGAACCGACAGTGCCGGCGCCGGCTCCGGAAAATCCGGTTCAGCCCGAAAAACCCGCTGAAGCCGAAACAGCCACGGCCCAGGCCCCGGAAACCCCTTCTCCTGAGATTGCCGCTCAACCCAAGCCGGAGCCGGCCGCCCCACCGGAACCGGAATCAAAACCGGCTGCCGGGCCTGAAGTCCTGGCCCAAACCACCGGGTCCCCGGGTTATGAAACCCCCATTGACCCGATGTTTGATGCCATGGCCAAACCCCCGGCCAATGTGGCCGCCGTCAATCCCAGGATTGACATAAGCGATCTTAAAATCCTCCAGCTCGAAAAAAAAGGAGCCCTTCCCATCGGCGTCATCAAGGTGGAAGCAGAGGAAACCCTGGGCCATTATGCCGGCTGGCTGAAGGTTTCGGCCCAGGAAATCCGTAAACTGAACGCGTTCAAGCCCCATGACCCCATTTCCATTGACCGGCGGATCAAAATCCCCCTGAAGAAAACAACGGCCCAGGCCTTTGAAGAACAGCGGTTTGAATTTCATAAGGAAATGGAAGAGGATTTTTTCGGATCCTTTTCCATCAACGGGGTGGATACCTATGAAATCAAAAACGGAGATAATATCTGGCGCCTTTGCGAAAATGAACTGGAAGTTCCCTTCTGGCTCCTAAAAAAATACAATCCTGAAATCAATTTCAATTCGCTTCAACTGAAGCAAAAGATCAAATACCCGATTATCGGGAAAGCCAAAGAAAAATAGGATGCGGACAAAATCGGTTACGGTTTACCAGGTGGATGCCTTCACAAACCGGAAATTCAAGGGAAACCCTGCCGGTGTGGTGCTGCAGGCCGACGGGCTGACCGAACCGGAAATGCTGGATATTGCCAGAGAACTGAACAATTCCGAAACCGCCTTTGTTTTCCCGCCCGTTTCCGCTGACCATGATGTCCGGCTGCGTTTTTTTACACCCTCCACCGAAGTCCCCATCTGCGGACATGCCACCATCGCGGCCCATTATGCCAGGGCACTTGAAAATCATATGGAATCCTGTACCGTTCTTCACAAAACCGGGGCCGGGATTCTTCCCGTACAAATCCAAAAGCAGGGAAAGGAGATCCGGGTGACCATGACCCAGGGCTCCATTTCCATTGAGCCTCCCCTTGAAAAAAATATTTGCCGGAAAATCACGGATGCACTGGGCCTGGGCCCGGAAGAGCTTGACCCGGCCTGCCCCATGCAGATTGTTTCCACGGGCCACTCAAAGGTGATCATCGGTATCCGGCGCAGGCAGACGCTCCATGCCCTTCAACCGGATTTCAACGGGCTGGTCGCCCTGAGCAAAGACATCCGGAGCAATGGATATTTTGTGTTCACCCTGGATTCCGGCCAGCCGGACATCCTGACCCATGCCCGGATGTTTGCCCCGGCCATCGGGATCAATGAAGACCCGGTGACGGGCAACGGGAACGGGCCCTTGGGCGCTTACCTGGTGCATCACGGGCTTGTGAATCATGACCACCGGCTTTTCTGCTTCAAGGGGATGCAAGGGGAGGCCATGGGGAGGCCCGGCATCATTTCCGTGGAAGTGGATATTGAGGGCAACCGGCCTGTCCGGACCCGGGTAGGAGGACAGGCCGTCCTGGTCTTTAAAACCGTCATCCAAATTTAAAGCAGGGGTTGGGCCGGAAACGGGCCTGCCTTTCCCAGAGTCCTCACACCCGGCCCCCGTGTTTTTTTAACAGCCCCCGGAGCTGGTCATAGGACAGCCCCAGGGTTTTAGCGGCCGCCCGCTGGTTATACCGGCATGCCTTTAGGGCCCTCGACAAAAGGGCTCTCTCCAGGTCGCCCATGGCTTCCTTAAAAGGTTTTTTTGCGGCCTGGTTCACGATATGGACAACGTCCTCCGTTGTTTCTTTCGATTCCGCCGGCTCCTGCTTTTGCACCCCGGACGTTACCCTTGCCTCTCCCTGACCCAGGTTTTTAAAACCGTCTCCTAAGGGCGATATGAACGGGTTAAAGGAAATGTTTTCGATCTTATTATCGGAAGATTTATATACGGCCCGCTCAATCACATTTTTCAGTTCCCGGATATTGCCCGGCCAGGGATAGGCTTCAAGGGCTTTTACCGCACTGCCCGATATTTTCGGGATATCTTCCCGTCCCAGTTCATAGGCCATTCTTCCGGCAAAATGCCGGGCCAGCATCAGGATATCCTCCTTTCTGTTCCGGAGCGGCGGCACATAAATAACCTCAAAGGAGAGCCGGTCCAGGAGGTCCTGTTTGAATTCTCCGGATAGGGCCATCTTTTCCAGGTCTGCATTGGTGGCCCCCACAATCCGGACATCCACGACAACGGAATCCGAGGCCCCCACCCGTTCAAAGCTCCCGTATTCCACCACCCGTAAGATTTTTTCCTGGACCTCCATGGGGATGGCGCCGATCTCATCCAGAAACAGGGTCCCGTCCGCAGCCTTCTCAAACCGTCCCGCCTTCCGGGAGGCGGCCCCGGTAAAGGCCCCCTTTTCATGGCCGAAAAGTTCGGACCCGATGAGTCCCGGTGTCAGGGCCGAGCAGTTCAGGGTCACCAGGGGTTTTGACCACCGTTTGGATAAAAAATGAATCCGGGAGGCGGCCAGCTCCTTTCCTGTCCCCCTCTCCCCGAGTATCAGAACCGGGCGGTCTATGGGCGCCACCTTGGATATCTGCTCCTGGAATTCAATAAACGCTTCCGACTGGCCCAAGGCTTCGGGCATGGAAAAAGATTTGCCCCTGTCCTGATCCGGTGACATCATGAATCCCTCCAATCAATTAAAATTGATATTCTAACCCATCTTTATGGTTATTGACCAATATATGGCTAATATTACAACAAGCCCATTCAGATTGTCAATACATATAACCATTTAATATCAAAAGATAATTTATATAAATCCCGGATTGGCATACAAAATGCTAATTCTGTATACAGAGTGAAACAAAAGATTAACCCCACACAACCATAATAGAGGAGACAACAATGGGAATTTTTACACGGTTTAAAGATATTGTGGCATCCAACATCAATTCCATGCTGGACAATGCCGAAGATCCGGAAAAACTCATCAAACTCATGATCCGGGAAATGGAAGACACCCTGATCGAAATCAAATCTTCCTGCGCCAATACCATTGCCGGGCAGAAAAAGGCCCGGCGGTTCCTGGATGAAATCGAGGAGAAGGAGAATTTCTGGGGTCAGAAGGCAGAGCTGGCCGTTCAAAAGGGCAAGGACAATCTGGCCCGCCAGGCCCTCCAGGAAAAAAGACGATATACCCAGAGAGCCGAAACCCTTGAGGCTGAAGTGACCGAACTCGGTGTCATGATCGAACAATACCGGGAGGATATCCAGGAACTGGAGAACAAGCTCAAATCCGCCCGGGAAAAACAAAGGATGCTGGTTCAACGGCATCTGAGGGCCACCCGGAAAAAAAGGGTAAGGGAGGAAATCCGCAGGGCCGACAGCGCCGAAGTCATGCAGAAATTTGAAGAACTGGAGCAGCAGATCGAAAGAATGGAAGCGGAAGCCGACCTGGTGGACTACGGCAGAGCTTCGACCCTGGAAAACCAGTTGGACGCCCTGGAGGCCGACGATGAAATCGAAGCCGAACTCAATGAATTAAAATCTTCCCAATCCCTGAAAAAGGGTGATAAAATCGATGCGTAAATCATCAACCCCTAACCCAACCGGAGAACTATTATCATGATGGGCGCACTTATCATCGGCATCTCCATCGGCGGGATCATCCTCTTTATCGCCACCGTCGGACTGGTCATCATCGGCATCATCCGGGTTTCCAAGTCCGGCGGGCTGGCCGGGAAAGACAAACAGGCCCAGGCGGAAGAAACCCGGATGATCCAGGACATCTATCGCGGGCTGTCAAAAATGGAAGAACGGGTGGAAGCCCTGGAAACCATATTGATTGAGCGCCAGAAAAAGGAATTCGGCAAATGAGACGAAATCACGGATATAAACACCATTTTAAATCTGAAAAACGCGGGAGGCTTTTCCATAGGATTGGAGATCGCTTTGAAACCCTCGCTGCCGGCCGGGGCATCTACCGGTCCCGGAGAGGCATCTTCATGGGGGTCTGCCGGGGGCTGGCCGAGTATTTTAATTTCAATGTGTTCTGGGTCAGGGTCATCACCCTTCTGGTGTTTCTGTTTACCGGGTTCTGGCCCGTGGGGGTCATGTATATCCTGGCAGGGCTTTTCCTGAAAATGGAGCCGGTTTCTCCGTTGCAAGATGAAAACGATGCGGAATTCTATGATGCCTATTCCCATTCCAGACAATCGGCCGTCCAGCGGGTCAAAAAGAAATTTGAAAATATCGAACGCCGCATCCAGAGGATGGAAGATACGGTGACCTCCAGGGAATTTGACTGGAAATAATCCGCTTTCCCCAGGCCCGGCAGGCCTCATCATGACTCCTGCCGGGCCTGCCTGTTCACGGCGCCGGCCAGAGAAGCCGGATGCCGTCCTTGAAGAGAAAAACGGCCAGCACACACAGGAGAAAGCCCAGGCACCTCATGGTCAACACATAGCCCCGCCCCGTTAAAACAGCTTTTGATTTCCCTGCCAGGACCGCCAAGGCCATCTTTGAGCCCACCATCATCAGGTAAAATCCCAGTAAAAATGCTGCCGGGGCCAGGATGTGCCGGTCTCCGGCCTTGGCCATGACCGGCCCGCCCACGCTGAGCCAGAAAATATAGGGATGGGGGCTCAAGGCGTTCACCAGGATTCCCTTGGTCAAAGACCGGGGCCCAGCCTTTGGGATATCCAGGGCCAGGCCCCTGGTTCCCATGCCGCGGATTCCCATAACCAGCACCAGCACCCCACCCATGAGGGAGATGACCCCCAGTATGCCCTGGGAACCCGAGAGGCGGGACAGGATCAGCAGGGCAACCGCTATGATGGGCAGATCCGTGATCAGGGGGGCAACCGCCACCTTGATTCCGGCCCGGATATTATGGGAAAGTGTCTCGGACACGACCAAGGTCAATAGCGGACCCGGGGCCAGCCTGCAGAAAACCCTAAAAGCGCACCCATGGTAAGATACTGAATCATCTGAACACCCATCAAAGAACGATCTTGTCGAGGTTTTCAGAAGTGATCCCTGCTTTGCCCTGTTCAATCGCCTTCACCATCTCCAGCACCTGGGTGTTGACCGGGGTGCGGATATTGAACCGTGAGGCATTGGACGTGATAAACCCGGTCAGATAATCGATTTCGGTCTTTTTCCCCCTTTCCAGGGATTGCAGGCTGGAAGATTTCAACCGCCGGTATTTGAATCCCAGGGCCCTTAAGAAGAGATGGCGTTTCAGGTCCGCAAAAAAACCCTTGTTTTCAAGAAACCGGTAATAGTCCAGCTTGCCGCCAAACACCGCCACCTCTATGCCCATGGCCTTGGCCACGGCCATGGCCTCTTCCATGATCCTGAGAAAGATCAGCCTGGCTTTTTTTCTTGACAGCATCTGCCCTAAATACAGGCCGCAAACCGCCCCCACCGACGTGATACACGAATTGATGATCAGCTTGGAATAGAGATCTCCGGCAATATTAGGGGAAATTCTGGTGGGAAGAACATTATCCAGTACGGCCCGCACCTCTTCCAGACGCGGGTCGGGCCTGTTGTCGATATTGCCCACGATAAAATCCCCCGGCGAGGTCATTTCAAGCCGACAGGGCGAGTGCAGGGTCGCTCCCCAGCCGGTCACACAGCCGATAACGGTTTCCCGGCCGAGAACACCGGCAAGGGCTTCCTCACAGAACCCGTTTTGAAGGGAAACCACCAATGGCGCCCGGTTTAAGCCCTGCGTTCAGCTTTTCAGCCGCCTCCATCATCTCCGTGGCTTTGACACCGAGCAGGACCATATCCCGGTCCCCATCCATATCCTCCACCCGGCTCACGGCATCCATTTTTATGGTCAGATCGCCTTTGATTCCCGTGATCCGGATCCCCTCCTCCATAATCTGCCGGGCATGATCCGGGGTTCGGACCACGACCCGGACATCATATCCCGCGTTCTTGATCCACCCCGCGCAAATCCCGCCGATGGCTCCCGCTCCCACCACCCTATCATAGGGGCCCTATCCTTTTGGGTCATCCGAGTCTTCTCCTTCCCCGATATTTATTTCAGACCTTTATACACTGCCAGCTCTTCATCTGAATAGTGAAAATAATGATTGTGAACATTATCGGCAAATTCTTCAAACTTTGAATAGGCTTCTTCATCCAGGGATGCGGAATACAGGTTCACGATGAGATCATGAGCGATATAATCTTCGCTGATTTCAATGAGCCCCTCATCCTGGGTCCAGGTCACCTTGCTGTCTTCCCCCCGGGACACAATGCCGGACACCGTATGGGCCCCGTCAATAATAACGGACATATATCTTGCTTTTTTCTCGGCCATATACCGTTTGATCCGGCGATGGGTGACCAGGGCGTCATAGGGCTTTTTTTCCCCGAAAAATATCCCCCTCAGCACCACCCCCCGTTTCAGGGCCCTGTCCAGTTCCGGCAGAAGGTCTTCCATTTCCTCTTCCCAGATGGACACGGCAATTCTCTTTTCAGCCCCCTTGATCAACAAATTCAGAAAACTGAGGATATTCCGGCGGCCCCGGATGACCACCAGCTTGTCATCCTGTTTTTTCCGTATAGAGCCGGCCCACAAACCGGGATATATTGGAAAACAATTCCTTATAGCTTTCTTTCAGCTTTTTGATAAAAACATCCGGGGCCACCGGATAATAGACCTTGTTTTTTTCCTCGGTCTGTTCAAACACCATCTGCTTTCCCATGAGATTTTTCAAGACTTCGTAAATCCTGGACCGGGGGATACCGGAATTTTTGCTGAGGGTATAGCCGTTGAGCGGGAATTCTTCCAGAAGCTTCAGGTAGGCCTTGCATTCATACTCGGAAAAACCGAGCCGCTTCATATCGTTCATGACCGGAAGGGCCTGATCCATACCGTTTTATCCTGCAAAAAATAAAATCAAATAGGTAACCCCCACCGAGCCCAGTACGGGAATGATGATCCCGCCCCGCCACAGGCCAAAGACCAGGGTAAACACCATGCCCGAAGCGGCTGCCAGGGGCATGGCCGGGGTGGCGCTGAATACGCCGGGAATGATCAAGGCGCCGATGGCCGCCGCAGGAATGCATTTTAAAAACGCATCCAGCCGGGGAGGAAGCTGTTTGCCCGTCATCAACAGAAAAGGAATCAGCCTGGGGCCGTAGGTCACGGCCGCCATGCCCAGGATCAGGGGAATCAGGTTATTCATAGGCCTCCTCTTCTCCCGGAATAAAGAATGATCCTGCCAGGGCCACTGCAAAGATGCAGGCGATAATATTCCAGCCGTTTGGAAGAAGGTCCAGTTTAATGAGAAGGGTATTCAACGCTCCCGACGCAACAGCCAGGATCAAGGCTTTCAGGGATTGCTTGATCTCCGGCAGGAGAATGGCCAGAAGAAGGGCATAGAGGGCCACGCCCATGCTTTTTGTTAGAATTTCAGGCAGAAACCCGCCCAGAACATAGCCTGCCACGGTTCCGCCCACCCAGGCCGAATAGGCTGCCGATTCAAGGATGATGACAAATTTCGGCGACAGGGGCCCCGGTTTAAAGGAGAGGACGGAGAACACCTCGTCGGTGACCCCGAAGGCCATCAGAAAAATATTTTTTTGATGGCCCGGCCATTTTCGGGGACAGACAGGCGCTCATGAGAAAATGCCTGAAATTAACCAGCAGGGTGGTCAGGATAATGCCCCCCGGCCCCATACCCGTCATCAACAGGTTCAGGGCGATAAACTGGCTGGCGCCGGCAAAGACAAGGGCTGAAAAACAAAAACTTTCCAAAAGGCTGATACCACAGCCCTTGGACAAGATCCCAAAGGCGACGGCCGCGGGAACATAGCCGATAAATATCGGGACCCCGGCCCTATATGCATCCCGTACTTCTTTGGTCATAAAATGCCTCATCCTGCAAATGAATCTTGCTGAACACTCCATAGTAACTATCGCAGTAACTACTATAAAATTTTGCAGAGATCAAGCAGAAATTTTACCGGGCCATTGGACGGGGATTCAACCGGGCAGGCAGGCCCATCCGAAATGATCGCGGGGATGGACTTCTTTCAGCAGAATTTTTCCGCATGATGGCAGGTGACATTTCTGCCGCCCACGGACCGGAATTCCGGCACGGCTTCCTTGCAGACAGCGGTCATATGGACGCATCGTTTATGAAAGGTGCATCCCGGCGGAGGATTCAGCGGAGAAGGGATTTCTCCGGTCAAAAGGATTCTCTGGGTGCGGTCTTTTTGGTCCACATGGGGGGTGGCCGCAAGCAGGGCCCTGGTATAGGGATGGATGGGGTTCCCGAAAATCACGGCCTTTTCCCCCTGTTCCACGGGTCTGCCCAGGTACATGACCATGACATGGTCCGAGATCAGTCGGACCACACTCAGATCATGGGAAATAAACAGATAGGCCAGGTTCATTTCCTCCTGGAGATCCATGAACAGATTCAGGACCTGGGCCTGGACAGACACATCCAGAGCCGACACCGGCTCATCGGCCACCACCAGGCTGGGGTTGAGCATCAGGCCCTTGCAACGGCAATCCGCTGCCGCTGGCCCCCGGAAAACATATGGGGATACCGGGAATACTGTTCCCGCCGGAGGCCCACCTTATCCATGATGGCCAGGGCCTTTTCCCGCCGTTCGCCCGCATTGAGCCCGGTGTTGATCAAAAGCGGCTCTTCCAGGATGGCCCCCACTTTTTTCCTGGGGTTCAGGGATCCGTAAGGGTCCTGGAAAACAATCTGAACCCTTTCCCTCAAGGCTTTCATGGCTTCCGGATCACTGGTGACGGCATTGATGCCGTCCACTTCAAAATCCCCAAAGGTAGGCCTTTCAATCATGGTGATGAGTCTTGCCAGGGTGGATTTCCCGCAGCCGGACTCCCCCACCACGGAAAAGGTTTCGCCGGGTTTGATGGAAAAGGAGGCCCCGTCCAGGGCCTTTAATATCGAAATCCTTTTAAAAAAGAGCCCTTCCTTGACGGGATAATATTTTTTCAGGTCTTTGGCTTGGATAATCGGCTTTTCATTCATACTGGGGGACTCCGTTGATCAATGGGAAATGGCACCGGAAGGCGCTGGAGCCTTCTTTTGTCAAGGCCGGCCTCAGGGTGGAACATTTGTCTTTTGCAAACCGGCACCGGGGATGGAACAGGCATCCTGACGGCCTGTCGTATTTGCCCGGCACCACCCCCGGAATGGTGGGAAGCCGTTTTGAATGGACATTGCGCTCGGGCAGGGACCCCAGCAGGGCATCGGTATAAGGGTGCCGGGGAGCCGTAAAAATATGATGGGCGGTGTTTTTTTCCACCACCTGTCCGGCATACATGACCACCACATCTTCCACGGTTTCCGCGATGACGGCCATGTCATGGGTGATGAGGATGAGGGCCATGTTTTTTTCCCGCTGAAGGCTGATCAAAAGGTCCAGGATCTGGGCCTGGATGGTCACATCCAGAGCGGTTGTGGGTTCGTCGGCAATCAGGAGCTTGGGGCTGCAGGCAATGGCCATAGCGATCATGACCCGCTGGCTGATCCCTCCCGACAATTGGTGGGGAAAACTTCTCATCCGGTCTTCGGGAGCCGGAATTCCCACCTGCCGGAGTAGTTCAACGGCCCGCTCCCGCCTTTGCCGCCGTGATCCACCCTCATGAATTTTCAGGGTCTCCGTCAACTGGAATTCCACGGTGAAGCACGGGTTGAGGCTGGACATGGGCTCCTGGAAAATCATGGCGATCTCCTTGCCCGTGATCTGGCGTTTCTTCTTCTTTGACATGGCCAGCAGATCGTGGTCATTGAATATGAGCCTGTCCGCCCGGATGATGCCGGGATAGGGGATCAGGCCCATGAGGGCGAGCTGGGTCACGCTTTTTCCGGACCCGGATTCTCCCACAACCCCCAGGATTTTTCCCTTGTCCAGGGACAGGTCCACATCCAGGACGGCTTTGAATCCGTCAAAATCCACGGAAAGGTTTTTAATGTCTAAAATTTGATTCATATGTTTTCCCCGGGGGTTGGGTTATCGCTTCATTTTCGGATCAAGGGCGTCCCTGAGCCCGTCGCCGGCAAGGTTAAAGGCAAGCACCGTGATCAGGATGGCCAGGCCGGGAAAGGTCACCACCCACCAGGCCCTCTGGACAAACTGCAGGGCCCCGGCCAGCATGGCGCCCCATTCGGGCGTGGGCGGCTGGGCCCCCATGCCGAGGAATCCCAGGGCGGCCGCATCCAGGATGGCCGTTGAAAATCCCAGGGTGGCCTGGACGATCAGGGGCGCCATGCAATTGGGAAGGAGCACGGCAAACATCATCCGAAAGGGGCCGGAACCGCAGACCCGTGAGGCGGTCACATAATCCTTGCTCTTTTCCGAAAGAACCGAGGCCCGGGTCAGCCGGACATAATGGGGCAGCACCACCACGGCAATGGACAGGATGGCGTTCTGGAGGCTGGGTCCCAGGATGGCCACAATGGCCAGGGCCAGCAACAGGCTGGGCAGGGCCAGGATGATGTCCATGAGCCGCATGACCAGGATCTCATAAATGCCGCCGAAATATCCCGAGGTCACCCCGAAAATAATGCCTGCGGCAAGGGACAGCGTGACCACGATCACCCCCACAAAAAGGCTGAGGCGGGCTCCGTGAATCAGCCGTGATAAAATATCCCGGCCCACATCATCGGTCCCCAGAAGGAATTTGCCGCTCCCCCCGGCCATCCATGCCGGAGGCTGCAAAATCGCATCCCGGTACTGGTCAAAGGGGCTGTGGGGGGCGATATAATCCGCAAAAACGGCCAGAAATACAGGCAATGAGAATGATATAGAGTCCGGCAACGGCGCCTTTGTTCTCGCTGAAATATTTCCAGAATTCCTTCAGCGGATGGGGCGGTGCTGAATTCTCCAGGGGGAGGGCTGTCATTTCGCTCATATTGGATTCCTATTCTAATGCGTATACCGGATCCTGGGATTGATGATGCCGTACAGGACATCCACGCCCAGGTTCACAAAAATAATGAGGGTGGCGATAATCAGAATCCCCCCCTGGATGGCCGGGTAATCCCGGCGGCCGATGGATTCTAATATCCATTTTCCCACGCCGGGCCAGGCAAATATGGTTTCCGTCAGAATGGCTCCGGCCAGCAGCACCCCGGTCTGAAGACCGATGACGGTAATGACGGGAATCATGGCGTTTCTCAGGGCATGGACCAGGATCACCCGCATGTCGGACAATCCCTTGGCCCTGGCGGTCCGGACATAGTCTTCCTTCAGGACTTCGAGCATGGAAGACCGTGTCATGCGCGCAATCACCGCTAAAGGAATGGTTCCCAGCACAATGGAAGGCAGGATCAAATGGCTCAGGGCGGATTTAAAGGCGCCGGGCTCATCTGAGGTGAGGGTGTCGATGAGCATGAACCCGGTTTGGGGCTCGATCCAGAAAAGGGCCGAAAGCCGCCCGGACACCGGGGTCCAGCCGAGAAATACGGAAAAGAACAGGATCATCAAAAGCCCCCACCAGAAAATGGGCATGGAATAGCCCGTCAGTGAAACGGCCATGATGGTGTGATCAAAGGGTGTTCCCCGTTTAACCCCGGCAATGACCCCGGCCGGAAGCCCGAACAGAACCGCAAATATCATGGCGCAGAGAGAGAGTTCCAGGGTGGCCGGGAAAAGGGTTAAAAATTCTTCAAGAATCGGCTTTTTGGTGACATAGGATTTGCCCAGATCCCCTTTGAACACATGGGTGATATACCGGAAATACTGAATATAAAGGGGTTTATCCAGGCCCATTTCCGCCCTTATCTCGGCATGCCGGACCGGGTCTATGCCCCGTTCTCCTGCGCGAAGCTCGACGGGGTCGCCGGGGATGAGGTGAATCAGGGAAAAGGTCAGGAGGGTCACACCGATAAAGGCCGGAAAAACATGAAAAAACCGTCGGAAAAAAAATTGGATCATGATGGCACCCCATCCTTCATATTAAACCGGCGGCACAAGGAAACTCCCTTGTGCCGCCGGGCAAACGCCATCAGACCCTTAGTCTTTCAGGTCCACACCATAAAAAATATGTTGGCCAAAAGGATCAATTTTATAATCCATTACTTTTTTGCTCAGGGGTTCAAATACGACTGAATGGGCAATGGTAACCCAGGGAGCCTGCTCTTTGAAAACAACCTGGGCCTGTTGGTATAATTTTATCCTTTCCGCCTGGTTTGACACCAGTTTTGCTTTCACAATCAAATCATCAAAGGGCTTATAACACCACCGGGCCCGGTTGGAGCTTTCCATGGCGTCGCAGCCCAGAAGGACGGCGAGGAAATTGTCCGGGTCCCCATTGTCCCCGGTCCATCCCAGAAGAAGGGTGGTGTGCTCGGCAGCCAGGGAGCGTTTCAGGTATTCCCCCCATTCATAGGAAACGATTTTGGCTTTAACGCCGATTTTTGACCAGTCTTCCTGGATCATCTCCGCCATTCTCTTAGCATTGGGGTTATAGGGACGCTGCACCGGCATGGCCCAGAGATCGGTTTCAAATCCATTGGCAAAACCGGCCTCAGTCAAAAGTTTTTTAGCTGCCGCCACGTCATATTCATAATCTTTTACAGCGTCGTTATAAGACCAGATGGTGGGTGGGATCGGGTTCTTGGCCATTTTCCCTGCGCCCTGGTAGACAGCCTCTATAATGGCCTTTTTGTTGATGGCCATGCTCAATGCCTGACGGACCTTGACATTGGTAAAGGGTTCTTTTTTGCAGTTAAAGGCAAGATATCCCACATTCAACCCTTCTTTTTCCATAAGATTGATATTGGGGTCGGCTTTCATTGCAGGCAGGTCGGCGGGATTCGGATAGGGCATGACATGGGCTTCGCCGGCTTTCAGCTTTGCATACCGGACCGAGGCATCCGGTGTGATGGAAAAGACCAGCTTATCGATTTTTGGCCCGGCCGGCCCAGTATTTATCAAAGGCCTTGTACCGGATGGTGGAGTCTTTCTGGTAGGAAACAAATACAAAAGGCCCTGTTCCAATAGGTTTCTGGTCAAATTCGTCCGGGGTCTTGGCCACCAGCATTTTGTTCGCGTATTCAGCAGAACCAATGGAGGCAAATGCCATTGCAAGATTGGCAATAAATGGGGCTTCGGGATTATTCAAAGTAAAGACAACGGTGGAATCATCTTTTTTCTCAATGGATTTAATCAGGTTCCCCATATTCATCCCCTCGAAATATTCATAGGACCCGCCGGAGACTTTATTGTAGGGATGGTTTTTGTCAAACTGACGGTTAAAAGAGAAAAGGACGTCATCTGCATTAAAATCCCGGGTGGGGGTGAAATACGGGGTGGTGTGAAATTTAACGCCTTTTCTCAGATGAAAGGTATAGGTTTTGCCGTCTTCCGATATATCCCATGATTCGGCAAGACCGGGAATAACCTTTGTTTCGCCGCGTTCAAACTTGGCAAGCTGATCATAAATGGTGTTGGCGGTTGCGTCAAATGTCGTCCCGGCCGTATAAAGCGCAGGCGTGAAACCTTCAGGACTGCCTTCCGAACAGTAAACCAGGGTTTTTTCCTTTGCGTGGACAGATACGGCAAGCATGCAGAAAAGCACGGCCAAGCCTGCAACGGATAATAATTTTTGCCTTTTCATCTTTTTTCTCCCTTTTTTAAGTAAGATTCCAGAAAACTGTGGGTATTTTGATAATCCATTTAAATTACAAGATATAATTTCCAGGATTAACAAATTGCAAACATATTCATTTCTATTGATCCTGGGCCTGCAAGTCAAGAAAAATCCCATGCACAGGGCGTTTTTCTAAATCCCGGCATGGGCTGTTCTTTGTATAATCTCTTCCTGGAGGGCCTCCGTGAGGTCCACAAAATAATCGGAATATCCGGCCACCCTCACAATCAGGTCCCGGTAGGCCTCGGGATTTTTCTGGGCCTCCCTCAGGGTTTTTTCATCCACCACATTGAACTGGATATGGTGCCCGTCCATTTTAAAATAGGACCGGATCAGGTGAACCACTGCCTGGCTTCCTTTTTCATCCCTCAGCAGCTCCGGCAGGAACTTCTGGTTCAAAGGGTGCCCCCGGTTTTCAGGTGATCAATCTTGGCCGCGGACTTCAACACAGCGGTGGGGCCGCAGGTGTCTGCGCCCTGAACCGGGGAGATGCCTTCCGAGAAGGGAATCCCCGCTTTTCTGCCGTCGGGCAGGGCTCCCGTGATTTCACCAAAATAAACATGGCAGGTGGTGGGCAGAAGATCGATCCTATAGACCCCGCCCCGGGCATTGGGCCTCCCGGTCACGGCGTCATGAAAGGCCCGGAATATCCGTCTCAGGATATCATCGGCGGCATCATCGTCGTTTCCGTATTTGGGCGTTTTTTTCAACTGGTGATGCAGGATATCCTCTTCTTCAAAATCCTTTTCAAGAGCCGCCAGGATTTTTCCATGGAAACCCGCCTTTGGTCATGGACGACATATTTCAAGGCTGAAAGGCAATCCGTCAGGGTTCCGATACCGACGCCCTGGATATAGGCGGTATTATACCGGGCCCCGCCCTGGTTGTAATCCCTTGCCTTTTCGATGCAGTCTTCCGTGACGAGGGAAAGCAGGGGAACGGGCATATGGGCCCCGTTGATCTGTTCGATGATATTGCTGCCCCGGATCTTGATATCCACGAAATAGTTCAGTTGCCGCACATAGGCGGCAAAGAGGTCGTCAAAGGTGTTAAACTGTTCCGGGTCCCCGGTTTCAAGACCGATTTGTTTTTTTGTCCTCGGGTCCCGGCCGTTGTGAAGGGTGATCTCCAGGATCTTGGGAAGGTTGAAATACCCGGTCAGAATATAGGCTTCCTTTCCGAAGACACCGGCTTCAACGCAGCCGGAGGCCCCTGCCAACCGGGAATCCTCAATGCTTTTGCCGTGAAGGGTCATCTCCTGGAGAATGGCATCGGTATTAAAGACCGAGGGCTGGCCGAATCCTGTGGCAATGATCTTCAGGGCCCGTTTGATGAACCGGTCCGGATTTTTCCGGGAGACCTGGATCATGGAGCTGGGCTGGAGCAGCCGCATTTCCTCGATGACATCCAGGACCAAATAGGTCAACTCGTTTACCCCGTCCCGGTTGTCCGGGGTGACTCCGCCCAGGTTGATGAGGCAGAAGTCCACATAGGTATTGCTTTCTTTGGCCGTCACCCCCACCTTGGGCGGGGCCGGATGGTTGTGGAATTTGATCCAGAAACAGGAAAGCAGTTCCTTGGCCTGGTCCCGGGTGAGGGTGCCGTTTTCCATGTCCCTTTGGTAGAAGGGATACAGGTTCTGATCGAACCGGCCCGGGTTGTAGGCATCCCAGGGGTTCAGTTCCGTTATGATCCCCACATGCAAAAACCAGTAATACTGCAAGGCCTCATGAAAGCTTTCCGGTTTATGGGCCGGAACCCTGCGGCAGATTGCCGCCATCCTTTCCAGCTCCGTTTTTCGCCCAGGGTCTTTTTCCGAGGCCGCCAACCGGTCCAGCTCACGGGCATGGCGCCCGGCAAAGGAGATCAGGGCATCAGCCGCAATATCCAGGGATCTTAACACGCCCTGTTTTTCCAGGGCTGGGGGTCCTTGAAAAAATCAAGCCGGTCCAGGCAGCGGCGGATATCTGATTTCAAATCCGTAAAACCTTTTCGATAGATCAGGTCTCCGCCGGCCGTATGGCCCGGGGACCGCTGTTCCTGGAATTCGGTAAAAATCCCGGCATGGAAGGCATCCAGCCAAGGGCCGGACATGGCTGAAAAGATTTTTTCCCGGATGGTCCTGCCCTTCCAGAAGGGAATGATCTTTTTTTCATATATCTGCCGGGTTTCCCCGGACACCTTATAGGCCACCTTGGGCCTGGAATTCAGGATTTCAAGGTCCTCCAGGGAATGAAGGCAGATTTCCGGATAGGTGGGGACAGCCTTGGGCTCGGGCCCTCTTTCCCCCACAATGAGTTCGTTGTCCTCGATATAGATTTTCTTGTTTTCCAGGATGTGCTTCAGACAAAGGGCCCGCTGGACCGGAATGGGTTCCCCCATGGCTGCATGGGTTTCATAAAATCCGTGACCAGTTCGGCCCGTTCATGGGAGAGACTCACTTCTTTTTCCCGGGTCTTTGACCTGAGACAATCTATTCTTGGATTCATTTTATATCCACCTTTTATATCCGCCGTTGTTTATCCACTATTTTTAACCGTCAATTTTTAACCACTGTTCTTAACCGCCTGCCCTTAACCGCCAATGATGACCTGGAATCCGCGGGATTCAAATTCTGCCTTGACTTCGGCCACCCGCTCCGGGGAGGGCGGGTTGATTTCCGCCATGGGATTTTCCAATTTTAATGCTGCATATTTTCCTTCTCCGGCCTTATGAAAGGGCAGGATATGTATCTTCCGGAAGACCGTATCCTTCTCCAGAAAAGACATCACGGCGTCAATATTGGCCTCTGTATCCGTCATTCCCGGGATTAAGGGAAAGCGCATCCAGACCCTTGCCTTTTGGTCCGACAATCGCCTCAAATTCTCCAGAACAGGAAACACCGGTTTCCCCATCAGGGCTTCATGGGCCTGTGCATCCATCAGCTTGATATCATACAGAATCAGGTCTGCTTTTTCGGCAAGGCCTGAGAAATATTTTGCATCGGCATAGCCTGAAGTGTCCACGCAGGTATGAATTTCCCTTTCCCGGCACTGGTCCAGCAGCCGGAACAGCAAATCCGGCCGGGACAGGGGCTCGCCGCCGGAGAAGGTAACCCCCCCGCCGGAATCATCATAAAATATCCTGTCTTTTTCGATTTCCGCCATGAGCCCGGAAACCAGAGCATCCGTCTCTTCCGCCCGGATTTTTCCGGGCATCTTTTGGCTTTCCGGGTTATGGCACCAGGGGCAATGCAGGGGGCACCCCTGGAAAAAGAGGGTGGTCCGGATGCCGGGACCGTCATGAATGGAATATCTCTGGATTTTAAAGATATGGGGATTCCGCATCATTCAAGATTCTTTTCCATCAAGGCATTGAATTTTGTCACATGATCCTCGGCCATTTTTCTCGCCGTCCCGGGGTCCCTTTGTTCAACGGCGGATGCAATCCCGCATAAATCCTTGAAATTGTCCTGGAGCAAGGCCTCGCTCCAGGGCAGGTATTGATGGAAATATATCTGAATATTGTCATGAACGGCCGTCAGATTCGCTTCTAGAAGCGGATTCTCTGCAATCACGGCCAGGGTCCGGTGAAATTCGGCATCCATTTTATGGAATTCCGCCCACCCGGAAGGTTTTGTTTGGATATGGGCCGCGG
>JAAUSZ010000008.1 GCA_012031875.1 Desulfobacula sp.
ATAGTCACCTTGGCGTCAAAGATTCGTCTTGCCAGCAGAAATAAGGTTGCTGCAAGCAGGAGGGCGCCGGAGATGAAGAGTCCGGGGAAGCCCCAACTGGATAATTCCGTCCATGTATTCAAGAAATCGGATACAGGAGGGCACCGGTGAGGTAAAAAATCTG
The DNA here is from genome assembly GCA_012031875.1 of Desulfobacula sp. Classification (GTDB taxonomy): domain Bacteria; phylum Desulfobacterota; class Desulfobacteria; order Desulfobacterales; family Desulfobacteraceae; genus Desulfobacula. The sequence continues at coordinate 164 of JAAUSZ010000008.1, forward strand.
AAATGCCTTAAGATTACCACCAGAAAGGAATAATGAAAGGCAAGGGCGCCTATCCAGAGGAAAATTTCCCAGGAATAGGACAGCTTGTTGGATTCATTCCTGCTGAACGCTGCTTTAGTGTTCCTGAAAAGGGATCTGAAAAGAAAAATTTCAAGAACCATTCTTAGACATACGCCTGTTGAAGTATCAGGGTTATCGATGCAGTTCTGTTTTATCCACGGCAAAGATTTCTGCTGCCCGCAGGTTGTGGGAATCCTGAACGGAACAGCAGAAGATGCCCATCCCAGTACCTTGTAAATAAACCCGGCAAGGAAGGCAAGAACCGCGAGATACGGGATCACAATCCCGAAGAACCGATGAAGCCCTGCTCCCTCAACCCCTGTATATGCTACTAAGAAGAGCAGAAAAACAGTTGTCAGGGGGATCAAGTACTTTTGATTCATATTATAACCACCTCATGAGTTGATGTGTGGCGATATACTCACTACACCGCCATACATGTTAAATTTGTTTTGAGCCAAGGAGGTCTTCTTCCGTCAGCTCGGCTACCAAACCCGCCCTTTCAAAGGCTCGGTGGATACGTCTCTTGCTTTCCACGGCCTTTAAAAGGAATATTTCTTCCCTACATTTCATAAACCTGTTAAAAGACGCAAGTGCGATCTGATCAACAAGTCTGTCAAATTCTCTTATCACCCCGGCATCCAGAAGGGCCTCCCCGATATCTTTCAGGGCGTAGACAAAGCTGACGGCCCGGCTTGCGGAAAAAGCCTGGACCGCCCGGATGCGGATCACGGGGTCAAGGGCTTTTTCAAGGGACTCCGGTGTGAAGTCATTTAAGATCTGATTGAATACCTCGGCAAGAGCTTCATGGGTGATGGCGCCGATGGGATTGTCAAACCGGTTGGAATCTTTACCCAGGATTTTTGCCGACTGGGGAGGATATGTATCAATGGTGGCCTGGAACCATTTTTTAATAAAAGATTCCTTGTTCTGACCAAGTGCTTGTTTTAAATCCATAATTTTATAACACGACTGCCTTAAACCTATCGTATTTTCCTTTAAATTTATTGTTAGAAGGATATAAACTTCCCTTAATTGTATGTCAAGCATTAAAGATCGGCTGGAGACGAAATCCCAAAAAGGGTTTGCAAGGCTTTATCCGTGATGTTTTTCCTTTGTCCGCCTCTTTTTTTATTGAATAAATAAAATCTTTAGATTACATACAAGCAAAAGAAAATGTATGATCTGCATTTACCATTCAACTCGTTAAAACCATTAACAGGAGACAGGGATTGCCATGAAGAAGATAATTTTAATATGTGCCGGTCTGATGTTGTTTTACGGCAGTGCAAGCGCGGATTTTGACGGTTTCGGACTTTCCTTGGGATATGGCGTCGGGAAAAAGGATATTGATATTTACCGGTTCGGGATTAAAAAAGATTATTCCTCCCGGTGGTTTGAAAGCGGAACCGGTTATCTGTCCGGATTTTTTGAATTGTCCTATAACCGCTGGGAACACGGGGGAGACGAGGTGAACGGCCTGGCCCTTTCACCGGTGTTCGCCTATTATTTCGGAACCGATGCAGACTTTGTCAGGCCCTATATTGCCGGGGGTATCGGTGCAGCCTTTATCGATGACTACCGCATCCACAACCGAAACCTGAGCAGCCATTTCCAGTTTGAAGACCGGATCGGCGTCGGCGCCCGCATGGGCATCTTTGACATGAATGTGTCCTATTTCCATTATTCCAACGCCGGTCTCAAGTCCCCCAACGACGGGATCGACATCTGGCTGTTCACCGGCGCTATTCAGTTTTAGCACTTAAAAAAAAGGGGATTTTAAAGCCATGGCTTTCAAATCCCTTAATTTTTTATTAGTGGCGGAGAAAGAGAGATTCGAACTCTCGATACCGGTTTCCCAGTATACTCGCTTAGCAGGCGAGTGCCTTCAGCCTCTCGGCCATTTCTCCGTATTCTTTTCAAGATCTGGCGGAGGAGGTAGGATTCGAACCCACGTAGCTTTGACACTAAACGGTTTTCAAGACCGCCGCCTTCAGCCGCTCGGCCACTCCTCCGAAATTGAACAAGGCTTTATATCACCTCGGCAAAAACAGGTCAATACTTAACTTGCCATTTTAAAATGTCCTGAAGGTTTAATGGATTTTTCGGGTATAACCGATTCTGAAATCAGTAAAGAAGGGTCAGAAATATTTTTACCCTTGCCCATATGGACCGGGCATCAATGATGCCGTATTTGTATATACCCAGCAGATCCGCTTCCAGAGCTTCGGATGTGATCCGGAACCGGGACCGGTTTTTAAATCTTGAGAAATGAAAGACAGCGCCTTCCTTTTCATGCCCCCAGATGTCCCGGACATAAAGGCGGCCCTTGTCCCACAGGGCAAAGGCCCTTCTGTGGTCAAACCACCGGCCCATGGCCGGCTGGAGGGGAAGTGCCCTGCAGAAGGCCGGGGCATGGGCTTTGGCCATTTCAACCAGGTCGCTGGATTCATCCAGGTGGGCAAAGCTCAGATGCGCTGCGATCTTGTCTTTTGTGCTGTTGCCCGACATGGGCTTGAAGGTTGAGTCATCGTCCTGAGGGTTGGACAGGGCGGTGGGGAGGTTTCCAAGGGCCTGTTCCAATCGCGTTTTGATACGGTCATGCTCAAGGATGGCCTGGAGATATTTCCGGTTGAAAAGGGTGAAAGGACCGCAAGGTCTGTTGTCTGCCGCGCTGATCAGAGAGTATTGGCCCGGGTTATCCGGCAAAAAACGGGCGATGTCTCCATACACCACATCCAGGTCTGAATAGCCGATAAAATCATATCGCCCCAGGTGGTCGTCGTCTTTTCTCAAGGCATAGAGCAGGGTCCTGCAATCACAGACAACCCTTGTATTCTGGGGTGGCAGGTCAATTTGAAGGGAAGATTTCAGATCCGAGCGCAGCTTTTCAAAAGAATAGGGAATAAGGGTAACGGCCCTGTTATAGTCTTCTTTTCGGGTGATCCGGTCATTGTAGACAAACCATTGAAAATGATCATGATTGGGCTCGCAGGTCTTTGCCCAGTATTTGAAATACGCGGGAAGCTCACCTAAATACAGGATTAAAAAAGCCCCGGAGATCATTTCTATCTGCCTTCAAATCAAATCAGCTGGTCGGTTCATAACTGGGCACTATAATCTACAAACAGCGAATTTTATTTTATTTTGAGGGATAAATTGCTTACAGTGAGAAATCAAAGCATCCCCGTTTTTAGTTTCTCTATCACAGTCATGCACTTCACCACGTATATTTTCTACATTTCCCAGAACCTTGGTGTTGTATAAAATTTCATATTCTGCGCCTTCACAGTCAATTTTTAGTAGCTTGCATTGTTTTAGGCCATATTTTTCAAAAATCTGATCCAAGGTTATGGATTGCACTTCTTCGATTTTTAAAATATTTCTGAGAGCATGCGCCTTATGCATATCTTTTGTCATTGTTGAGCTCCCTGTGTTGACAGCATCATACATAAGTTCTACACTTCGGCCGTCTTTTGTTACGGCTTTATTTTCGACAACAACGTTTGTAATATTATGTAATTTTATATTTTTTATGAAATTAATGTAATTTTGTTTCGCAGGTTCAAATGAATATATTTTTAAAAAAGGAAACTTAAGGGCAATATAAATAGCTACCATACCAATATTTCCGCCGATATCAACGACAACATCACCTGGTTTGAAGTCTATTGTTTCAAAATCAAAATTTGATTCTGACTTGAATTCACTAGCAATAAAATCTACACTGTTTGAGGATGGGCTATCGTAAAAATAGAAGCTCTCTCCCTTTATTTCGACGGTGTGGAGGAAACTATATGTACCACACATACTGATCAGCATTTTTTCAATTCTGGTTAATCTTTCTTCAAGGTGCAGTGCTTTTTTATAAGTAGGCGAAAGTTCATATATTTTATGTCGGATTTTTTTTAAAAGCTTTTTTTCTCTCATTTTGCATTCCTTTTGAAGAGCTAATACAATGACCGATAGCTTATCAACCTCACTTTGAGGAAGAACCGAGTTTTTAACAGGCTGAATAAATGTCCGAGTTATATGGTCTTTCAAAAATTGTCAAGACTATAACTGCTGAGACAGTTCAGCCGCAACTGGGTTTGACGCTGAACAAACTGATTTTACTCGATCTTCTATTTTTTTGGAAATGATAGTATACCACCATCTGATCACAACTTGTAATTAAATCTCCCAAAAAAGTAATGTGCTATTCCTTTGGGAGCATAAAAGAGATTGACTTTGGTTCCATATATAAATAGCATGCAGCCTTAATTTTATCAGGAAAACCCCTATGAACCTTATTCAAAAATTGCACTTACTGCACAGCGCCTGGCACTACCGCCTGAATACGGAAAAAAACGATATCCGGTTTCTCCTCGATTTAGATCTTAAGGGGGAAACCGTCATTGACATCGGCGCCAACAGAGGGATTTATTCCTATTGGATGGAAAAAACCGTGGGCCCGGCAGGGAAGGTCGTTGCCTTTGAGCCCCAGCCGGAACTTGAAGCCCATCTGCTGGGTGTTAAATCCGCTTTTAAATTTGACAATCTTTTGATCATCCGAAAAGGTTTGTCCAGCAGTGAAGGGTCTCAAAAATTATTTCGGTCCGAACCCGGCTCCGGCGGCGCCAGTCTGAATCAAAGCCAAGCTTCCAACGGCTGCCAGGCCATTCCTGTTGAGGTGACCACCCTGGACGCCTATTATGACGAATTCACGGATGTGGCTTTCATCAAATGCGATGTTGAAGGACATGAGTACGATGTTTTCAGGGGAGGGAAAAGATTGCTGGAAAGAGACAAACCCTGCCTCCTGTTCGAATGCCACCATGACGAAGCCAAAAAGCAGGCCCTGTTTTCATTTCTGACATCCCTGGGCTATGACGGTTTTTTTACCGGCCAAAAAGGAATGATTCATTTCAGCCGGTTTGACCAATACCCTTACCGCCGGGAAAATGAACATCACCGCAATTATATATTTTTGCACCCTGATTTTATAAAACGCCGGCATCTGGAGCAGATATTCCATCGATAGGCGGCGCTTCATATTCAATGCGGCAAGTCCACAGGATGACCCATGAAAATAAATTTGAGCAAATTGGATCTCATTAATAAATGGCTCCTCGTCTTGATGGGCTTTGTTATCCCCCTGTCCACCGCCGCAACCAATGTGGTGCTGGGACTGGTTCTTTTATTCTGGGTATTTGATAATATTTCGGACCGGTTCAAAAGATGGGTGTCGGTATTGAAAACAAATCCCGTGGCCTTGATGGGCCTGATTTTTTTTCTCATTTATGTGGCGGGCATGCTTTACACCCGTGGCGAAAAGGAGAGGGTTTATGAAAGTCTTGTGGATGGAGCCCGGTTTTTATTCATTTCCCTGGCAATGATCTATGTTAAGGATAAGCAGGATTATTCCAGACTGTTATTTTCCTTTTCCCTGGCCATGGGCCTCACCCTTTTATGTTCCTGCCTGTTATGGATGGACCGGCTACCCGGCTTCATTCCGGTAAAAGGAAATCTGTTGGATTGTAATGTTTTCTTGAACCACATTGCCCAAAACCTGTTTATGGCCTATATGGCATTTCTGGCGGCTGTACGGGCCAGGGCTGCCAACGGATATGGACAAAAGCTCCTGTGGGGGATTTTCAGCCTTCTGGCCCTTGCTAATATTCTTTTTATGGTCGGGGGAATGACAGGCCATCTTGTTTCAGGGATTCTTTTCCTGTATTTTTTTATTTCCTGGGATCGCAGGAAGAGCCTTGTCGCTGCAGGGTCGGTTCTCCTCATCCTCGCCGTCTTTGCTTGGATGAATCCTTCAAATTCCATATTTTTAAGGTCCCAGCGTATGATAGAAGAGATCAAGGCCTGGGAATACGGGAAAAAAGCTTCCAGTCAATCATCTTCCGGGCTGCGGCTTGAATTCTATACGAACACGGTAAAGCTCATAAAGGAAAACCCGGTGTTCGGCACCGGAACCGGCAGCTTTGAAAATGCTTATCTGTCCTTTGCAAAAAATGCCGGAATGAACCCCACCGACAACCCCCATAATGATTACCTCATGACAACCGCCCATTTCGGCTTTGTAGGCCTTGCCGTGCTGCTGGGATTTTTTCTGGTTCAGTGGCGCAGTGCAGGTTTTTTTCAGGACAAGACAAAAACTTTCATGGCGCGAGGCTTTGTTCTGACCATATTTTTTGCCGCCCTGGTGTCTTCCCCTTTGCAGGACCATGCCGAAGGATGGTTTTTCGCGCTGATGAGCGCCTGTCTTTTTTCAGGCTCGGGTGCAGGGCCGGTATTTTGGGGTAAAAGGGAAGTCTTGCCTCAATAATCAGCCGGGATTCGGTTTTTTGGGGAGGGATAGGATTTCAAAAATGGTCAAGATTTTTTTCCTTAAAATGCAATTTGGCATATTTATAGAAGGTGCCTTCAAAATTGGCAAAGGCAATGATAAATCCGGCCCATCCGTCCAGGCACCCCAGCTTTAACACATACAGGGAAAAGGCTGCCCAGAATCCATGGGCCAGGGCCGTGAGCATTCCTGATGTTTTCCGGCAGTCTGTAATTTTTCAGCCCCCAGGGTGGAATACCGGTTTCCCTTATGGAGCAATTCCTCCAGGTTTTTGAATGGGATCTGGCTGATATGGGCCTTGAAATATCCGCAGGGTTTTTCACTGATGACCTCATAGCGTTCATGGACGGCATCGGGCTTGAATTTAAGCGCTGATTTTCTGAACAACTGGGGCTGGCGGTAGTCCGGGTAGAAACCGGCATGGCGGATCCATCGGCCCATGAAATAATTGCGGCGGGGTATATAATAGGCATCAAGGCTGTTTTCATCATTGATAATGCCCGATATTTCGTTTTGCGCAGCCTCGGTGCAGCGTTCATCCGAATCCAGGCTGAATATCCAGTCATGGCTGCAGGCGGCAATGGCATCGTTCCTCAGCTTTCCAAATCCTTCAAAGGGAATCTGAACGACTCTTGCTCCGTGTTCTTCAGCGATCCGGGCCGTATCATCCGTGCTGAAGGAATCCGCAACCACCACCTCATCTGCAAAGGAAACGCTTTTTAATGCATCCCTGATCTTTTCCGACTCATTGTATGCAATGATATAAACCGATAATTTCAATACGGGCTCTCCTTTTTCCCTGTCCGCCTGAAGTCCTGCCTTCAATCTTTGTTCTGCATGGCGTCAATCCTTCAGTATCATTATATAAAATACTTTTAAAGAAAATTTTGTCCGGGCAGGCCCGGAAGACTGTTTTTATGGGTCCTGGGCTTGAAAAACAAAAGGCTTCAGGAGCATTTTTAAAGTCCTGTGATATTAAATTAATGGTCTGCCAAATCTTATCATTGACAGAAAACCCAGTTGAGCTATATTAAAAAGTTTCAGGTTAACCCGTTTTAAACAGGAGATAATGGATGAAGCAGAAAATAAGATTTGAAAAAAACATCAAGGAAGGCAGGCTGACCATTCTTGAATCCAGCGAAGTGGACCCGGGCATTGTCATGCCGCTTCTCGAGGAAGAATACAATCTTGAGGGAATGGTAAAGGCTTCAGCCGATGGGTTTAAAGCCTTCAGACAACTGATCCGCAGAAAAAGTTTTTTCCCGACCTCGGAGGTTTGTATGAAGCTTTTTGAGGGGACTGCCGGGTTTTTCAAGAATGATGCGGATCAGGTTATCACCATTGAATATGATGATGCCGATACCTTTCCCAAGGAAGAAAAATTTCTGCTGGAAGACGATGATGTCGAGCTTGAGCATATCCTTGAAGATGATGGCGAGACAAGCGAAGATGAAATTAAGGAAATCGATGACGGGGAAGATTCTCTCGGCTATTCGCCGGAGGATATTTCCGAACACGAGAATTAGAGCTGATAATGAAACAGATGATTCAAAAAACCGTGGCCGATGCCGTGAAAAAGGCATTTGAAAAAGGCCTGTTGCCGTCGGACCGGATGCCTGATATGGAAGTGGAAGAGCCCAGACACAAGGTCCATGGGGATTTTTCCACAAATATCGCCCTGGCCTCGGCATCCCTCCAGAAAATGCCGCCGCGGAAAATTGCCGAGGCCCTTGCTTCGACCATTGAGGCCGGGGATCTGATTGACAAGGTGGAAATAGCCGGCCCCGGATTCATCAATTTTTTCCTTTCCCATAAAGCCTGGCACCCGGTGGTGGATGAGATTCTTGACCAGGATACAGCCTATGGCCGGTCCCATATCGGAAAAAATGAAAAGATTCAGGTGGAATTTGTCAGCTCCAATCCTACGGGTCCCCTGCATGTGGGGCATGGCAGGGGGGCGGCTGTGGGCGATTCCGTCGGAAACATCCTTTCCTTTGCCGGGTTTGATGTCCAGAAGGAATATTATATCAATGATTCCGGCCGCCAGATCAGAACTCTGGGGACATCCGTCCGGCTGAGGCTGTTACAGAAGGCCGGGAAAACCGTCGATTTTCCAGAGGACTGTTATCAGGGCGACTATATTAAGGATATTGCCGGTCTTATCCTTGAAAAAGAGGGAAAGGCCTTCATCCATAAAGATGAGAAAGAAGCTGTCGACGGATGCGCAAAATTTGCAGCCAAAATCATTCTCCAGGGCATTGAAGCGGATTTGACGAATTTCGGGGTCGGATTTGACCAGTGGTTCAGCGAGCAAAGCCTGTATGATTCCGGAAGGGTTCAGAAAGCCATTGATGAATTCAAGTCAACGGGCATGATTTATGAAGAAGACGGGGCCCTCTGGTTCAGGACCACGGATTTCGGGGATGAAAAAAACAGGGTGGTGGTTCGGAATAACGGGCTGGCCACGTATTTTGCCTCGGATATCGCCTATCATATGGAAAAGTTCGAGCGCGGTTTTGAAAGGATCATCGATGTCTGGGGCGCGGATCATCACGGCTATATTAAAAGAATCAACGCCGTTGTCGAGGCTTCGGGCCGGAAAAGCGAACAATTCCAGGTGATCCTGGTTCAGCTCGTCAACCTTCTCCGGGGAGGAAAGCCCTTCCAGATGTCCACCCGGGCAGGTGAATTCGTCACCTTGAAAGAAATTGTTGATGAGGTGGGAAAAGATGCAGCCAGATTCATGTTTTTAAGCCGCAGCTATGATTCCGGACTGGATTTCGATCTGGAACTGGCCAAGCAGAAAAATTCCGAAAACCCGGTCTATTATGTCCAGTATGTCCACGCACGAATCACCGGGATCCTTTTAAAGGCAAAACAGGAAAATATCATTCCGGACATTGATTTCAAAAAAGGCGAGCATCTGAATCTTCTGAATGAACAAGAAGAGGTGGCGCTTTTGAAAATTCTGCATACCTTCAGGCAGAATGTCGAGAAGAGCGCTTTAGAGTTGCATCCCCATGTGATTTTTAACTATCTGATGAATCTTGCCGCGGCCTTTCACGGATATTATAACCGGCATAAGGTCATTACCGATGACAAGGATCAGACCCTGGCCCGGCTAAGCCTTGTTCTGGCTGTGAAAAAGGTGATCCGGAACGGCTTGACGCTTCTTGGGGTTTCCGCACCGGAAAGAATGTAGCCATGCCGGCCTTGAAAGGGATTCAAAGATATCTGATCTATGCCTGTATTGCCGGAGGGATGTTTTTTCTGGGAGTTGTGGTGGGCCGGGGGACGTCTCCTGTGACCTTTGATACACAGGAGTTCTCAAAAAAGCTGGAAAAGATGGCCAATATCCCGCAAAAAGAGGCCGGTAAAAAAGTGGACCTTAAATTTTATGAAGACCTTGATCACCCCACCACTCAGGAAAGGCTGATGCCCAAGGCTTCCATCCCTGAACCCGTACCTGAAAAGGAAGTGGTGAAAGAGGCCTCCGGGGAACCCGCAAAGGAGCCTGCAAAGGAACCCGTTAAAGAACCTGTTAAAGAGGCGCCCAAGGAATCTGCTAAAGAGCCTGCCGCCGCGGTTACGGAACCGGTTCAGGAACCGGTGAAAGTCATTAAGAAGCTTTTGACCAAGGACCCTGCCAGGCTTGTCAAGAAAGAGCCTGCAAAGGAAGTTGTCCGGGAGCAGGCCAGGGCGCCTGAGAAACCCCCCGTCATCGAACCGGGAAAAGAAACGGGGATGGACAAGGACGATCTGAAGACGGAAAAAACCGATGAAGCGGCGAGCCAACCCCTGATCGGTTCCAAGGGGTCTTATACGATTCAGATCGCGGCTTACAAGAGCTTCCAGGAAGCGGTTTCAAAAATGTCTGACCTGGAGGAAAAAGGATTTCCGTCTTACCGGATCAAGGGGGAAAAGAACGGGATTCCCATGTACAGGGTCAGGACCGGCCCCTTTGAAACCTATGATGCGGCAAAGGAATTCAAGGCCAGGCTGGATAAAGCCGGGATTGAGGCAATGATTATGAAAAGGGAGACCGATGAAGATATCAAAGAGTGAAGTCGAAAAGATAGCGCATCTTGCCCGGCTGGAAATTGAAGATGACCGGAAGGAAAAAATGGTGGAGCAATTGGGAAATATCCTCCAGTATATTGATAAATTGAAGGATGCCGATGTGGACGCTGCAAAAATGTCTTCCAAGGGGGCAGCCAAGGACAATGTACTCCGGGAGGACAGACCCGAGGCATCGCCGGGGCCTGTCATTACCTTGGCCAATGCCCCGGACCGGGATGATGATTTTTATGTGGTGCCGCGAGTCGTCAAATGATGGAAACCTACCCGCAAGTGAGGATATGAACCCATGGAATATCATGAACTGACAATTGGAAATGCCATGGAGAGGCTTGCCCGCCGTGAAATCTCTTCGGTTGAACTGACCTCGGCCTTTTTCGACCGGATTGAAAAACATGAGGGCGGGATCGGGGCTTTCATTACCCTGGATCGGGACGGGGCCCTGGCGCAGGCAAAAAAAGCGGACCAGGACCTTGCTGCCGGCAGGGGTTCTGCATTGACGGGCATCCCTCTCGCCCTGAAAGATATTTTGTGCACCCAGGGGATAAAAACCACCTGTGGTTCCCGGATCCTTGAAAATTTTGTCCCCCGGTACGACGGGACCGTGGTTTCAAAATTAAAGGGGGAGGGCGCGGTTATCCTGGGCAAGACCAACCTGGATGAATTTGCCATGGGGTCGTCTACGGAGAATTCAGCCTATAAAATCACCAGAAATCCCTGGAATCCGGATTATGTGCCGGGCGGGTCCAGCGGCGGTTCTGCCGCCGCCGTGGCGGCCCGGTTCTGCTGCGGGTCCATTGGGACGGATACCGGAGGTTCCATCCGGCAGCCGGCCTCCCATTGCGGGGTGGTGGGGATCAAACCCACCTATGGACGAGTCTCCCGGTTCGGCCTGGTGTCCTATGCCTCCTCCCTGGATCAGGCGGGGCCCATTACCCGGGATGTCCGGGATGCGGCCCTTCTTTTGAACGCCATATCCGGCCATGACAAGCTGGATTCCACCAGCGCCAAAATCCCTGTGCCGGATTTCACCCAGGCCCTGGACCAGTTTGACAAAGGGTCCCTGAAAGGGATGCGGGCCGGGATTCCAAAGGAATATGTATCGGCGGAAGGAATTGACCCTGAAGTGGAGAAGGTCTTTCATCATGCAAAAGAGGTTTTGCAGGACCTGGGGGTTGAGATCCGGGAAATCTCCCTGCCCCACGCGGAATATGTGGTGGCGGCCTATTATATCATTGCGCCCTGTGAGGCCAGTTCCAATCTGGCCCGGTATGACGGGGTGAAATACGGGTTCAGGGACAGGTCTTCCGATGATCTCATGGACATGTACAAGAAAACCAAATCCAGGGGCTTCGGCCTAGAGGTGCAGCGCCGGATCATCATCGGCACCTATGCCCTTTCAGCGGGATACTATGATGCCTATTACGGCCGGGCCTCCAAGGTGAGAACCCTGATTGCCGATGATTTTTCAAAGGCCTTTGAAACCTGTGACCTTATCCTGTCTCCCGTGGCCCCGGCCCCGGCCTTTAAAATCGGGGAAAAGACCGATGATCCCCTGACCATGTACCTGACGGATATTTTTACGCTTTCGGCCAATATGGCCGGGATTCCCGGCATTTCCGTCCCTGCCGGATATTCTTCCCAGGGCCTGCCCGTCGGTATCCAGATGATGGCCGGTAAATTTGATGAAATGTCCCTTTTAAGGGCGGGTTACGGATTTGAACAAAGTATCGGGTTAGCCCGGAAATTTCCGGACTTATAACCCAAGGGAGGTGTTCGGATGTCAACCATCATGCCCCAGGGTGAAAAGCTCAAACATGCGGTTCAATGGATATCGGAAAAACGGACGGAAAATCCGGCCGGCAACCTTGCAAAACTTGTGGATGAGGCAAGTTTCAGATTTGATTTAAGCCCCAAGGATTCCGAATTCCTTCTCAGGTTTGTGAAGCATGACGACCGTCAGAATCCTGCCTGAACTCCTGTCCAACCAGATTGCGGCCGGTGAAGTCGTTGAACGGCCTTCTGCCGTCGTCAAAGAGCTGGTTGAAAACAGTATTGATGCCGGGGCCTCGGCCATTACCATTGAAATCGAAAAAAGCGGAAAATCCCTGATCCGGGTTTCCGATGACGGCATCGGGCTTTCAAGGGATGATGCGCTCCTGTCCATTGAGCGGTATGCCACCAGCAAGATTTTTAAAACCGAGGACCTGTTCTGCATTTCCACCATGGGCTTTCGCGGGGAGGCCCTGCCTTCCATTGCTTCGGTATCCAAATTCACCCTGGTGACTCGGCCTGAAAATAAAGATACCGGCACCCGGATTGAAATTCTCGGCGGAAAGGTCCGGAATGTTTCCGACGCGGGCGCGCCCGTGGGCACCATGGTTGAGGTCAAGGATCTTTTTTTCAACACCCCGGCCCGGAAAAAATTCCTGAAATCCGACAATACGGAAATCAGCCATATCAGTGATGCCGTTGCCGGCATGGCCCTGGGGCATCCCCACATCCGCTTCCGGTTGTTTTCCAATAAAATGCTTCACAAAAACTTTCCTGCATCGGACACTCTTTTCCCCAGGGCTGTCAACGTCCTTGGAACCGAGGTGTCCAAAAAAACGGCGGAGATCCACTATTCCGGCGCCGGCCTCACCCTCACCGGGTATTGCGTCCTTCCCGATCTGGTCCGGAATACGGGGTCGCGGATTTTTCTCTTTGTGAACCGCCGCCTGGTCCATGACCGGGGGCTCATTTCCGCCATCTTCCAGGGGTACCGGGGAAGGCTCATGAAGGGCAAATACCCCATGGTGGTGCTGTTTATCGAGATCCCCTTTGATGCCGTGGATGTCAATGTCCATCCCACCAAGCGGGAGGTCCGGTTTTTTAACCCTCAGGAAGTTTATGAAGCTGTTTGCCGGGCCGTTGACCATGCCTTGTCCCATACCCGGAAAGAGGTTTTTCAGGAGAGAGAGGGCCAAAGGCCGCTCCTTTCCCGGGAGTTTTATTCCGAGGGCTCCGTGCCGGTCCGGGAAGATGATTTCCCCAGGGTGGAACAAAGGGCCGTGGCCTGGGGAGAAAGCCTTGCGAATAAAGCGGCTGAAACGGAACCAGCCGGGGATCTTCCCCCTAGTATTCCGGAACCCGGCCTTGATCCCATGTTCCATCCGGCCCCGCCCAGGATCCTGGGCCAGGTTTTGGGAACCTATATCCTGGCCGAGTCCGGAGAAGGCCTCCTGCTCATTGACCAGCATGCAGCCCATGAAAGGGTCGTATATGAGGCTTTGAAAAAAAGAGTCACTGCTTCAGGTATGGCCGGACAGACCCTTCTGGTTCCCGAAACCCTGGAACTGAGCCACAAGGAAGCCGATATCCTCCTGGGCCTTCTCCCCTATCTTTCTTCCCTGGGGATTGAGGTGGAACCCTTTGGCGGGACCACCTTTATCATCAAAGCCGTCCCTTCCATAATTTCTCAAAAAGCCATGGCCCCGATCCTAACGGAGATCATTGAAACCAGCCTCATGGACAAAATGAATTTTCAAAGGACCGGTGGCTGGATGAATGCCTCATCCTCATGGCCTGCCACAAAGCCGTCCGGGCCAATTTGAGGATGAATGCCTTGGAAATGCAGAGCCTTTTAAAGGATTTGGAAAACTGTGAGAATCCCCTGCACTGCCCCCATGGCCGGCCCATTCGGGTGACCCTGTCGAAAAACGATCTGGAGAAACTGTTTAAGCGGATTGTCTGACGGGCTTTTCAGCCGTCATTGCCTTGGCGTGTGAAAGCTCATTCCGGATCACCCAGGAAATCCCGGTAAACGGCCAGGATCTTATTTCCCATGGCATCTATGGTGTGATGGGTGTTGACCATCCTGAAGGCTTTTTCAACCCTGTCTGCGGCTCCCTCATCCAAGGTCTGTAAAAGCTTTTCCGCAAGGTCCGCCTCATCGCCGGCCCGGAAAAGGAGCCCTGTATCCCCGTGGCGGATGATATCCGGGATTCCCCCGCTCATGGATCCGATGACCGGGCATCGGGCATACATGGCTTCCAGGACGGACTGGGGAATGCCCTCAAAGGGAATGCCGTTGATATCGCGGGAGGCCAGCATCTTGCCGTCCAAAGCCCTGTAATAGGGCCAGACCTCTTCCCTGAATCCCGCAAAATGAACCCTGGATTCCATATCCAGGTCCTTGCAAGGGTTCTGAGCATTTCCAGGTATTCACCGGTGCCGGTGCCGATGACGGCAAGGTGATGGGGGATTTGGCCGGCAACCCGGTGAAAGGCCCGGAGGATGAGGTCAACCCCCTTGTCATGGGAGACCCGGCCCACAAAGCCGACGAACCGGGTGGCCGGGTCAAGGCTGAATTCCCCGGCCAGGTTTTCCCGGGCCTGATCTTTTCAATGAGGCCTTTTGGCGGGATGATCCCGGAAGAAAGGGTCTGAATCCGCTCCTTTGGGATGCCCAGGGTTTGGATGAGCCGGCGGGTGGTATAATCGGCTGTGGTAAAGATATAGTCGCACAGGCGGTTGTACAGCAGGGTATTGTGCAGGGATGATCCGACATGGGCGCTGATGTGCCGGGACAGGATCCGCAGGGGAATCCCCATGCCCACGGCCGCGGACAGGGCGATTTTGGAATCCTCGTTTCCATGGGTATTCAGGACCTGGGGCCTGAATTTTTTGAACAGGGCCCGCAAGGAAAAGAAGTCCCTTGCCAGGCTGGTCCTTTTAAAAGCCGCATCCCGGGTCAAAAAGCCCTTTGCTTTTGATTTATCGTACAACGGCGTGTTCCGGGGAGCCACAATCATGATCTCGTGACCCTTTTCCGCCATCCAGCAGGCCTCGTTGAAGATCCGTTTTTCAAGCCCGCCGAACTGGGTATGGCAGGTGGTATGAATGATTTTGATTCCCATGGGGCAGGCCGCCGGTCCTTTTCAGCAATGAGGGTATGAAATGAGATCTTTATAGGTGATTTTTCGGATCTGCCCGCATCCTGCGAAAAGCTCAAGCAGAGATTCAAGCAGGAGAAAAGCCGGATCATTCATGCACATATGGTGGAGCATGATGCCGCAGGTCCGGGAGGCCAGCCCTGTTTTGAATTCCTCCAGGAGCTTTTGCGAGCCCTCTTGGGCCGATATTTCCTTCCGGGTGTGCAGGTCCGCATGAATGGGAATATCCAAAAGCCCTTCCGGCGCAGCCGGAACACTGCCAAGGCTTCTGGAGACGGCGGCGAACCCGGTTTTTTCAACATCATCAGGGCATCCCTGCTGCATCGGTTCCAGGGAGGGGTGAAGACCGGGGTCAGGTCCTTCCCCATAATGGTTTCCAGCCTTTCCCGCCCCTTTATCAAATCATTTAAAACAACCCGGGCCGTCCGGGCCGGGCCGAATTCCTGCTTTTTTCCCTGGGGTTCATAATTCATATGCCTGTATCCGTGCATATGCCAGCAAAAAAGATCCCGCCCTTTTTCCCGGAATTCGGCCATGGCCTCCCACCGTTTTGGGGTCAGCCAGGCCGGAACCACGGCCAGGCACAGGGGGACTTGATATTTTAAAAACAGGCCCATCATTCTTGAAAAATTTTTGGACGGCGCTGCAATATCATCGGCCCTGAAAAAAATCTTGATTTCCTGGCCGGCCGGTGCCGTCCGAAGCTGTTCCCGGACCCCGTCTCTTATTTTTCCGAGCAGGCCGGGGTCCTGGGACTGATAGATACCGGATATCTTCATGCTATCGGCTCCTCATCCATTTCATGGTGTTGACGGCCCCGTCCAGATCCAGTTTCGGTCCCGGGGGGCCGGGTTGCATATTCAGGGCCGCCTCCATTTTCCGGGCCAAGACCGACGGGTCCAGATCCGGGTCCTCCAGCAGGGTGATGGGGGCGAACTCGGACAGTTTCACGGCCCTCTCCCTTTGTTCCCGGTTCTGGTCAAAGGGCCGGACCAGGGCCGGCACCCCTGCGGCCACAATATTCATACAGGTATTATACCCGGCCATGCTGACGGAAAGATCCGAGGCCCCCAGGAGGGAGACAAAATCCGGGGTGAATTCCCGGATACTGATCCTGTCATTTTCAAAGGATCGGAGATCATCCTGATCTTCCCGGTTCATATAGGGGCCGGTATAGACTTTCAGGATCAGGTTTCCCGGACAGGCTCCGGAAGGCCCGGACCGTTGCCTTGAGCAGGGGCGCTCCCACATTTCCTCCGCCCGCACTGGCGGTAATGAGCCGCCGGTCCGGCCCATGCTCCTCTTTGATCTGCCGGACTTTTTCCGGGTCCGGCCTAGGGGTCACAAACCCGGTGTAAACCAGGGGGATTTTGATTTTATCCATTCCTGGAAAGGTGACGTCCAGTTTGATGAGCCTGGGATCGGAATGGATCAGGACGGCGTCAAACCAGGTATGAAGCGCCTGGATGACCCGGGTTTCATATTTAGTCGGATTTTTTTTCTCCACCAGGATGTCCCTCAGGCTGCACACCACCTTGCAGTTGATGTCCTGCCGGGCCCTGATGAAATCCAGGGCCGGAATCAATTCAAATTCAAAGGCTTTCCGGCCAAAGGGGTAAAGCTCCACCAGGAAAAAATCCGGTTTTTCGGTATGGATAAGATCCAGCAGGATGGTCTTGCGTTCAAGCTTGACCGCTTCCAGGTCCCGGCAGGGGTCCACACAGTGAAGGGTGCTGAAGGCGGGGTCCATCATGAGACCCGGCAACGCCACCTGTCTCACATGGCCGGGCAGCAGGGCCTGGACCTGGTCTCCGCCGGTCACCAGGATCACGTCAAAATCCTTCATGGCCCTTGCAATTTCAAGGGTCCTGAAAAAATGTCCCACCCCCAGTACATGCTGGCAATAGATGACGACTTTCATAATTTATCCCTGTTCTCCATGTCCATGAGCGCCTTTCATGAAATTCCGTCCCCGGGGGTCAACCGGAGGCGGTTGATCCTTTGGATCCGGATGTTTCCCTCCCAGGTCAGGTCGTGGAGGCAATAATCCTTTAATATGGGGAGTTCACCCGGCCCGAAGGTTCTTTTTAAGGCGTCATAGATCACCGTCTTGATCACACTCTGGTGGGTGACCACCAGGATATATTGGTTTTCATAAATCTTTGCCGCCCGTTCAAAAGCCGTTTTCACCCGCTCCAGGACCCCGGTCCTGGATTCCCCTCCGGGCGGGCGGAACCCCCAGCCCCGGGATTCCTGGAATTCAACGGCCCCGGGGTCCGATTTTCTGATATCGTTTATTTTTCGTCCTTCCCAGTCCCCAAAGTCCTGTTCCCGGAGATCCGGTTCACGGAAAACCGGGATTCCCATCTTATCCGAAAGGATCAGGGCGGTTTCCCCTGCCCTGATCAGAGGGCTGGACAGGATCAGGTCAAAGGGTTCGGGTTTCAGGATCTCCCCCCAGCGAACCGCCTCCTCTTTCCCTTCCGGGCTCAGGGGGATGTCGGAGCTGCCCTGGATTCTCTTTTCCAGGTTCCATGGGGTTCTGGCATGGCGGATCAATCCCAGTCGGATCATTTATGACCCCATTTGAACCAGCAGGGTTTCAAGGGTCTTGTAGTTTTTGTCCCTGTCGTGAAAAGTTCCGACATAGTCCATGGCGGTTTTCCCCATGTGATTCCTGCGGCTTTCGTCCTGCAGAAGATCCTTTAAGGCCCGGGAAAATCGGGGCAGTCATACATGGGAACCAGAAATCCTGTTTTTTTGTCCCGGACCACTTCCGGGATCCCGCCGTTTTTAAAGGCCACCACGGGCAGGCCGCAGGCCTGGGCTTCCAAGTATACCATTCCCAGGGATTCCCGGATACCGGGAAAGGCGAACACATCTCCTGAACTGTAAAATCCGGCCATGTCCTTGGGGGCGATCTTGCCGGCAAAGGTATAATGTCCGGGAATATGCTTTTCGGCCAGGGCCTTGAGATGGTCTTCCATCTTGCCGCCCCCGGCAATGACCAGGCAAAAGTCCGGGTTTGTCTCCATGAGCCCGGCACAGCACCGGATCAGCCAGGAAAGCCCCTTGGTTTTGACATCATCCCTGAACATGGCGGCTGTTAAAATAATGGGGCCGGAATCCAGGCCCCAGGATGTTCTGTTTTTCCGCCCCGCGGATTCATCCCTCACAAAGGCCCGGGGGTTGATGCCGGGCCGGATATAGGTCAGGCCATGGCCGGGGATGAGGCGCTGAAGGTTTTTAAAGTCCGAGACCTTGTTGGTAAAAATATGATGGGCGGTTTTCAGCGCGTACCGGTTTAAATAGAATCCGGGCAGGGTGGTTATTTTTCTCTTCCGTTTGGTGGAGTAAATGCCTTGAAAAATGATGTATTTTATCCCTAGGAGTTTGCAGATGAGGGGTCCCAGGAGATCCGGGGCCTTATAATAGGTATGGTAGGTCAGCCAGACAGCCGGCGGTTTTTCGGCCAGGCGCTTCAGGCTTTGAATGAAATCCGCCGCCAGGACCGGCCAGAGCCAGGGCTTGAAATAGATCCACCGGGCCCTGAGCCGGCTCTGGACCTCAAGGGTATGGCCCTGGTCTTCCAGGAATTGAACCAAGCCCCGGGCGATGGCCAGGTCCCCGGAGGGATGGTCATGGTCCAGGGGTTTGAACGGGGCATAAAAGGCGATTCTCATGTGGCGGAAGAACCCGGGCCGGGCATGAGTCCGGGAATCCGGTCACTGTAAATCCGGGCCAGGTCGCGGATCAGTTCTTTATTATTAAAATCCCGGACGATTCTTTTCCGGGCTTCCGGGATGACCCTTTGCCTCAGGGCTTCATCGGTCAACAGGGTTTCCATGGCCCGGGCCAGGGCCGGCGGGTCATCCGGGGGCACCATTTTCCCGGTGACCCCGTCTTCGAGAAATTCAGGAATGCCGGACACCTTCGGGGCCGCCACGGGCACGTTCATGGCCATGCTTTCGGCCATGACATTGGGGATGCCGTCCCGGTCGCCGTCGGCGGCGATCCTGCACCCCAGGACAAAGAGATCGGCCTTTGCATAATAGTGGATGACGTCTTCATGGGCCAGGGTCCCGGCCAGGGTGGTGACGGATTCGAGTCCCAGGTCCTTGATGAGCCGGAGGATTTTTTCATTGTCCGCGCCTTCGCCGATGAGGGTATGCCGGAATTTCACTCCCCTGTCCCGGAGAAGGGCCAGGGCCTGATAGACGATATCCAGCCCCTTTTTTTCCGTCATCCTCGCCACGGTCAGGATGTTGTAGGGGGGCGCACATGAGGCAGGTCGGGATTCCGGAGAAAAATATTCCAGGTTGATGCCGTGGTAGACGCAAAATACGGGGGTCTTGCCGTTTCCGGCCAAAGAGTTCAGATAGTTCCGGTTGTAGCGGGTGCAGGTCACCACAAATTTGGCCAGGTCCATTTTCTCCTTGAGCTGCCGGGGGTCAGAGGTGTAGATGTCCTTGGCATGGGCAAAAAAGCTGAAGGGGATGCCGCTCAAAATGCTTGCAAACATGGCCACGGATGTGGGCGAATGGGCGAAATGGGCCTGGAAATGGACAATATGGGTTCCCGGCAGGCAATGGTGGACCAGGTACCCGGCTTGCAGCAGGTGCTTGAGGGTGGCTGATTTTTTTGTCCGCCGCCATCGGGCCGCGGCCATGGAAATGGCCTTGAAATAGACCCTGGGCCGCTTCAAAGCCAGCATGAGATTATGATATCCCAGGGGCAAAAGGTGACCCAGGATGGTGCTGGGCAGGTACTGGACCCTGGCTTTGATTTTTCCCACGTCGGCATGGGCGAAGGACTCCCTCGGCTCCCGCATGGAGATGATATGGATGGAAAATCCCAGGGATTCCAGGAGCAGGATTTCATTGGAAATAAAGGTTTCAGATATCCGTGGATAGCCTTTTAAAACCATACATAGGGTCGGGGGAGCATTGTTTTCCATTTTTACCGTTCCAAAAATTTGATATGCGCTCACAGATTTTAACAATTCCGGTCATTTCAAAACCGCTCATGGCTTTTTTGAAATCGTCCTTATGGTCCAGCATATAAAGAATTTTTTCTTCCAGGTTTGACGGGTTGAGCCGGCTCCAGGGGATATAATCCACCAGATGGTTATCGCTGAAGGCCCTTGCCCGGATATACTGCTCTTTCCTCGGGGTTTCTCTCGGGATTACCAGGCTCATGACATGGGAGGACAGCACCTCACAGAGGGTATTGTAGCCTCCCATGCACACCACAAGGTCTGACGCCGCGATGAGGGTTTCCATATCCGGGAAAAAATCATAGGCCCGGATGCCGAGGGCTCCTGCCCGCTCCAATACAAGGTCGGTGTCGGTTTTGGATAGAAAGGGCCCTGTGACCAGAATGCTGTGGAAAGGAGGGAGAATGGACTGTTCCTTCATTCTTTCCAGCATGGTCAGATAAGAATCCAGGACATGGAAGCCGTCCCCTCCTCCGCCCGTGGTCACGGTGACCAGGGGCTCATTTTTCATGACATTCAACTGCAATCTCAGGGCTTCCGCCATCCCCTTCCCGGGCACTTTCCGGGGGATATAGCCCGTAAAATAGAGCTTGTTTTCAATGGATGCCGGGATCTTATATTCCTTTACCGGGTCATAAATGTCTTTTTGCCCATAGACCCAGACCTCGCTGTAAAATTCCTCTATGGTGGAATAGATATTTTTTTTTTCCCAGTCTGAGATGACGGTTTGCGCATCATCCATGATATCCCGGAGTCCGAGAATGGTTTGGGTCTGCTTCAGATTTTCCCTGATCCATTCCAGGGCCGGCAGCACTTCTTTTTTCAGCCCCTGGGGTTCCTTGTCCACGATGAACAGGTCCGGCAGAAAGGTTTTCACCGTTGCCATGATGATACTCTGCCGGATCTCCATGGCCTGAACCGGATCAATCCGGATGGTCAGGGGAAAATATTCGTCATTGGCCTTTTTGATCATTCCCGGAATCCGGACATAATCCACATATTTGGGAAAGGTCAGCCGGCCTGCAATGGGTGATCCCGTCAGGATCAGGATATTGGTGTCATCCTTTCTCAACTGCTCGGCAATGGCCATGGTCCTTCTGATATGTCCCAGTCCATAGGTATCGTGGGAATACATGAGGATATTGAAAGACGAGATCCTGTCCATGGGATGCTGTTTCTCCTTTGGCAAAAAGCTGAAAGCTTATCTCTATCCAAACTTCCGGGCCAAGTCAAGAAAATGGATGCATAAATCAGGCGGCCGGATCATTTTTAAATATTTTCAATTAAAATACTGATCCGCCAGGGGAGTTGTTTTAAAATTGATTTGGTCATAATATGGTATCCGGATTCAGTTCTTTGATATGGGCTAAGGAGAGCATAGGTATTCCTGACGGTTTTTTCATTTCAAGGGAAGAGGCTGGTTTTCCGGGCCATGGTTCAAATTCTTGACTTCCTGAATAATTTTCATTATCAATGACATATTGGAATAAAACCGAAAAACAATCAATCCCCTTTATTAGTTTTTATTCCGCCTTTTTGAGCGGATTGATGTTAAAATCTTGCGGCTATGGGTTCGGTAAGGATTGAGAAAACGCGGGCAAACCATTCACTTCAGGGATTATGCAGGGAAAAATCAAGCCAAATCTTCCGCAAAAGCAGGTGGTCCTGCCGTTTAAGAAATCTGTTGAAATTGCTGTAAAAAGCATAAGATCCAGATTTTTCCGCACCTTGATCACCACCATGAGCCTGATCCTGGCCATTTCCTTTTATGCCTATATCAAGGTGAACCTGGATATCATATCCGGCATTGCCGCTTCCCATGATCAAACCGCCATCCAGAAGCTCTCTCTCCAGGGCGTTGAAATTCCGGAGGAAGGCCGGACCCTGGGGCTCTCCCCCCAGGAGCGGTGGATTCTTTTCCTTTCCCTGCTGGTCTGCGTGGTCGGGATAGTCAATACCCAGCTCATGGCGGTGGCAGACCGGTTCAGGGAAATCGGGACCATGAAATGCCTGGGAGCCCTTGACCGGTTTATCCTGAGGCTGTTCCTGATTGAGGCCGCGCTTCAGGGGCTCATCGGGTCTGCCCTGGGCGGGGCGCTCGGGGCCCTCATTGCCTTTCTCGGGGCCCTGATCAGATATGGCGGTTCCATTGCCGGCCTTATCCATATGAATCAAATTTTAACCTCCATTGTATCGGCCATTGTCCTGGGATGCCTTTTAAGTATTTTGGGTGTTCTGTACCCGGCCCTGCTGGCTGCAAAGATGCAGCCGGTGGAAGCCATGAGGGGAAGGGATTGACGGCCTGGGATCCTTTATGAATCATTCAACCAATATTGTTCGCGTCTCCCGGGTGATGAAGGATTTTACCATGGGCAAAGCCGTTGTCCAGGTCTTAAAGGGAATTGACCTGGACATCAAGGCCGGAGAATATGTGTCCATCATGGGACCCTCGGGCTCGGGCAAGACCACCCTTTTTAATATGATCGGCGGTCTTGACAAGCCTTCTTCCGGTTCGGTTTTTATCGACGAGATCGACATCTCCCAGCTCGACGCCTACGAGCTGGCCTGGCTGCGGTGCGGAAAATCGGATATATTTTCCAGACCTTTAATATCATCCAGGTCATGACGGCCCTGGAAAATGTGACCCTGCCCATGATTTTGCCGGGATTCCCGATGACGAGGCCAGGGAAAGGGGAATGGACCTTCTGGATCTTGTCGGGTTGAAAAAAAGATTTCTGCATAAGCCCTTTGAATTATCCGGCGGCCAGCAGCAGCGTGTCGCCATTGCCCGGGCCCTGGCCAATGACCCGGCCATTATCCTGGCCGATGAGCCCACGGGCAACCTGGACCTTGCCACGGGAGAGGAAATCATCAAATTGCTGAAAATGCTGAGCCGGGAAAAGGGGTGACCATTATCTCGGCCACCCATGACCTGAAAATGCTCAATGTTTCGGACCGGGTGATCTGGATCAGCGACGGGAAGATAGAAAAAATCGAAAAGCGGGAAGAGCTTTCCATTTCCCTGGGCCGGATCGGTGAAAAATGAGGGGCAAACGGGCTGCTGATATATGGACCATTTTATCATGCCTGGTTATTTTTCTTTTTTCCTATTCCGGGCCGGCTGCCTCTTCGGAAGGCCACGGTCAGCAGGAATTTTCTCAGCATATCCGGGCATTTTCAAGCATTTCCGACCGAAGCAGCGGCACCGACGGGGCGGCCCGGGCCGCGGCCTATATCCAGGCTTTTTTTAAAGACCTGGGATATGAAACCGGAATCCAGACCTTTTCCATGCCTGTCCGGCAGGCGGCAAAAACCCGTCTCACCGTTGAGAAAACAGACCAATCCATGGACATCGCCCCCTTTCTGTCCAATGCGATTTCTCCGGATACCCTGGCCGAACCCGGGATCCAGGGGCCCCTGGTTTATGTGGGCAAGGGGGAAATGGGCGATTTTAATCACCAGGACATCAAAAACGCCATTGTTCTGATGGATCTGGATTCCGGGGAGAACTGGATCAATGCCCTGACCCTGGGCGCCAAGGCCCTGATCTATGTTTTTGAACAGCCGCCGGACCGGTATTTATTTGAAGACAAACTGGAATTGTCTCCGGTGACCTTTCCGAAATTCATGCTTTCGGCAACCCAGGCAGAAACTCTGCTGCCCGGCTTTAAAACCTCTTCTTCGTCCAATCCCCTTGTAAGGATCAGCTCCGATGTGAAATGGACCCCTGCGATCCTTGAAAACATTTACTGCCTGGTGCCGGGCCGCACCCTCAAGGATGAATTGATTATTGTGGAGGGGTTTTATGATACCGCGGGCTTTGTCCCCAAGCATTCACCCGGTGCGGACCAATCCTGTTCCATTGCCTCCCTTCTGGACCTGGCCGCCTTTCTGAAAAACAACCCGCCGGAGCGCTCTGTTCTTTTAACCGCCACGGCCGGGCACGGCAACAGCCTTGCAGGCATGAGAGAAATGATCTGGACCCTGGATATCTCCTCGGGCCGCCTCAAAAAGATGCGGGCCGAGGCCCGGCAGCGCATGGCCGAGTCTGAGCAGGGCCTGGAGCTTCTGGACCGGTGCGGCCGGAAGGAAAAGCTGGACAAGGACGAGCTGGACCGGGTTCAGAAAATCATTCAGGAAATAGCCAAAACAGAAATAGACAGCCTGAGCAACCAGTTGATGCGGCTTCGCCTTGAAAAAAATCCCGATGAAATGGAGATCAAGCGCCTGGCAGGACAAAGAATGGACCTGAAACGGTTTGAAAGCCGGAAGGATCTTCTGGACCTGACCCGGGAAGAGGCTGATCTGATGACCGCCATGATCCCGCGTGCCAGGGAAAAAATTGAAAATGCCCGGACGGATGCAGGCATCCGGCAGCAGCACCTCATTTCGGCAAGGGAGTTTAAACAGGGGATTCAGGATAAACATATTCTCATGGTGTTTTCCCTGCATCTTTCAAGCCACGGCACCGGTATCGGCGCCTTTAACGGAGGATGGCTCTATGAGATCGATGACTCCATCAATACCTTTGCGCCCTATGTGAAGATGAATGAAACCCTTCTTGACAGGGCCGGCCAGGTGGCCGGCAAGCTTAAGGCGGAAAACCTGGTAAAGGACACCTTAAGGCCCTCCCTTCATCGCTCCTGGCGCAGTTATTTCAAGGATACCCCGCCCCTGGGCGGAGAGGTCGGCAACCTGGCCGGGTACCCCGGGCTCAGCCTTGTCACCACGGATGACGCCCGGCAATTCTGGAACACCCCCGGGGATACCCTGGAAAAAGTCGATATGGGCTATGCCGAGGGTCAAAGCCGGTTTATTTCCCATTTGATCGAAAACCTGGCCTCGGCCCCGGACCTGGCCTTTCCAAGGCTCCCCCAGAACGGGTTTGCCACCCTATCGGGAAGGGCGCTTTTCATGCGGCACGGGGCCGTGTTCCCGGATGCGCCGGCTCCGGGAAGCGTCATCCTTTCCTTCCAGGGTCCGGGGTTGTTTTACGCCATGGCCGATGATTCCGGGGATTTTTCCATCAAGGGCTTGGCCACAAGGAATCTCACCGTCCATAAGGCCATCCTGGAAGGGTATAAATTTGATGAGACCACCGGGGAAACCCTCTGGGCCATTGATAAAAAAAATGACCACCAAGGACAGGTACAGGGTCAGGATGAAAACCAACCAGGCGGAAACCAGCCTGGTGATGTTCCCCTGCAGCCAGACCACGCTTCTGGATCTTCTGGAACCCAGGACCTTCCGCCATATGACCCGGATGCAGGTTTTGGATGCCAGGACCGACGCCGTGCCGGTCCGCCACTGGTACAGCCGCATCGACACCCGGTCCTCCATCATCAGTTCCATCTATCTTCAGCCGGGAACCCCCATGAAGCTGGCCCTGTCCGATACCCTCCTGACCAAAAAATTCCTGTTGACCCATGCGGATCAAACCCGTCCCGAGGGGAGGGGATACCTTGTGGATGGGGCCTCCATCATTTCACCCACCCCCTATCTGGCTTCAAAGGACATGTGGTCCCTCTTGAATCCGAGGATCAACAATCTGGAGGAGAAGGGGATCAACAGCCGGAAAGTCAAGGATCTTCAAATCCAGGGCAACCAGGCGCTGAAAGAGGCGGAAACCTATTTTGAGCAAAAACAGTATGACCGGTTTTTCAGTTCAACCGGCAATGCCCTGGCCCTGGCCGGCAGGGTCTACGACCATGTGCTGAACATCCAGAAGGATGTGCTCTACGGGGTCCTGTTCTATATTGTCTTATTTGCTCCCTTTGCCTTTTGCATGGAACGGGTCTTGTTCGCCTTTATCAATATCTATAAACGCATCGCGGGATTTGTGGGTATCCTGGTCCTTTTGATAGGGATTATTTATAATGTCCATCCTGCCTTTGACCTGGCCTACAGCCCCATCGTCATTATCCTGGCCTTTTTCATTCTCGGCTTATCTGCGGCCGTGACCTGGATCATTTTCAATTATTTTGAAAATGAGATGAAACGGTTTCAGCAGCATGGGAAAAGGCGAAATGAAGGGGAGATCACCCTTTTAAAAGCGTTTGCCGCCTCTTTTCTCATGGGGGTCAACAACCTCCGGCGCAGGCGGGTCAGGACCTTTTTAACCTGCACCACCCTGGTGATCCTGACCTTTACCATCATGAGTTTCACCTCTGTGAAAAGCATCCGCCAGCATTCCCGGCTCTTATACAGTGAAAGAACCCCCTACCAGGGGCTCCTGGTCAAACAGATGAACTGGCAGAGCCTTCCCGGCAGGGCCTTTAAGATCATCGAGAATTCCCTGGCAGCGGATATGATCGCCGCCCCAAGGGCCTGGCTTGAAAGCCGGGACCGGTCCCAGACAGCCGGAATTTCCCTGATGCGGGATAAGGAAATTTTTGAAGCCAACGGGCTCATCGGTTTATCCCCCAAGGAATCCGAGATCACCGGCCTGCCGGAGCGCCTCACCCGGGGGCGCTGGTTTTCTCCCCGGGACCGGTATTCCATTATCATTCCGGAAAGCATGGCCCAAAGGCTGAACCTTCCCGACCCAGGCGCACAAGAATCCTTTGTCACCCTGTGGTCCATCCCTTTTAAGGTCATCGGCACCTTTTCCGGTAAGAATTTTGATGAATTCATGGACCTGGACGGAGAGCCTTTGACCCCGGCCGTTTTCCCGGACGAAGTATTCCAGAAAACCACGGAGGCCGAGGTGGAGGCCATGGAATCCGGGGACGATATCCGGGCCTTTCAAAGCCGGTATCAGCATATTCCCTTTGACCAGACCGCCATCATTCCCTATGATACCCTGGTTTCCTTGGGGGGGAGTCTGAAAAGCATTGCACTGAAATATAAGACGGAAACCCCGGACCATGCCTCAACCTTTCAACTGGCGGACCGGTTCGGATTATGGCTTTTTTCCGGTGAGAAAAAAGGGGTGTATATTTACAGCGCCGGCGACAGCCTGAACTACAGCGGGCTGCCCAATATTTTCATCCCCATCCTGATTTCCGTTTTCATTGTCCTGAATACCATGATCGGCAGCGTCCAGGAACGGAAAAAGGAAATCGGAATTTATACCTCCATCGGCATGGCGCCCTCCCACGTGTCCATTATTTTTATTGCCGAAGCGGTTTCCTATGCCGTATTGAGTGTGGTCCTGGGTTATATTCTGGCCCAGTTGGTGGTAAAAGTCTTTGCAGGGACAGCCCTTCTCAACGGGCTCACCGTCAACTATTCCTCCCTTGGCGGGGTTTTTGCCATGGCCATGGTCATGCTGGTGGTGGTGCTGTCCTCCATTTATCCGTCCCGGGTGGCTGCGGCCATCGCCATTCCCGATGTTGAAAAATCCTGGGAAATGGCCAAAGCCGAGGGCAATACCCTTTCCATTGACCTGCCCTTTCTCATCAAAGAATCCGAGGCCTCAAGCCTTTGCGGATTTCTTTATCAATTCTTTGATTCCCACCGGGCCGTATCCCATGGTATTTTCTCCGTGGGCCGGCTGGAGATGGTTCCCCTCGAACCCCCTGCAGATGGGGAAAAGAGAACAGGAGAGGGGTTTGGGGGTGACTTTCAGATTGATTTTACAGCCTGGCTGGCCCCCTTTGATCTCGGGGTCATGCAGCAGGTCCGGTTTGAGGTTCGGGTTTCGCCGCAGTTCCGGAATTATATGGAAATCAAGCTGGCCATTGTACGAAACTCGGGGGAACACAATACCTGGTGGCGGGTGAACAAAAGATTTGTGAACCTGATCCGCAAACAACTGCTGGTCTGGCGGGCCATGCCCATGGGTGAAAAAGAGAGCTTCATCCATGTCGCGGCATCCCGCACCGGAGAAAAGGACGGAGCCCTTGTTTAAAGAAAGAAAAGAAGGAGAAGTCATCCGGCCCCGGGCCTTCATCCTTGGATGTGTCCTGGCGGTTCTCATCTGTGCGCTCACCCCTTTCAACAACGTGTACCAAAACGCCACCCCCCTGGGAGGCGGGTATTTCCCCCTGGCCCCGTTTTATGTATTGTTCTGGCTGACCCTCATCACCGTCCTTTCCGGGAAATGGTTTAAAGCGGAACCCCTTTTAACCGGGCTGGAACTGGTCTTTACCTGGGGGCTCATGGTGCTGGTGTCCGGGATCGCCTATACCGGTTTTGCCAGGACCTTTTTTATCAATCTCACGGCCCCCTTTTATTTTGCAAGTGTAGAAAACCGGTGGCAGGAGATCATTCAGCCGCTTTTGCCGGATAATCTATTTCCCCTGGGCAATGCCGCCATTGAATCGATCTATAACGGGCTGGAAGGGGGCCGGGACATGGGGTGGCTGACGCTGGCCCGCCATATCCCGTGGGAGGCCTGGGCACTGCCGTTTCTGTCCTGGGGGGCTTTCATGGTCATCTGCTATTTTCTCATCCTCTGCATGATCCATATCATCTCCCACCAGGCCATGCAGAACGAACGCATGAATTTTCCCCTTCTCATCGTGCCCAAGATGATACAGACCGCGCTGGATGAAAAAAAACCGGGGGCCTTTTTCTGCAACCGGTTCCTTCTGGCAGGGCTGGCCATCCCGGTCTGTCTGCATTTACTGAACGGCCTGAGCTTTTACTTCCCCTCCTTTCCCCAGATCAATACCCTGGTTCTGGCCGGGTCCTATTTCCCCCAGCAGGGAATTTTCAACGGATTTATAAAACTCAAGCTCTATTTTTATCCGGCCTTTATCGGGTTCGCCTTTCTGGCATCCAAGCAGGTCTCTTTCTCCTTCTGGTTTTTTTATATCCTGGGCGCGTTTTTCACCGGGGTCCTGACCGTCGCGGGATGGAGTTTTCCCGCCTCGGAACTGGGAACCACCTTCGGACCCACCCTGTCAAGCCCGGAGGAAACCCAGATGATCGGGGCCTTTATTGTTTTTGCCCTTTTCCTGGTCTGGCTGGCCCGGTTCCATTTTCTGGGAATCACCCGGAATGCCTTCAGATTCGGGCATGAAAATTCAGATCCCGGCCTTATTACGGATAAGATCGCTTTCTGGGGGACAGGGACCGGATTCTTTTTGCTTGCAGCCTGGTTTTCTTTCCATGGGGTGGCCCTATGGCAGAGCATCCTGATGGTTGTGTTTTTTCTGCTCTTTACCATGGTGGCCACCCGGGTCATCTGCCAGGGCGGGATCACCTATTTTACCCTGACGGTGGCCCCCCTTGACGCGGTCAATACCCTTTTCGGACTGAAAATATTTTCCAGCCCGGCCCTGCTCCTGGGCAGCATCAGCCAGAAAATCCTGTTTCTGGACTTACGCGAATCCGTTGCCCCTTCCATTCTCCACATGCTCAGGATCACCCGGCGGGCAAAATCTAAGGGCTGGATCGCGGGGGCCGTCTTTTTGATGATGGTGGCCTGCCTCATGGTTTCCGCCGTTGCCATGATCCTGCTCTGCTATAAATACGGGATACGGGATCTGGAGATGGACTGGGCCACCCGGAGTACGGTATCGGTGTATAACAATATCCTGCCCGTGTTTCAGAACCAGGTGGAACAGGGCGCTTCCATCAAATATTTTGCCCTGGCCGGTGCGGTTGTCATGGGGGCTCTGGCCATCCTGTACCACCGGTTTTACTGGTGGCCCCTCCATCCCATCGGGTATTTGATGGTGTACAGTTCGGCCATGAAGATTTTATGGCTCAGTTTTTTCATCGGATGGCTGTTTAATGCCCTGTGCATGAGATATGGCGGAGTCAGCCTTTTTACGAGGATGAGATATTTTTTTGTGGGATTGATCATGGGAGATTTTTTAATGGGCGGAACCTGGGCCCTTATCGGCCTGTTCACGGAAACGGGCGGGTACCAGGTTCTTCCCCTGTAATTCATGAGAGTATCGGGACCCATCGCACATGTATGATGATAAAGAGCTGAACGAATACCGGGACCTTTTAAAGCCCCCGGACCATTTTGAAGAGGGGTTTAACTGGAAAACCATTGCCGGCGCCGTTTTTATCGGCTTTCTCATGATGCCCGGCAGCATGTACCTCCAACTGGTCATCGGCACGGGGATCGGACCCGCGGCCCGGTGGGTCACCATCATCCTCTTTGCCGAAATCGCCAAGCGGGCCTATGCAGACTTGAAACAACAGGAAATCTTCCTGTTGTATTATATGGCCGGGGCAGCCATGTCTTCGCCGTTTCAGGGGCTGCTGTGGAACCAGTACCTGGTTCAGTCCGATGCAGCCAGGATGCTGGGGCTCACGGAATTCATTCCCGCCTGGGTGGCGCCCCAGCCCGAGTCCGCCGCCTTGCTCGAACGAACCTTTCTTCACCCGGACTGGCTGATTCCCATCCTGCTCCTGATCGGATCCCAGATCATCCAGAGAATAGACCAGTTCGGCCTGGGCTATGCCCTCTACAGAATCACTTCCGATGTGGAAAAACTGCCCTTTCCCATGGCGCCGGTGGGAGCCCTCGGAACCATTGCCCTGGCGGAATCCAGGGAGGAGAAGGCCAAATCCTGGAAATGGCGGATTTTTTCCATCGGCGGGGTCATCGGCCTGGTTTTCGGGAGTGTCTATATCCTTCTGCCTGCCGTATCCGGCCTTATTTTCATGGAACCGGTCCGCCTGATTCCCATCCCCTGGGTGGAGCTGACCCGGCATACGGAAGGCATTCTGCCGGCCGTGGCCACGGGCATCCAGCTTGATCTGGGCCTGGTGTTCCTGGGCATGGTCCTGCCGTTCTGGGCCGTCATCGGCGGCCTTGTGGGCCTTTTGATCACTGTGGCCCTCAACCCGGTCTTATATCACAGCGGGATTCTGAGGAGCTGGCACCCGGGAATGGGAACCGTTGAAACGGTTTTTGCCAATAATTTTGATTTCTACATGAGTTTCGGTATCGGCCTCGGGCTCTCCATCGGCCTTATCGGGCTCTGGCAGGTGTCCAAATCCTTCCGGGGGCCCGGAATATCCGGAATAATCTGAAGCTCTTGTTCAACCGCCGCCGGGAAGAGGGGATTTTGATTTCAGGATCGCCATTGCCATCTATTTATTTTCCACCCTGGCCTATGTGATCCTGTGTGCGGTGTTGGTACCCACCTTTCCCTGGGTTTTCTTTTTAATCTACGGCTTTGTGTATACGCCGGTGATCTCCTATATCACCGCGCGGATGGAAGGGATTGCGGGGCAGTTTGTCAGCCTGCCCATGGTCAGGGAAGCCAGTTTCATTGCCGGGGCAAAATATTTCGGGTACCAGGGCATTGAAATCTGGTATGCTCCCATTCCCATTCACAATTATGGGGAAGCAACGGTGAATTTCAGGCAGATCGAGCTTACCGGCACCAGTTTGAGAGGGATCATCAAGGCCGAGTTTATTGTTTTTCCCGTGGTCATGATCGCCAGCCTCCTGTTTTCCCAGTTTATCTGGCGCCTGGCGCCCATTCCTTCGGCCGGCTACCCCTATGCCCAGGAACTCTGGCATTTGCAGGCATTGAATACGCTTTTGATGCAGTCCTCCACCCTGGAGGGAAATTCCCTGTTCTTTCAGGCTCTTAATTCAGTGACCGTGTTTTCCGGCATGGGATTCGGGCTTTTGACCTATGCCCTTCTCAGTTTTTTCGGGCTGCCCGTGCTTCTGGTCTACGGCATTGTCCGGGGTCTGGGCCAGAGTACCCCCCACGGGTTTATCCTGGAGCTGGCCGGCGCGGTCCTGGGCCGGTTTTTTTTCCTGAAACGGTATGGGAAACAGTGGAGGCAATATGCCCCGGTACTCCTGGCCGGTTTTTCCTGCGGCATGGGGCTCATGGGGATGTTTGCCATGGGCTTTACCCTGATCTTAAAATCTCTCAGCGGCAGCACTTTCTAGATTGATAAAGGTGTGGTAGGATGGAACGCAGAACGCTTAACCGGGTCTTTGGGGTAAGGGATTATGTCACAGGGAGGCTTCCATGAAAAAAAATTTGCTGGTGTTTTGTTTTTTGCTGGTCTTATTTCCGTATCATTCCGTCCAGGCAAAATTTCCGGTTCATCTGGGGGGCTTTGTGCTGGGAGAGGATATCGGCCAATACCACCATCTGATGGATATGGAGACCTTCCGGGAATTGCCCTTTAACGAATACCTGGAAGAGGGGCAGATCCTTCCCCAGCCCGGATTCAAATCCGGATTGGTTGCCTACGGAACCTGCCTTCGCCCCGGGAAGATCCTCCGGATCAAATTAAAATTCAGCGATTCCTCCAAGGTATTTTTTGAAACGCTCTTAAAAAAATACCGGGAAGAACTGGGAGAGCCCGACGAATATAAGGGTGATCCTTTTCAGACCATGGTCGCCTGGAAATGGTCCTTTGTAAATGACCGGAAGGAAAAGAGCAGTCTCATCCTTCAGCACAATATCATGGTGGATGATGAAAAAATGGGAAATTCCGTCAAGTTTTCCCTGACCAGCCGGATTGAAGAAGAAAGGGAATGCTTCATGAAAAAATTTCCGGAAAAAGACCCTCCGCAGATCCAGCCTCAAAAAGGCCGGGAGGATCACTGGAAATCATTTGTTCCCTACTGACGGCCGATGCTTGAGGATATGGTAAAGGACGGCCCGGGCCTGAATAAACTCATTGCCTGGAACGGGGTGAGTTTTAACATCCCCGTGACCTGGGAGTTGGAAAGCCTGGATGATACCCATCTGATGGCCGGCGAAAACGGCTCCCCCCGGGTAGAAATAAAATGGGCGGAGTCACCCCGGTCCATCTCCTTTGAAAAGCAGTTTAAAAGCGTTACGGCCCGGTCTCAAAAACTGCTGAATATCATCATCCATGAACAACCCGGGCCCCCTTTTTTTTCATCCCCGGTTCCCTTTTTTAAATTTTTCTTTTTTTCCTGGGAAGGGTCTGGTTCAAAAGGGATGGGCGCCCTGATCTTCTGCACCCGGTGCCGAAGGCTCACCCTGATCCGCTTTTTTTTCCATGGGGCGTTTTCCCCGGAGTCAATTCCCTCTCTGGTCCTGGCATCCTTTACGGATCATCCCGTGGCCGGCCGGGTATCCTGGCGGGTGTTCGGCATGGCGTTTTCAACCCCGGCGGAGTTCCGGCTTTCAGACTACAGCTTTAAACCGGGATATTTTTTTTTCACATTTTTGCACCGCAATATCCGTCTCACGGTTTCAAGCTGGGGCCCGGCCTCGTTTCTGCTTTCTCGGAAAACACCGGCTGAATTTGCAAAAGAAAGGCTTCCCGGGTTAAGCGGGGCTGCAAAGGAAGGGGCTTGCGGGCTCGGCAGCTTTCTGGAATGGTCTTTCCGCCGGGAGCCTTTTAAGAATGCCGGGAGGCTGCCTTTTTTTTCCAGGTATTCCCGGTTCATCCTTTCAGGATATGCCGGGATATGGCCGGCAACAGGCTCTATGGGGTTGAGATCGACTCCCCTGGAGGATTTGAAACCGGATTGATGAAAGGCTCCATCCTTGGTGACCGGTAAGAAAAAAAAAGCATGGACCAAACAGGATGCCCTGCTGTGCATCCCTGAAAAAAACACCGGGGTTGAAGAGCTCTTCCTGGATGGCGGAGACCTGGTTCTTTCCTTTCCGGTGACGTATAAACCTTTTTTCATGCGGCTCCGGCGGTTTCTCCGGTCTGATCCGAAAAGCACATTCAGGCGTAAAATCCAGTTGGACCGCCTGGGAGCCGATGTCTGGTCCCTCCTGGACGGCAAAAGGGACGTCAAAACCGTTATCAGGGAGTTTGCAGGGCGTCACGGACTGGATAATAAGGAGGCTGAAATTTCAGTGACGCATTTTTTGCGATCCCTGGGGCAGAAGGGATTGATCAGGATAAGGGAGAGGTGAGGGGCTAAATTTTTTGCAGGGCCTCATCAAGGTTTTTCTCAATGGACAGGTACCCGTCAAACCCGGCAATATCAAAGACTTCCCTGACATAGTCCTGAAGGCTGCAAAGGACGATATTCCCGTCCATGCGTTTGAGGTCCTTGGTTGTTTTCAGCATGACCCGTATTCCGGCGCTGGAGATATACTCCAGATTTTCGAGGTTGAAAACCAGGCGTTTCTGTCCGTTTTCGAGGGTGGTATAGATCCGGCTTTCAAATTCCGGCGAGGTGTTGGAGTCAAGGCTGCCGTTCACGCTGAATATTTCAACGCCATTCACATTTTCTTGAAAGATTTCCATGGACAGGTTCCCTTCAGATTCTATTTTGAATCGGTTTTTTGAAGATTTTTTTCTGCAATATTTTTTTTTAATACAATGATATTTCTGTTCTTTTTCCGATAATACCGGCACTCGTCGATAAAATGTTTTACAAGGTGGATCCCCAGGCCGCCGATGCCTCGTTTATCCAGGGCGCACCGGGTGTCGGGCAAGGGGGAGGCCGTGATGTCAAAGGGCTCTCCGTCATCCTCCATCCGGATCTCAAGGATACGGTCATCACAGGATAAGGAGATATCGATATCGTGTTCCTTATTGTCCTTAAAACCGTGGTTGACCACGTTGGTGAACAGTTCCTCAAGGATCAGGTCTATCTCCTTGAGTTTGCGCCGGGTGCAGTCAACAGCCCCGGACATTTTTAAAACAAGGGCCTTGATCCTATCCAGATCCGAGAGCCGGTTTTTTAATGTGATGGATAATTTCATCTTTCCCATACCCGTTATCCTAGCGGTCTCCGGTCCCTTTGTCAACCTGAAATCCTTTCAGATCAGACTGATGCCCAGAAGATGCCTGAGAACCTCCCTGTTTTCGGATTCAAACGCCATGATACATTTCCTCTCGGCATTTGCAAGCCTTTGCCCGATGGGCCCTGCGATTTTCAGCAGGGTATCGGGGAACTGGTCCACAATCTTTGCAAAAGCCTTGCGGGTCATGGCGATGCAGGTGGTGTCCGCGGTGGCCGTCAGGGAAAACTGTTTGACCATGGGGGCCATGAGGGAGAGAACCCCGAGATAGCTTTCAGGCCCATATTCACGAATCATGTGTTCTTTTCCGTCTTTTTTCAGGACCAGGTTGGCAGAGCCGGATAAAATATAATACGCGCACTGGTCGTCATCATCCTGGAGAAAAATAGCGTCTCCCGGTTTATAGGACTGCCTTTTGCAAAGAAAGGCAAAGAGTTTCATCACATCCATGGAAACACCGGAAAAAAAATCTATCTGTCTGAATACATTCAGGTTTGCTAAAAATTCACTTTTATTGCCGGCATCAGTTGTGTCCATATGCGAGTTCATAAAAATACCCCTTTTTTGCCATGAGTTCATCATAGGTTCCCATTTCCACTATCTTGCCGGCCTTTAAAAAAGCGATCCTGTCATAGTCTTTCACGATATCAAGCCGGTGTACCACCGCGATCAGCGTGCTCTTCCCCTTCCAGTAGCGGGCCAGGACACTCTGGATCCTTTTCTGGGAATTATTGTCCAGGGCCGAGGTGGCCTCATCCAGGATCATAATCCGGGGAGATTTCAAAAAGGTCCTGGCAATGGCCAGTTTCTGGCGCTGGCCCCCGGAAAGATTATTCCCCTTGGTCCCCACATTAAAGTTCATTCCGATTTCAATCATTCTTTCCAGAAAATCTTCGCCGATCAGCAGGGCGATCATGAACTGGTTGATTTTTCCTGGGCCGCCGGGTTGGTGGTTTTAACGATACCGAACAGGATATTGTTGAATATGGTCTGGGAATGGATATACCGGTCATTTTTGAAGAATGCCACGGCATGGGCGTTTTTCTGTTTGATCCTTTCCTTGAACAGAAACCTTCCTTCCAGGATCAGATGGACCATGAATTCGGGGATGGCCGCAATCCGGTGCTTTCCGGGGGAGAACCGCAGGGCCAGCTCCAGCAGGGCCAGGGTCTGTTGCCTGTTGATCTGATGCAGGCTTTTGTTTTTGATGACCCTGACGATCTCCTCATATTGGGCAAATTCTTCCGGCCGGATGGGGGTTTGTTCAAAAAACATCCGGTCCAGGGTGAGATTTTTTAAGATGTCCACGGTCTGATAGGCGATTTCCTTGCCCAGGCTCAGGAGCGGGCGGGTCAGGTCCGCATCATCCAGAAAATCTAAAAAGAACGGGTTTTCCATGAGACGGTCATTCTTAAACTCATCGGCCATGGGTGCGCCGAAAATAATATTCTCTGCAATGCCCGCATAGGAAAGGAATTGTCTTTCATCAAAAAATTCCACCCATTCGGCAACGGCTTCCCCGTATTCCTGCTGAAAGCTTTTTCTCATATCAATGATAACGGGCAGGTTTTCTTCTTCCTCTTCCTGGAGGATGGTATTCAATCCGAACCGCAATACATCCACAAACAGGCCCGATTGCTGAAGCACCTGGACCAGGGCGTCCAGTTCAGGGGCGCAGTCCCCTTCAAGGGTGCAGTCTTCGCCGTGCAGCGCCATATAGGAGTACAGGAGATTTTCCCGGATGGTGCCTTCAAATATAAAGGGAGACTGGGATACCAGACCCATATTCCGGGTGATGTCCGCCTTGGCCAACCCGGAAATTTCCCGGCTCCCCAGGGTGGCGTGGCCCGAGGTATATTGATAAAGCTGGGCAATGCACAGGGCCAGGGAACTTTTTCCGCTTCCGGAGAAGCCCACCAGGGCGACCTGCTCACCCTGGAGCATATCAAGGCTGACATCATCCAGAAGCCGTATGCCGTCGGGGGTCTCCAGGCTTAAATGCTCAACATGAACAGAGCCTTCCAGCTCATAGGGTTCCCGGTCTTTTGCAACCAGAGCGGTCTCGACAGGCACATCAAAGAAGGCCATGGTTTTATAATAATTGATGGAGCCGTCCTGGTAGACCTGGTAAAATTCAATCAATTCCTTCCACGGATCATAGAGTTTTTCCTGGGCGGATAAAAAGGCCACCAGGCGCCCAGCCCCAATTGCCCGCGGATGGCCAGGTATCCGCCGATGATGAAGATGAGAAAGGGCCCCAGGCTGATAAAGAAATTGCTCACGACTTTGATGGCGTATTTGTAGAGGGTCCACCGGATCCTGATTTTCATCAGATCCCCCACAATCCTGTCAAACTTATTGTTTTCAATTTCAAAGGCCCCATTGGCCTGGACTTCATGGATACCGGAAACGGATTCAACAATCTTGGAGGATAAAATCCGTGACGCGTTGAGCCTTTCCTTGTTATCCCGGTTCACCCGCCTCTGCATCATGGGGATGATATAGAGCATGATGGGATAAAGAGAAAAGGATACGATCCCCAAAAGGGGGTTCAGCACAATGAGATATCCTGCAAAGGCCAGGAGGGTGACGATGTTGATCAGGGGAACCGCGATGGCCATGCCCACGAAATTGCCGGGGATGTTCAGCTCATTGAGCAGGGAATTGACCACGGTTCCGGGCGGGGTGGCTCTGAAAAAATTCAGGGGGATGCTCAGGATATGGTGGTATAATTGCTTGCGCATTTCAGCCGTGACCTTTTCACTGATCCGGGTTTGAATAAGGTTGATAATAAGTTTCAGCAATGAGCCCGACACAACCGCGGCCAGGTAAATGCCGCAATACAGGACCAGGAGGTCGGGTTTTCTCAAATTGATGGCTTCGTTGACGATGCGCTGCTGCATTTCAAGGGGAACCACCCGGGTGGCCACCGTAATGAGGATGATGATCACCAGCAGAATCTGGAGCTTGATATTCCCCTCCATGATCCATGAAGCAAGGGTTCTTTTGACAACAGGGGGCTGTTCTTTCCCGGCTTCTGTTTTCAATGTCCCTTCCCCTGCCCACAGCCTTTATTTGGAACTTGCATGGGATTACCCGCCTTTATATTAAACCAGTTTAACAATGACAACCGTAATATCATCGGCAATGGGGACCTTGCCGATGAACCCCTTAAGATCCCGGATCAGCTCTTTTTGGATGGTTTGCGCGGGCTGATCCGGGTACCGGGTGATGAGGGCCCGTATCCTGTTTTCACCATACATTTCGCCTGCGCTGTTCCTGGATTCCTTTAAACCGTCCGAGACAATGGCCAGGATGGAGTCCTTTTCCCATCCAAGGATCTCATATTCGTAAATTTCTGCATCCGGCTCCACTCCCAGGGCCATGCCGCTGCCCAGAAGCCTTGTAAATTCTCCGCTTTCCGGGGAGTACAGGAGGGCGGGCTCATGCCCGGCCCTGATCCAGTTGATTTTTTTTTGTTCCAGGTCAATATCGGCAAAGAAAACCGTGGTAAAATGCCCGCTTTCAGAACCATCCCCGGCGAGGTGCCGGTTGACGGAGCGGATCAGGGGCAGGGCGCCTTGATAATCCTCGGCCCCATAGCGGAGAAAGGCCCGGATGGTGGTCATATGGAGACCTGCGCCCACGCCGTGGTCCGAGGAATCCGTCACGGCAATCCCCACCCGGGTGCCGGAAAATTTAAAATAATCATAATAGTCTCCGCCGACCTCCTCGCAATAGAGGCTGATCCCTGAGATATCAAGGCCCGGGACATCCGGGGCCCGGCCGGGCAGAAGATTGGCCTGGATTTCCTTTGCCACATTGAGCCGGGCCAGCATCCTGATCCGGTCCCTGAGACCATATATCATCTTGTTGGTATGGGTGGCAATCATGCCGAATTCATCGCTGGTGGCAACGGGCACAAGGGTTGAAAGGTCTCCGTTGCTGACGGATTCCAGCACCCGGGTCTGCATTTGAAAAAGCAGTTTCAGATTTTTGGAATAGGAATAGATGATATTGATGATCAGGACCAAAAGAACGGCAACGGCAAAAGAGATCTCCTTAAAAACGGTTTTTGATGTCATCTCCTTCATGATATTCATTTGGGCGGTTTCTATTTCCGTCAGCCATGCCAGATCCCTTCCAATGATCAGGATGATGATGACCATGACCATCAGGTTGGCCACAACCGCGATCAAAAAAAATTTCCGGGTCATGGGATATATTTTTTGAAGGGTGACCCGAAGATCCGGACGGGCCATGACGGTTTTTATCACCTCCCTTTCCTTTTCCAGGGACATGTCAACCGCGATAAAAAAACCAAAAGCAACAAAGCCGATGAAAAAGAGGCCCCCGCTGTAAAGGGGGATGGAAAAGAAAACACGGGTCAGGACAAAGGTGAACAGTCCTGCCGATAAAGCCAGGGCATATTCAATAAAGAACTGGGTTCCGGCCTTTTTCAGTAAGGAGGAAGCATTGACAGCCCTTTTAAGAAAAAGGGATCGAAGAACCAGGGCCGCTGCGAAACTCCCACCCGTGTAAGCCCTCAGTATCCCGGAGGGCATGCCTTGGATCATGGGTCAAACCTCACACCCATAGAAACTCAGGACCAGCGCTGCAAAACCATAATGCAAGATGATTTTCATTGACAGGGTTCTCTTCCTTTCAGGGCAATTGGAAATTTTTTTCCCATTATTCCTTGCCATGGCCGGTATCCTATCATTTCCACGGCTTTTAAACCAGAATTAATTTTTCAGGAATCCATCAGGAAAAACGGATGTTTTTATTGCCCGGGGTTTGCATCCTGAGAAAACCATATTATTTTAAGGGAACAGGACACTACCTGTCCCGTTGTAAGATCAATACACAGGAGAGACCATCATGAAAAAAATATACATCCAAAAGTTTGCCCTACCCCTTATCCTGACCGGTCTGCTGATGATTTCCGGCTGCGCGGCATCTTCCCAAAGGTTTGGCCGGCTCATGACCGATGACCGGGTCAAGCAGAGCTTTGAAACCTTTACCGTGGATCCGGCCTATGCCTATTATTATTACGGCCAAAAAACTTTCCCCCAGGCCGTGGTGGGTATTTCCAAGGGCTATGCCCTGGCTTCGGAAGACTGGCAGCCCATCGACCTGACCACCGGGCAGCTCCGGGACTGGATCTGGCTGCATGCCAGGCGGTTGCCCACGGATCTGAAAAAATACGGGTCCACCATCCTGGGTCCGGACGGGAAGCCTGCCGGGGTCTGGTATTCCCTGAAAAGCTGGCAGCAGTGGGCCAGAATCGAGTTCATCGATGATGTCACCATGAGGATCGGGGGCCCGATAGGCGGAGATCAATACAACTGGTTCGGGCTCAACGCCGTAATATATTGACAGGCTGTAATGGTATTTAATTCGCTGACCTTCCTCTTGTTTTTTGCCCTTGTTCTGGTCTTTTCCCGGCTCAGGATTCCCTGGACCGGGAAAAAAATCGGCCTTGTCTGCTTCAGCTATCTGTTTTATGCCGCCTGGAACCCTCCTTTTGTGGTCCTTTTATGGATCTCCACCCTCATCGATTGGATGGCCGGCAACCGGATCTTTGCTTCAAGGGAAAAATTTCAGAAAAGATTCTATCTGATCTTCAGCCTTATAGTGAACCTGGGGCTCCTGGGATTCTTCAAATACGGAAATTTTCTTCTGGACAATTTTATCACCGTCCTTGACTGGCTTGGAATCGCCTATCAGCCCTTGAGACCGGATATTGTCCTGCCCGTGGGCATCTCCTTTTATACCTTTCAGTCCATGTCCTATACCATTGATATCTACCGGGGCAGGATGAAACCCTGGAATTCATCCGTTGATTTTGCCCTCTACGTGACCTTTTTCCCCCAACTGGTGGCCGGGCCCATTGTCCGGGCCCAGGATTTCCTGCCCCAGTGCGCCGCGCCCAAAAGTGCATCGGCAAGGCAGATGCTCTGGGGCGGGGTTCTCCTGGTGACGGGGCTCTTTGAAAAGGTGTTTCTGGCCGATACCCTGCTGGCCCCTGTATCGGATGCGGTTTTTTCGCAACCGGGGCAGGCCGGGTTTGTGGATGCCTGGATGGGAACCCTGGCCTTTTCGGCCCAGATTTTTTTTGACTTTGCCGGATATTCCACCTGCGCCATCGGCGCGGCCCTGTGCCTGGGATTTATCCTGCCGGACAATTTCAGGTTTCCTTACGGGGCCCTGGGATTTTCCGATTTCTGGCAGCGCTGGCATATTTCTCTGTCCTCGTGGCTGAGGGATTACCTGTATATCCCCCTGGGCGGCAACCGGACCGGGACTGTCCGGACCTATGGGAATCTCATGCTGACCATGCTTATCGGCGGGCTGTGGCATGGGGCTTCCTGGCGTTTTGTGGCCTGGGGAGGCCTGCACGGGGCGTTTCTGGTGGTGGAGCGGATCATGAAAAAAAAATGGGGGCCGGTGTCATCCCATGACAGGTTTTTCATGCCGCTTCTCCTTGCCCTTTCCACCTATCTTCTCATTGTCCTGACCTGGGTCTTTTTCAGGGCCCGGGATTTTTCCGAAGCCTTTGCCCTTTTATACCGGATGTTCCATTTTAATGGATCCGGGATCCTGGGCCAAGGCGATATCGCTGTGGTGTCGGCCGTGTCTGCCTGCCTTTTCGGCTTTCACTTTGCCATGCGAAACAGGTCCTGTGAAGACCTGGCAGCGATAACACCGACCGGTATCAGGGCCTTTTTTCTGGCCCTGATGCTGATTATCCTCAGCCTGACGCCGGGAGATGATCGTGCCTTCATTTATTTCCAATTCTGATACCCGGAAGAGATCCGGGAATTTTGGGAAAACCTGGGTTTTCGCCCTTTTGATCCTGATCGCGGTTTTGGGGTTCTGGGAAGGGTTCTGGCGGGCTCAGGGTTTTTTGCCCTCCATAGAAGATGATATGCCCCTGTGGCATCTTGCGCGGTCAAAAATTACGAAACAGACTCAAATCGTATTTGTCGGGTCCTCCAGAATTCAGTTGGGCCTCCATCCGGATGTGTTTGCCCGGGAATGGGGTATCATTCCGGTGAACCTGGCCATTGACGGGAATCCGCCCTATCCGGTATTACGGGACCTGGCGGACGACCAGGGTTTTTCAGGCCTGGTGATCTGCTCCATCCTTCCCCGCTGGCTGGCGGAAAAAACAACAGAGGATAACCGGGCCTCCAAATGGGTCAGGAAATATTATACCCGGACCCCCTTGTCCGGCCTTGATGCCCGGTTGTCCCTTTTGGTTCAGGGGACCTTTGTGTTCAGGTATCCCGGCCTCAGCCCTGAAAAACTGGAAAAACAGGTTCAAAAAGGGGAGTGTCCCCGGCCTCCCTATGCCCCCATGCGGCCGGACCGCTTCCGGGAAGCCCGGTATACACCCGAGGATATCCCCAGGATGCTGGCATCCCGGATCAAGCTGGAACGGGCGGCCCTGGAAGATGCGGAACAGATATCGCCCCAAGAATTTCAAGAAAGGCTGGCCTCATTGAATGCTGATGTCCTGAAAATCAGGCAGCGGGGCGGGGATGTGGTTTTTATCCGGATGCCGTCCTCGGGTGCGATCCGCGACCTGGAAGCCGCTGCCCGGCCCAGGGAAAAATATTGGGATGTGCTCGCGAATTCCGTATCTGCAACAGCCATCCATTTTGAGGACGTTGACGGGTTAAGGGGTTTTCAGTGCCCCGACGGCTCCCACCTGGATGTGGACCAGGCCTGGGAATTTACCCTTCAATTGTTGAAACTGCTGCCGCCCCTGGGAAAAACAGCGATCAGATGCCAATCCGGGATTGACAGGGCTGCTGTTTTTCTATATGAATGAATCCGTGCGGACGGGCCTGTATCCAGAGAACCCATGATCCGCCCCAATCAAAGAAACAGGATTACCCATGGCGATTTCGGAAATGCACCCCGTTCATCAGTTCGAATCCTGGCAGGTCTGGCCGGGATCCTATGACAATAAACTGGTTCCCGGCCAATACCCGCACAATCCGGACCAGGGTCTGGTGATGGACCGGTTCACCCCCATTGCCTCCATGGGGTCCTGCTTTGCCCGGGAAATCCGGAAGGTTCTGATCCGGGAAGGGTATTCCTATATCCGGGAAGAAACGGACCACCCGGCCTCGGTCCATGCCAGCGCGGCCTGGGAAAGGACCTATAATACCTTTTCCATGCGGCAGATCTTTGAATATACCTTTGATTCCTTTACCCCCAGGACCCGGTGGTGGATATCGCCCAAAACCCGCCAGGTCCAGGATCCCTATCGCAGGATCATCCTCTATGGGTCCGTCGAGGCGGCGGAAAAGGATTTTCAACACCATGTGGAATGCTCAAAGCAGGCTCTCCTAAAAGCAAAGGTCCTGATCCTGACACTGGGGCTCACTGAAATCTGGGAGGATAAGATTGATAAGAGCGTGATCTGCCTGCCTTCGGGGCCCTATTTCAACGAGGGCGGCGGCAAAGACGAATATGAGTTCAGGGTGAGCCGGTACCAGGAAAACCTGGATAACCTGGAAAGAATCTACAGCCTGGTCAAGACCCACAATCCGGGATGCAGGATCGTGATGACCGTGTCTCCGGTCCATCTCTGGGCCACTTTTAGAAAGGACATGGATGTGATCGCGGCCAACTGCAATTCCAAATCCACCCTCAGGGCCGTGGTGGACGAATTTGTCTGCCGCCACAAGAATGTGTTTTATTTTCCCTCCTATGAGATGGCCACCAGTTTTAATATGCTCATGAACCAGAGCTGCTTTGAATACGGAAAAGAGAATTTCCATATCAACCGGGCCACGGTGGAGATGATCATGAAACATTTTTTTGAATTCTATTCCGGTTGAAACCGGATCTGAAAAGTTTTTCAAAAGGCTTGTCTGATTTTTTGCCATGGTATATAAGTTCCGGATGGCAAAAATGGTAATGAACGTTTTGCAAAGGAGTGACGATTTTGAAAAACAACGCCCTAAGGCTTTATACATTTATTTTGGTGATGGTTTGGTCTTTTGTGATGACGGCTGTCCCGGGATTCTGCGATTCCTTGAAAAAGTGGCGGTCTGCCCCCTGGAAATGAATTCGCCCGAGGATCTTTCCTTTCTCCAGAAAGGCCTTTTCTCCATGCTCTTTTCCCGGCTGTCGGATCCGGGAAAGGTAGAGGTCCTGGACAGGGAAACCATTGATCGCGCCCTGACCCAGGCCCAGGCTTCCCCCGCCACCCAGGGCCCCTTGAATGAATCCAAGGCCAAACTCATCGGTGCAGGTCTTGGGGTGGATTATATTCTTTTCGGCAGCATGACCCAGTTCGGCAGCAGCGTCAGCCTGGATCTGTCCATGGTCCCGGTCAAGGGGGAAAAGGCTGTCCTGACCTTTTCCAAGCAGGCCCCGGAGCCTGGAGCGGTCATCACGGAACTGGACATGGCGGCCACGGAAATCAATTTAAAAATTTTCAACCGGGAGCCGGAACTCATTCTTCCCAAGGAGCAGTATGCCCAGAGGACTGAAACCGGGCCCGGGGAAGATACCCGGAGCCCCCTGACCAATTACCGGACCCTTCTGGCCGCCAACGGGGAGATCGTTGGGATTGCCGCCGCTGATGTGGACGGGGACAAAAAGAATGAGGTAGTCACTGTTTACAAGCACACCATCGACATCCTGAAGGATAATGGCGACGGCCGCCTGGTATCAGTCCAAAAGATTGACGACCCGGTCCATATGGAAATTGTGGGCGTGGATGCGGCGGATATCAACGGGAACGGTGTCGCCGAAATCTTTATTTCACGGTATCAGCCGGCCACGGGGGATGTCCATTCCTCCATCCTTGAATACATCGGCGGCGCATATAAGGTTTTGAGCAAGGATCTGCCCTGGTATATGCGGGCCGTAAAGGCAGACGACGGCCGGGATATGCTCTATGCCCAGAAGAGCAGCCGGAAGACCGGCCC
The DNA here is from genome assembly GCA_012031875.1 of Desulfobacula sp. GTDB lineage: Bacteria > Desulfobacterota > Desulfobacteria > Desulfobacterales > Desulfobacteraceae > Desulfobacula. Next base: position 45,156 of record JAAUSZ010000008.1, read on the forward strand.
CTATGCCGGGAAGGATGTATTCCGGGTTAATTTTGAAAACAATGCTCCTGTTCAGGGTCAGGTCCTCCGAGTCCCGGACGGATTTTCCATATTGAGTTTTACCGTGGGAGAAGCTGCAAGACCGGATGCTATGAAGGCCATGTTCACCAATAAAATCGGCCGCCTGGTCATGTTCAATGAGACCGGAGTTGTGGAATGGTCCGGGGAAGAAGGCTACGGCGGCACCCGGATGTTTTATACCTATACGGAAAAAGACAAGATCCAGAGGGATGTCACCTCCGGCGACGGCTTTGACGGGAAGGGCGTCTATTTCCAGCCCCGGAACTTGGTCTTTGATATGGATGCCGACGGGAAAAAGGACGTGGTCGTCATAAAGAACAAAGACGCCGCTGACGGTATGTTCGGCCAGCTCCGGCGGTTTAAGAGCGGCAGTATTGAAATTTATCAATGGAACGAAATGGGCCTTGCGCCGGAGACCTCCCCTAAAAAGCTGCCGGGCCAGGTCACGGATATGGCCGTGACCGACTATGACAACAACGGGAAGAATGAGATCCTGATTACGTTGATCAAAAACGCCAATAATTTTTCCCAGGAAAATTCAAAAAGCATGATTGTGGCCTATGATATGTAAAAATAAAGATGGAAAAAGCAGCAAAAATGCTTGACAGACCTGAACGCGGCTGATATTAAACAGCCTATGTTCCGTTAAAGGGCCTGAATGCCTGCAAGGGAGGTGATTCCGGTGCAGCAGATTCGGTCTTCAAGGAACATGAAAACGGAATTCTTTGGTTGTATTTAAAAGGAGTATGACCAAGGAAAATTTTAAACCCTTTTTTTGTAAAGGAAAAAAAGATGAAAAAACTAATTGCTTTAATGTTTGCCGTTCTTTTCCTGGGCGCAGGAATTGCCACCGCAAGCGACCTGTCCATGACGGGGTCCTACTATGTCAGGGGAACCTATGAGGACAATGTTACGTATGATGAGAATAGTCCTAATGAAGACAGACACTATGGTTACTATGACCATGAACTGTCCGTGGACGCAAAATGGAAAATGGATGACACCACCTTTGTAACCGCCCGGTTTGAGATGAGAGATGCAAACTGGAGTTCAGCCAACACTGCAACTGAAGGCGCATATACAACTCAACCCGATGATAACATCGTTGTGGAGCAGGTCTATGGCGTGACCACCTTTGCCAACGGCATCAATCTTAAGGCAGGTCTCATGCCGGCCGCGCCTGGGGAAGTGATTTCGGCAATACCTCCACCGAGGCCTACAGGCTTTTCTTCACCGTGCCCACCCAGATCGGCGCTGTGATCGGTATCCTTGAAAGACCTAATTCTACTACCGGTGAACAGGGAAGCAAAGCCATCGGCGAAAACAATGATACGGATATTTATCATATCGCCATGGTTACAAAGCTCGGGGATGTTAATGTCAAACCCATCCTTTCCTATATCAACGCCAATAACAACAACTGGGCAACTGATGTTCAACAAATTTTAGGTCAGATTTCCATTGACGGAAAAATGGGCGCACTCGGTTATGAAGCAGATTTTTCCTATAGAGATGTTGACAGAACCATCCCTGCTGTAGCAGGCAATGCTAACACACAGGATTATGAGCTTTTCGGTGCCTATGCCAATATCTGGTACCAGATGCAGGCCCTTAAGATCGGTGGTTTTATTGCTTACGGATCATGGGATGAAGATGCCCAGCAGGGTTATGATTTCGGCGACGATTTTGCTCCCGGCAAGCTGCTGATCATGGGCGATGACCTCCTTGGCGAAGGCTTGGGTAATGTGGGTAATCAGACAGGGGCCGATGGCGGAATGGTCGGTACGACGCTTTTTGGTATCTACGGCGAATATGCAGTCACCGACAAACTCACCCTTCATGCCGTTGCCGCCTATGCAACCCCTGACAGAGATAAGGCGACAAATGCGGTAGATTTACTCAATGTTAATGCTGCTCTTAGAGCTAATAATGCTAAAAAATGGGATGATGCCGATATTTTCGAAATTTCCGGTGGATTCGCTTACAAGATCACCCCGAGCCTGACCTATGACGGCGGTATCGGTATGGCAGATGTTAATTTCGGTGATAACAGTGTTGATCCCGACACCATTGTGGAAGCCTTCCACAGACTGTCCTTTGCTTTCTAAGACAGGATGATTCAGTAAGGTCTTAGTTATTTGTTTTACCATGAGCCCCGCCCGGATCACCCCGGACGGGGCTCATGCTTTCAGGGCAAAGCCTCCTTTTGCCGAAGCCTTATTTCTCTGGCCTTTTTAAAATTGACATTAATAGATACAGTGTGTATGAATATATCTTGAACAGCAAAGAGATCATAACACTGCTTAAAAGGGTAGGGTTCACGCTTGTGAAGGTTTCAGGCGACCATCATAAGTTCAGGCATGAGGATGGGAGAATTGCTATTGTTCCCCATCCGAAAAAGGATCTGCCTTGGGCACGATACGAAACATATTCCGCCAAGCAGGGTTGAAATGGAGGCGATAAAATGAAATATCCAGTAATTATTCATAAGGATGAGGATACCGGGTATGGGGTAACCCTTCCGGACATCCCGGGGTGTTTCTCCTTGGGGGATACCCTTGATGAAGCTATCCGGAATATCCAGACGGCTGTTGAACTGTATTATGACGGTGAAAACATAACGGTTCCACCCCAGGCATCAAAAATTGAAGACCTGGTCAAATCGGATCTTTACACAAAGGACGGGTTCTGGGTTCTTGCGGATATTGATTTTCCTTTTTGTCTTCTAAAACGGTGCGTATCAATATTACCCTCCCG
>JAAUSZ010000305.1 GCA_012031875.1 Desulfobacula sp.
TTTGGCCGCCCCGTGGGTCATGCCGTAATAGAGCATAAAGGCGGAATTGGCGCCGATCATATATTCCAGGGCCGCGCATCCCACCAGCCTGGGCATGCCCTGGCCCCCCACGGCCGGGTCATCGCACATGGCCAGCCATTCCCCTTCGCAGAAAAGTTTCCAGGCCCGCTGGAAGGATTCCGGCACCGTGACCTTTCCGTTTTCAAGGACACATCCTTTCTCATCCCCGTCCTTGAAGGTGGGCAGGATTTCCTTGATGGCCAGGTTCCTGGCCTCCGTCACAATGAGGTCTATGGTTTTTTTATGTATTCGTCAAAGGATTCGTGTTCCACCATTCCCATCTGTTCATGAAGAACAAAGTCCACGTCCCGCCGGTCTGCAATCAGTTGTGCCATGTATAGGGTCTCCCTTTATTGATGTCGTTTAATAAATCATGCCTTGCATCGTACCCCCATTTCCTAAGCAAAATCAGCCGTATTGTCAACGGGAGAGCCTGAAAAAACTTTGGGGGACCGGGAAAAGAGATGCTGTGCAATGCTGTTTATACTGAGCCTTATTGAATAAATGATATTTCGGTCAAAGGATAATTTTTAAAATGAGTTTACATTCTCCAGGGATGTTGATAAGGAACTATTAATCATAGTCGTTATGCCAAAATTTTCAGTGGGTTGCGGTCAATAAGCAATTTTAGGGGGCTATGGGACAACCGCACAATACAGTTTGCCACTCAACAGGAAGGCATGGAAAATTTGATGCTGATTTTTCCATGTTTATTGATCTTTAACTGACATGGATGGATTTTTTTCTATTGTATATAGCAATATGTAGAAAATTTTCTATCTATTAACGCTGTTGGGTGGTTCATTCGATGTGACACAAAAAGGAAGAATTGAATGAGTCAAATTTCTTCATCGCATCAAGAAAATAAAACAAGAGAAGTATGGTGGCGTATTCATCAAACAGGCGAATACCTTTCCATGCTTGAGACAAACAACCCCGACAAACTTGATTTCCTAAAAACCATATACAACGGTTTATATAGCGAGTTGAGAGACGTTCATTCAAGGCAACAACAAGTGGTGGCTTGGGGATTTACCATCTTAACAAGCGGTGGTTTTCTCACATTGTTCCTTTCAAGCACTCTGAGAATTGAAGGGGGTATTGTCTTTTCATTCGTGCTGGCACTTTTGACTCTTACTTTATCGCAAACCATAAGTTTCCTTTCAGAAGACCGAATGTCTATCGCTCGGCAATTGGATCGTATTCATCAAATCATGGGGGCATTCACAAAGGTTTATATCTAAAGACACTACATTATCTTGACCCTTTTTGGTATGGGTTGGGGGTTCGACAAAAGTCGCGATGTAAATTGGAGGCTCAGTCGAATTTACCAGATAGTTCTCTGGTGTATTTTCGCCCTAGATGTATTATTACTTATGAATAAGGCTGGTGTAATTTCAATTTTTTGAGTTAAGGCATAATGGATAGTCTAATTGTGGTTAAAGAACGCATCGTTATCAAAAACCGCCCAACAAAGCATGCACCTGACGATGGGGATTCTGCGTACATCCCAAGCAGTTTTCCAGGCCTTAGCCTTTTTCTGGTTGGACGGCTCCGCCGTCCTCGCCCCAGCACATGTAACGCAAACCGTTAGGTTTATATCAGGATTCAACTTATTGCGACAAATGCCAATATGCATAAAACATTCGATACAGTAGATGAAAAGATCGCAGAGGTAGAATTTTTTCTTAAAAAGATGTCAGAGGTAAAATTCAACTTTTTTGAACTGAACTGCTATTTCAGCGCCTTTTTATCTGCTACAAGGTCAAGCACCTTAGCCTTGCAACAATTTAAAAGCATTCCAAATTTTGACATTTGGTACAAACCACATCAAGAGAAATTAAAATCAAACAAGCTGGCAAAGTTCTTTCTCGAAACCAGAAATGAACATATTCATGGCGGCCATTACCCAATTTCAGGGGGATCATTTTCAAAGGACGAAATCCAATTTTATTTTTACAAACAAAGAAAGAATTATAAATTTGTGCCTGAGGGAGATGTTGTCTCACTATCAAGAGATTATTTTTACTTTTGTTAGAAATGATCTATGACAGTTATGTGGCTTTAGGCATCCATATTGATCCTCAGCAACACTATACCAAAGAACATTTTGCCTCATTGGGTAAAAATATCGATCATGCAGAGTCTGAAATATTTGGCTGGATTAATTCTTCCTTAAAGGAAGAAGGCTTTACGGAAGAAGATAGATGGCATCATTTGCGTGGTAGAGTTGGGCAATGTCAAATCAATCATCTTTTTTATAGTTATCTTGGTAAAGTGACCCCGCAACCGAAAGAACCAGATCACTTTCAAGATTTCGACGATACTCCAGATGAAAAAGGTTGGGTTTATATTCCTGCAGGATTTGAAACAATTGAAGAATGGATAGATTATATTAAAAACAAAGTCTAACAAAAAACTGGAGATGGCTGCGTTATAACTGGCGTAAACCGTTAGGCATCAAGAGAATAGAATTATGGGCTGGAAAGAATTACAAAATGCTACGGCAGAATTATTCAAAAGCGTTGGCTGCACCACTGAGGTTGAAATAGATGTAGAAGGGGCAAGGGGCAAGCACAATATTGACGTTTACGTTCAATTTAAAATGCTATCGTTTAAATGCGTTTGGGTAATTGAATGTAAAAATTGGGGCTCAAATATACCAAAAGAAAAAGTATTGGCATTACAGTCAATTGTTCAAGATGTAGGCGCTGACAAAGGAGTTTTGGTTTCAAAAAAAGGATTTCAAAGTGGCGCAATTCGGTGTGCACAACACTCCAATATTATTCTCACCGATTTTGATGATTTACGTGCCTATATTTATGCAGAGATTAACAATCATGGCTGGGATGACTTGTCTCGGCGGGTAAAATACATAAGCAGTCAACTATTCGAGAAGAAGGGTGAAAATCCCAATTATCAAGATATAGGGAATGTCTCTAATATTGATTTGAAAATTATGAATGCACGTTATGGAGATGGTCGGTTGGTTTTAATTAGAAGTTTGAACGAGAAAGCTGGTGATGAAATTTTTATTAAACACTCAAAACCCGAAGAGTTTTTAAAGCACGCCAATAACCTATTAGACGAGATACAAAAAAGAAATAATATTGCCTAACCAAGGGGTGAAGAAGGGTTGGGAATTCCGCTACACTCCATTTCCAACTTCTTAGTCCAGTCGTTGATAGGGCTAAGAATTACAACCTTTCTTGAACAAATCAAAAAGGAATGGCAGTCATGGAAGATGATCTTTTGGCACAAGAGCTTGGCAAAATAGGAGTGCTGGGCGGTAAAATTGGCGGGGCCTTATCCGGGGCGGGGAAATTTCCCGACGCATCCGCATCTTTGGCGGTAGAGGTCGTAGCCAAATTCCTTCCAACCGAGACTTGTACCCAGCAGATTTCCCTCCCTGTTCCGGCAGACAAGGCTCTCAAATTAGGGTTCTTCGTCCTTTCAAAGCAGGGGAAGATGCATCCAGTTGCACCGTAACAGTAACCGGAGCCGCGAAAGAAGGGCTTATTAAACAGAAGACTGCGGAAAAGGCTGTGCAAAAGGTCATAATGCATCTGCGCGAAGCAATTGACCGGCAATTAATATAAACCGATTTCATCCGTCCGCCGGTTTTGCTCCGGGAAAATGATCCTCAAGCCAATTCAAGTTGATATGTTTTTGCCGGGAGAGTATAACCGCAGGACCATGAAGAATTCATACGGATTAATTCTGGGCCTTTTGACGGTCCTGTTCTGGTCTACATCAGCCACCGCATTTAAAATCACATTGCGGTATATCGATGTGCTTCAGCTTTTGTTCTATGCCGTCATCACGGCCACCCTCATTTTAAGCGCCTATCTGCTGATAACGAAAAAATTCCGCCATATCTTCACCCTCAAACCCGGAGAATATGGATTTTATCTGGTTCTGGGGTTTTTAAACCCCTTTGTATATTATTGGATGGCGGTTAAGGCCTATGACCTGTTGCCGGCCCAGATCGTCCAGCCCATCAATTATACCTGGGTCATCACCCTTTCATTGCTGTCGATCCCCTTGTTGAAACAAAGATTTTCAAAGATTCAGATTGCCGCCTCCCTGATCTGCTATGCCGGTGTGGTGGTCCTTTCTTACCGAAGCAGCAATGCCCCGGGTCCCGAAATCGACTATTTCGGTGTATTTCTGGCCGTTTCCTGCACCATCATCTGGGCCTTTTACTGGATTTATAATGTCCGGTCAAAACAAGACCCCATCATTGCCATTTTTCTGAATTTCTTCTTCAGTATTCCGTTTGTCGGGCTGGCCTGCTTTTTCTTGTCCTCGTTTGAGATCAAACAGATAGAAGGTCTCTATGGGGCCATCTGGATCGGATGCTTTGAGTTCGGTTTTGCGTTTATCACATGGATCGGCGCTTTAAGATCCTCATCCAATACCCACGGGGTAGCCAACCTGATATTTCTGACGCCTTTTATCTCATTGATCTTTATCCATACCGTTCTCGGTGAGGAAATCCTTGTCCGGACCTATATGGGATTTATGCTGATTATTTCCGGAATCGTGTTGCAAAAATATTTTTCATATCAGAAAAGGGTTCTGCCCTGAAATAGTCCGGGCAGGGGTAATAAAACGTAAATTGGGGTGGACGAAGAAATTTGCCTATGATACAGAAAAGCCATGGATATCAAATGCTGGGGATCAAGGGGATCGGTG
>JAAUSZ010000077.1 GCA_012031875.1 Desulfobacula sp.
GTTGATATCTGAACGGGGGAAAGCAAAAAAAAGAACAAAACGTTCACAGGAGATATTATGCCCTCAGATCAGCTCTACAAAGACCTTCAGCAACGGCTCGACCTGTATTCAGTCGGATTTCCGGCCACGGAATCCGGCATTGAAATCAAAATTTTAAGAACCCTTTTCACGGAAGAACAGGCGGCCCTGTTTTTAAACCTGAGCCCCATGGTGGAAACGGCCAAAGACATTGCCGCCCGGATCAGGCAGCCCGAAGCCCCGGTTTCGGCCCTTTTGGAAGACATGGCCGGGCAGGGCCTGGTTTTCCGGCTCAGCAAAAAGGGAATCCCCCTGTATGGGGCCATCCCCTTTGTCCACGGGCTCTTTGAATTCCAGGTCAAACGCCTGGGAAAGGAGCTGGCAGGCCTGGTAGAGACCTATTTCAATTCCGGGTTCAAGGCTTCCATGGCCCAAAACGCGGCTGGTTTTCTTCGGACCGTGCCGGTCCGGAAATCCCTTGACACCACCCAGAAGATTGCCGCGTTTGATGATGCCGTGGAATTGCTGAAAAGCAAACCCCTCATCGTGGTCACGGACTGTATCTGCAGAAAACACCGGCAGGTCATGGACAAGGGCTGCGGCAAACTCCCGGAAGCCTGTTTCATGTTCGGCTCCATGGCCCGGTATTACCTGGATCACGATATGGGCCGGCAAATCGGCTTTGATGAGGCGGTTCAGATTTTAAGCCGGGCCCAGGACGCCGGCCTGGTCACCCAGCCGGCCACCTCCCGGAATCCCAGCGGCATGTGCAATTGCTGCGGGGACTGCTGCGGGGTCCTCAGCGCCCTGAATGCCTGCCCCAACCCGGCAGACCTGGTCTTTTCCAATTACCAGGCCGCGGTAGACCCGGAAACCTGCACAGGATGTGAAACCTGCCTGGACCGCTGCCAGATGAACGCCATCCGCATGGACGACGCCTCCTGCGCCGTGGTTGATCCCCATCGCTGTATCGGATGCGGCCTTTGCGTCACCACCTGCCCGGCCGGGGCCATGGCTTAAACCCGAAACCCCCGGAGAAAATGCGGATTCCGCCGGCCACCAGCGCTGAACAGATGATGGCCCTGGCCCAAAAACGGGGGAAGATCTGATGGGCAACTCCGGCAGTATGTTGCAGTCACTCAAATTTAATATTCTGTAATCTTGACGCAAAGGGCTTAATGGTAATATTGTTGATTAATTTTGATTCCAAATATTACGAGGTTCTGAAAAATGAATAAACCGTCACATCTATTATTACTCGTCCTTATTGCCTTTCTGTCCGTCCAGGGGAAGGCATACTGCCGTATGGACTATTCCCTTCATGATCTGATCAACCTGGCCAACACCCACAGTGAAACCATTAAAATCGCGGAGGATGACGTTGATATCGCCCGGCAGGAGGAAAAAAGAGCGCTGTCGGTATTAATCCCCAGGGCCACCGCCTATGGCAGCGTGACCGAATATAAAGAGGACGCCCTCAACTCTCCGGACAGCCGGACCGTGGGAGTTAAACTGACCCAGTCCTTTACCCTCAACGGGAAAGAGCTGATCGCCCTGGATGTCACACGAAGATCCATTGAAAGCAAGGAATTCAGCCTTGAAAGCATCCGTTCCCAATATGTATTGCAGGTTTCCCAGGCCTATTACAATATCCTGAGCGCACAAAAGTTTTTTGAAATCGCCCAATCCGATGTCCAGCGTCTGACCACTCACCGCAATGCCGTCAAAGAAAAACTGGCCGTGGGCAATGTCACCAAGACCGATTTGTTCCGGGCGGAAGCTGAGCTTTCCAAGGCATTGACCGAGCAGAAAAAAGCCGAGAACGCCATCCTTCAAAGCAAGGCAGCATTGCAGAACCTGGTGGATATTGATCCTGAATTTGAACTTCAGAAACAGGATATTGCGGAAATTGAAAATTACCAGTGTACCCTTGAAGAATTACAGGCCTACGCCTTGGAAAACCGGACTGAAATCAAAGAAGCAAAAAAGAATCTTGATATTGCCGAAAAAACCATAAAATTCAAAAAGAGCGATTACTGGCCCACGGTCGAACTTGAGGGGGGATATAAGGAAACCGATCTCCGGTACAGCGCCTCACCCCGTTCCGTGAAGTATGATACGGAAGATGCCTATGTGACCGGAAGCCTGGTGTTCACCCTCTATGACGGCGGGTTAAGAAGGGCCACCATAAACCAGGCCCTGGCAGACCGGAGAAAGGCCGAGAAAGCCCTGACACTCCAGGAAAAAAAGATCACCCTGGATTCAAAAAACTCTTTTTTGGACTATGAAACAGCCAAAAGCACCTTGCTGAATCTGCAGGATGAACTGAACTATGCGGAAGAAACCTTTAATGCCGTGCAGATGCAGTATAATTACGGGATGGCGGACAGCATTGACATCATGGATGCCAACACCCTTCTTGTCTCGGCCCAGAGAAGAATATCCGATGCCCGTTACAAATATTATCTGTCCGTGCTGAGGATCATCTATACCCGGGGGGATCTGCCGGCTTTTTTTTTAAACCCGGCCTGATATTGAATAAGGCTTCAACCCTGCCGTATTTTTTTAATTCCCCCGTATGCCTTAAATACCATGCCGGGGAATGAAAATTTTTATGCCTCCTGCCCGTCAACCCCCTGAAAACCCGGTGAATCCCTAATGTTTTTGGCCTCCGGAGCTTGACTTCACCCAGGCCATAAAATATTCTAAAGGCGGTTATCAGAATTGAACTGGTTTTAAAAGGAGACTCCCATGTATGAAATCATCGCAAATCCGGAAGATTATCAGATTGATCACCTCATCAACGGTACAGGTAACGCAAACATTGAAATCTCAAAAGAGGAAAGAGAAAAATGGTCCCTGGAAATTGCCCATTTCAGCGAAAAGTTAACGGAATTTGCAAAAAAATCCAAGGAACTGGCCAGGGTTTTTTCAGGCAAAGAAAAGATTTCAACCACCCCGGCCTCATTAAAAACCTTAAAAATTCAGTTGTTTATAATCAATGACGCCTTAACCGCGGCCATCGGGATTGCAGATAAGCTTGAATCCGATATTATAAAGAAATAATCACCTCACCATTTTCTGCCTTAATACATGGTCTGCGAGGGTGATGGCCGTCATGGCTTCGCAGACCATGTTGATTCTCGGGATCGCACAGATATCATGCCTCCCCTTTGTGGATATTTCGGCCTTGTTCCCGTGTTCATCAATGGTCTGCTGGATTTTTAAAATGGAGGGGATGGGTTTGATATGAGCCCTGGCAATAATATCTTCCCCATTTGAAATCCCGGCCAGGATTCCTCCGGCATGGTTGGTTTGAAATCCGTCGGGGAAGATTTCATCGTTATTTTCAAAACCCGTCATTTGGGGAGCATTGATTCCCGCCCCGATTTCAACGGCCTTGACCGCGCCGATGCTCATCAGGGCCTTGGCGATATCCGCATCCAGTTTATCAAACACCGGTTCCCCAAGACCGGCCGGGACATTGGAAGCAATGATTTCCACAATCCCTCCCAGGGAATCTCCCCGGCTCTTGACTGCTTTAATTTTTTCTTCCATTTTTTGGGCTGCATCCATATCCGGGCATTGCAGGCCATTTTGATCTTTTACGGATAGATCCCCTGTCAAAACCGCCCTGATACTGCCCAGTTCCAGGGTATAGCTCTGAATCCGGATTCCCTGCTGATCCAGAACAACCTGGGCCACGGCCCCTGCCGCCACCCGGGCGGCCGTTTCCCTTGCAGAGGCCCTTCCCCCGCCCCGGTAATCCCGGATCCCGTATTTGGCATGGTAGGTATAATCTCCATGGCCCGGCCGGAAAAGGCCGGCGATGGAATCATAGGCCTTGGATCTGGCGTCCTTGTTCTCAATCAGGATCATAATGGGGGTTCCGGTGGTCCTGCCCTTGAATACGCCCGAAATCAGGATGGGACAATCCGGCTCTTTTCTGGTGGTTCCCGATACCCCGCTGCCCGGTTTTCTTCTGTCAAGGGCCTTCTGAAGGATTTCTTCATCCAGGCCAAGGCCCGGGGGACAGCCTTGAATAACGACCCCGATTCCCTTTCCATGGGATTCTCCAAAGGTTGTAATATGGAATGCCTTACCAAAACTGGAGCCTGACATCAGGGCAACCTCCTTTCAATGAGGGTGACAATTTCTTTTGGGCCGGACCGCCCGGTTTCGATTCTTAAATGGGCGGCCTTTTCGTACAAGGGCCTGCGGATGTTCAGCACTTCCTCTGTTTCTTCGGCAAGGCGCTTTGCCGTCAGGGACGGCCGTGAAGAAAGGGTCGATGGGTCGGAATCCAGCCTGGACAGGATGGTTTTGATATCCGCGTCAAGCCAAATGACAAATCCGTTCCTGTTCAGAAAAATCAGGTTTTCCGGGTCTGTTACAATACCGCCGCCGGTGGATACCACGGTATCTTTCATCTCTCCCGTCTTAAAAAGAATTTCTTTTTCAATCCGCCGGAAATAGGCCCAGCCCTGGGCCCGGACAAGATCGGCAATGGTTGAGCCGGTCTGCTGTTCAATGGCCTGGTCCATATCCAGAAAATCATGATGGAGCCTTTCTGAAAGAATCTTTCCAATGGTTGTTTTTCCGGTGCACCGGTATCCGATAAGAAAAACCTTCATGATTTATAACGCGTCAAATATGTCCCAGTAATTTGGAAAGGATTTTTCCACACAGGTTTCATTTTCAATCTCCATCCCCGGGATGATCAGTCCGGGGATGGAAAAGGCCATGGCAATCCGGTGGTCGTTAAAGGTTTCAATCCTGGCCCCCTGGGGAGACCCGCCGATGATCTCCAGGAAATCCTCTCCCTGCGTGACCGAGATTCGCATTTTCAGAAGCTGGGAAGAAACCGCATCAATCCGGTCACATTCCTTTTCCCTGAGATGCCGGATATTGGTGATCCGGGTCTTTCCCCGGGCAAACGCCGCCACAACGGCAATGGCCGGGACGGCGTCCGGGGTGTCCGACATATCAATATCAATCCCGGTCAGCTCCTTTCCGCAAACCCCGATTTCATTTTCTTCAATTTTAACGGTGCAGCCCATCTGCTCCAATATTCCGACCTGCTTCAAATCGCCCTGGAGAGAATTCCTGCTGATATTTTTTACGGATATCATCCGTCCGGTAATGGCGCCCAGTGCCCAGAAATAACCGGCGTTGGAAAGATCTGGCTCCACAAAAAATTCACCCGGAGAATAGGGTTGTTGTCCGGGCACCCTGTACAGGCGGGAATGAATGCAATGGGCCGCAACCTGAAACTTCTTCATGATATCCAGGGTTAAATCAATATACGGAGAGGATACCGGCGGACCCTCAAGGCTGATGTCGAGGCCTTCCGTCATAAAAGCCCCGGCCATTAACAGGGAGGACAGATACTGGCTGCTTTTTGAACAATCCAAACTCACCTTTCCGCCCTGCCGTCTGCCGCCGCAGATACGGACCGGCGGGGTTCCCTTTCCGCCGGGTGAAACCGCATGAATTCCGAGATGCCTCAATGCATCCAGCAGTTCAGTCATGGGCCGTTCGCACATCCTCCTGTCGCCGGTCAGGACATATTCCGTGGTTCCCAGGGCAGCGATTCCCGCCAAAAGGCGCATGGACGTTCCGGAATTGCCGAGATAAATTTCTTTTTCACAGGGATGGGGAGCCCCTCCAAATCCCCTGACCCGGACACAGGCGGTGTTGATCTTCTCTATTTCAGCCCCGAAACTGGCCAGGGCATTCATGGTCCATTTTATGTCCTCGCTTTCCAGAAGGTTTTCGATCTGGGATATCCCGGAACAAAGGGAGGCGCAGATGAGCATGCGGTGGGAAATGCTCTTGGAACCGGGGACCACAACCTTTTGGTCCTGGATTATTTTGGGAATGATCATTTTCATTTATAGGGTTTCATCCTTTAACACGGCTTTTCGCATGAGTTCGATGTCCGGGCTGATCCCGGTCCATAGTCTGAATTGATGGGCGCCCTGGTGCAAAAACATGGCAAGGCCGTCTATGGTCCGGCATCCTTTTGATTGGGCCCCAAGCAGGAGCCTTGTTTTTAATGGGGTGTAAATTATATCCATCACCAGGGTTTCAGGTCCCAGGGGCTCCAGAGGAAAAGACAGATCTGAAACCTTGGGGCTCATGCCGACAGGTGTGGTGTTGATCAGGATATCCGGCTGGATTTTAAGCAAACCGTCCTTATCATCTAAAGGAAAAAAATCCGCCCTGTATTTTTCAGCCAGGGCTTGTCCTTTTTTTGTGTTTCGATTGACGATCACCAGCCGTCCGTTCTCCTTGGAAATCCCGTATGCCACGGCCTGAGCAGCCCCCCCCGCGCCCAGGATACAGACCTTTTCCCCTGGATGCCAAAGGGCTTTAAGGGTTCGACCGCGGCCCTGTAATCCGTGTTGAATCCGTGAAGCCGGCCCTCTTTATTCACAACGGTATTGACTGCGCCAAGGGCCTCGGCATCCTCATCTATCCAGTCCAGGTGGTCCATGATGGATTCTTTGAACGGCAGGGTGATGGAAGCCCCTTTTATATTTAAGGTTCTGATCGCCTCCATGCTTTTGCCTATTCCCCCGGGCTCAAAGGCAAGGTATACGGCATTCAGGTCATAATACCGGAAGGCAAAATTATGAATAATCGGGCTTTTGGAGTGCCGTACAGGATTTCCGAAAACAGCATAAACCTGTGTCAAGGAATCGATCATGCGTCATAGTCTTCTTTGATAAATACGGGATAGGATCCGAGAATTTTCAGCAACAGGGAATATTGTTTTATTTCCTTTATGGTTTCAACCACCCTTTGATCCTGTTGATGGCCCTCAATATCCAGAAAAAAATAATAACTCCAGTTTTCATGGCGGGTGGGCCTGGATTCAAGCTTCAGCATATTGAGCCCTGCCCTGTCAATGGGCGCCAATGCCTTAAACAACGCTCCCGGAACATGGGAAACCGCGAACATGATGGATGTTTTATCATTTCCGCTGGGCTCGGACATCTCTTTCCCGATCACAAGGAATCGGGTGATATTTCCGGAAACATCCTCTATTTTTGATTCTACGGTTTGAAGGGCATAGATATGGGCGGCCTGTTTGCTGGCAATGGCCGCCATGGTTTTGTCTTCACTCGCCATAAGGGCGGCTTTTGAGGTGCTGCTGGTCTCAATCACCCGGGCCCGGCCGAATTTCTTTTTAATCCAGGATTTGCACTGGGCCAGGGCCTGGGGATGGGAACAGATTTTTTGAACATCCTTGGCTCCCCGGTGATGGATAACAAATCATGGGAAACGGCTTCATAATGTTCCGCACAGATGTTCAGATCAAAATCGGCGAACAAGTCCAGGGTGTGGGCAACCGCTCCTTCAATGGAATTTTCAACGGGAACCACGCCGAAATGGCTTTCGCTTTTTTCCACTTCCCGGAAGATTTCATAAAGGTTGGGCTGTTCCACGAATTTTCCGGAGTACCGGAAGTGGTTCAATGCGGCAATGTGCGAATAACCGGCTTCCGGGCCGAGAAAGGAAATGGTTTTCGGTTTTTGGATGTCCCGGGTGGCGGTAATGATAACATTAAAAAAATAGTTTAATAATTGTTTATCCGCGGGTCCCTGATTCATTTTTGATAATTTTTCAATGACATCCCTTTCCCTTGTCCGGTCTATGATCCGGCTGCCGGTTTCCTTCTTGATCATACCGACCTTTTTACCGATTTCAAGGCGCTGGTTGATCAAGCCTAAAATTTTTGAATCAATATCATCGATCTGAATTCTCAGGTTTTTTAAGTCATCTTCTGTCATTTTTGATTTCTTTATGAATTCAGGAAACTTCCTTTTTCAGGATAAAGCTTTGTATCCGGTTGCCGTCCATATCTTTGACGGTTGCCGTCCATTTGTCAAAGACAATGGATTCCCCCGACTGGGGGATCCTGCCGATCTGTTCCAGGAAAAATCCGGAAAAGGTATCATAGGTATTGGATTCCGGTATCCCCATATCGATCTCTTCATTCAGGTCATAGATGTTGATTCTCCCGGTGATCAGCCATTTATTGTCCTTGAGCCGGATAATATCCGGCGTCATTCTGTCTGTTTCATCTATGATTTCACCGACAATCTCTTCCAGCACATCCTCAAGGGAAACAATACCGGCCACCCCCCCATGCTCATCCACCACAACGGCCAGATGGTTCTTATTCCGTTTAAAATCCTGCAACAGGGAATCCAGTTTTTTAGATTCAGGAATAAAATAGGGTTTTTTTAAAATCGGTTTGATATCCAGGGGGGTCTGGAAATTTGATGTACAAACCTTTTGAAAGCTTGCAAACAGGTCTTTGACATGCAAGATCCCGATGACATTATCAATACTGTCCTCGATAACCGGAATTCGTGAAAACCCGGTCAAAAGAATTTTTGAGATATCCACGGTCTCGGATATGTCGATCACAAACATATCGGCTCTGGGGGTCATGATCTCTGAGCATGAGGTATCATCAAATTCAAATATTTTGGTGATAAACTGTTTTTCGGCTTCATTGATCTCCCCGTCTTCTTCAACCACCTCCACCATGGTCAGGAGTTCATCTTCCGTAACCGCTCCGTGGCGGGGGTCTGCTTTTCCATGGAGTCTGGGGATGAAATTCAAAATAAAAATCAATGGGAAAAACAGTTTTGAAAGCCAGAAAAGAGGATAAACAACAATCCTGGCAACGAAAAGGTTATTATGATTGGCAAATGATTTGGGGAAAATTTCACCGAAAATCAGAATAATCATGGTCATGACACCGGTTGCAATACCGACGGCATTGGACTCAAACCGGGAAATAGCAATGGAGGTGGCAATGGATGAGGCCCCGATGTTCACCAGGTTATTACCGATCAGGATGGTCGTTAAAAGCTTGTGGGACTCTTCTTTCATGCTCAATATCAATCGGCCGCTCCCTGAGCCGTCCTTGGCGATATGAAGGGCCTTCACCTTGCTGATGGAAAAGAGGGCTGTTTCGGAAGCTGAAAAAAATCCCGACAACAGGAGGCATATGACCAGAAGAATAATTTCAAATGTCATCAAATTTAAAAATTTTCCTTATGCATAAAAACAACCGGTAATTTTGTTTAAACGGACTCACTCTAATAAAATTCCGGTAATTTTGTCAAATTGATTATCCGGGACGGGATTCTCTGAGAAGCTGGCCGGCGATACCAGCTGCATTTTTTGCAGCCCCTTTTCTCCCGAGCTTTTTTCTTACCCGGCCCAGCCGGGTCTGATAATCTTGTGCATGGCTGAGCATATACAAGGCCTTTTCGCTTATTTCCCCAGGATTCGCATGATCCTGGAGAAGCTCCGGCATGATTTCTTCATTGGCAATCAAATTTGCAAGGCCGGCATATTTTACTTTAACCAGCAGTGTTGCAGCCCAAAAGCTCAGTCTTGCCATTTTATAAATCAAGAGGGTCGGGATGCACAAAAGGGCCGCCTCAAGCGTTACGGTTCCGGAAGCTGCAATCACCATAGCGGATCGAGTGAAAATTTCCCGGACAGGTCCCTCAACAATGTCAAAGAGTTGGGGGCTCCCGGATTTTTGGATGGGCTCTTCCAGCCATTCCCTTTTCACGGATGGGGCCTGAGACACAAGAAACCGGACCTGATCCTGTTTTTGGTGAATCAGGCAGGCGGATTGAATCATGATCTCCAAAAGATTTTTAATTTCAGCGCTTCTTGAGCCTGGAAGAAGCCCGATGAGGATGGGCGCATTTAAACCGGGGGATAAAGGCCTTGATCGTAAAAATGATTGGGAAAGATGTTCCGGATACTCGTCCACCAGGGGATTTCCAACATAGGTGGAGGGGATTCCGGCTTTTTTGAATAATTTTTCTTCAAACGGGAAGATCAGTGCGGCATGATCCGTATATTTCTTAATCTTGAACAGCCTGGATTTTTTCCAGGCCCATACCTTGGGAGTAATATAATATAAAATCTTGACAGGATAATGCGTTTTCACATATCCGGCCGCCCTCAGGTTGAATCCGGGGTAATCCACAAGGATGATGAGGTCCGGCAGATGGGAATGGAGTTTTTCCCTGAAAAGATCAAAGGCTTTCTTAATATGCCTGAATTGCATCAGCACTTCGGTAATTCCCATGGCTGAAAGATTTTCAATGTCATAAAAGAGATCCACCCCCTGTTTTTTGAGCATGGGGCCGCCGATGCCGGAGAAATAGACGCGGTTCTCCCTTTGTTTTATTTCCCCTATGAGACGGCCTGCATGGAAATCCCCCGAGGGTTCGCCGGTCAGGACCATGATGTGTTTTAAACTTACAGGAAGATTCATTTTATGTCTTCATCCGTATATCCGAGAATGGATATATCATATTGATCTGCAAGGGCGATCATTTCTTCTCGGTCAAAGCTGATGGATTTTCCCGCCTCAAGAACAAGGATGCCGGCTCCGGCCTCATGCATGGTCATAATGGTCTGGCAGCCCGACGAAGGAAGGTCAAATCTTAAATCCTGGGCCGGTTTGGAGAGTTTGATCACTATACAGCCGTGATTCCGGGACAAAAGGCCGCCTCTTTTGATGGCCGCGTCCGTTCCCTCGATGGCTTCAACGGCAAGGACGGTTCCATTGCCGATGACCAGGCACTGGCCGATATCCAGCTTCCCGATTTCCTTTGCAAGGCGCCAGCCCTCCATGATTTCCCTTTGTTCGGCCTTGCTGGGTTTTCTTTTTGTCCAGCATCCCCTGGGGCAGAGGAGTTCCGGCAAAAGAAAGGTGGACGGCAAGATTTCAATGCCTTCTTTTAAGAGCAGGTCTGCAAAAGACGTTAAAATGGAATCATCATGGGTCCGGGCGGTTGTTGCAATAAAGGTAAGGGCTTTAAAATCCGGGCGGATGTCTTTAAAAATATTTGTCTTTTTGATACTGCCGAGCATGACGGCCTGGGAAATGTTCTGCTGCTTGAAATACCGGATGAGCTTGGTCACCTGCCCCAGGTAAAACCATTTAAGTTCCTCAACATATCCGGCAAGCAAGGGATCTGTTTCCGAGTTGAACCCGGCCGCAAAAACCTGATACCCTTTTTCAACGGCCTTTTTTGAAAACAGCAGGGGAAACTGTCCGCCTCCGGCAATCAGGCCGATATTCATTGTTTATCGTGTTACTCCCCTGTTGGATTCGATAATAAAATTCATAAATTTTTTGACTTCAGGGATCATGTCCACCTCTGCTTTCACCCGCTCCGATGCCTGTTTGACCGTTAATCCGATCCTGAAAAAAATCCGGTAGGCTTTTTTAAGCTGCGAAAGGGTTGCCTTTGAAAATCGATGCCGCTGTAGTCCGACATTATTAAGGCCATGCAGGGTTGCCCGGTCTCCTGCGGCAATGACATAAGGGGGGATGTCTTTAACAACCGCGGATTTTCCGCCGATATAGGCGAAATCCCCGATCTGAACAAATTGATGGATGGCCACCAGCCCGCCGACACTGACATTGTCTCCAATGGTAATATGGCCCGCCAGGGTGGAATTGTTGGCCAGGATGACCTGTTTTCCGGTCTTGCAATCGTGGGCGATATGGGTATAGGCCATGAGGTAGTTTTCCTCACCGACTTCCGTGACCCCGCCGCCGTTTTCAGTGCCCCGGTTAATGGTCACAAATTCCCGGATAATGGATCCCCTGCCGATTTTTAAATATGTTTTTTCCCCGTGAAATTTCAGGTCCTGGGGTGCGCCTCCAATGGATGCATATTGAAAAATCTGACAGTTTTCCCCGACTGTCACATATTGGTCAATGGTCGTATAGGGCCCGATGGTGGTTCCGGAACCGATGACGGTATCTGATTTGATGATGGCATAGGGGCCAATGGTGACATTACCGGCTATTTCAGCAGAAGGATCGATGATCGCAGTGGGGTGAATGGTCATTTTTGCTCTCTTTGCTTGTTCATGTTCTCAAGTTCTTTCAGCCTTTTTTCAAAAGAAAAAAGGGTTTTTCTCATCTCCGGCAGCCTTGCCATGATGCCGACCACCTTTCGCCAAAGGGGATGCGGCATATGGGGAATCCCGGAAACGATCTCTTTTTCACCCACATCGCTGTGAACACCGGAATAGGGGCCTACTATCGCGCCGTCCCCTATTTTGATATGGCCTGAAATACCGGCTTTGCCCGCAATGATGACATTCCGGCCGACAACGGTGCTTCCCGCGATCCCGACCTGGGCGACAATGAGGGAATGATCACCGATTTTAACATTATGGGCAATATGAACGAGGTTGTCTGTTTTAACCCCGTTGCCGATCACCGTGATCCCTAAGGTTCCCCTGTCTATGGTGTTGCATGCGCCGATTTCAGCCTTGTCGCCGATGGACACATACCCCGTATGGATGAGCTTCCGGTGTTCGTCCCTGTCCTGTGCAAACCCGAATCCATCAGAGCCGATGACGGTTCCGGAATGAATAATCACCCCCCGGCCGACCCTTGTTTTGTCAAATAGGGTGACATTGGGCTCAATGAGGGTGTCATCCCCGATGACCACATCATCCCCGATATAGACGCCGGGCATGAGTCGGACATTTTCCCCGATCCGGACATGGTTGCCGATATATACGTGGGCTTCAATAACCGGATTTTTGCCCAATTCGGTGAATTGCCCGATATGGGCCCCGGGATGAATAAAGGAGGCCACCTTTTTCTCAGGGTGGAACAGGGAGACCAGTTTAAAAAAGGACAGCTTGGGATGAGCAGTCTTTAGCAGAACGGGGCCGTCCCATGGGGTCCTGTCAGGCTGGTACCCTTCGGGAACAATGACCGCCCCCGCCTTTGTCCGGTCAAGGCGGTTCAAATAGGCGGCGTCTCCGGCAAAGGTGATATCATGGGAGCCCGACTCATCAAAGGACGAGACTCCCATGATCATAAACTCCGCATCACCGATGACCTTGGCATTGATGATGCCGGCAATCTTATGGGCCGATAGTTCCATACACCGAAGCTTAATTGGTTTTTGCGGCTTTTGAATTATATTTTTGATGATCTCGTCTGTGATATCCAGCTTTTCCGGAGAATACAGAACTCCTCCTGCTTTTTTTTCAAGGATCAGGGTGTATCCGCCTTCTTTGCCGATATCATTAATAATTAAAACCACTTCTTCCTGGATTTTATTCAAGGATTGAACTTCCAGTTGCTTGAACTCCCTTGCAAAATCGTCCTGCATTTTTTTGAATTCATTGACGCTGGCTCGGAAGTCTTTTTCCTTTTCACCCTGTTTTTCCGGGCTTAAAACCAGCTTTTCCCTTTCGTAGGCCTTATTCATTTCGTCAAGCTTATCTTTTTCAGTCTTTAATTTCCCCTGAAGTTCATTCCCCTTATCCGTGAGCTGTTTTTGAGTCAGTTTGCCGGTACTGGATTCGGACAATATTTTCTGAAAATCAAAAATTCCTATTTTGGTTGCGTCTGCACTGAAGGCAGCAGGAACAAAGATAAGGAAAAGATAGAGCACGGATACGGTGAATACAATTTTTTTCATCAAAACCTCCAAATGTAAATAATTTAAAAAGAAGCCCCGACGGAAAAAGCAAATTCGCCCTCGCCGGTGTCTTTTATGTTTTTTCCATCAATTACCCAGCCGTATTCAATCCGCAACGGACCCAGGGGGGAATTCCACCGGATACCGGTACCGATACTGGAAAACTGGTCTGCAAGATCAATACTTTCACTGGTCCTGTAGACATCCCCCCGGTCATAAAAGAATACGCCTGCAAGTTTATATTTTTCCGTCAGCGGAAAGGTGATTTCCGCATTAAACTGAACATATTTTTCACCACCTCTTTCTTTGGTATCTCCGGAACGCATCCCGCTGATATCAAATTTATCAAACCCCCGGATGGAGTTCATCCCGCCCAGATAGAACATGGCATAATCAATATTGATTCTGTCGCCGGACCGGTCATCCAGATATCCGCCTTCCGCGTGCAGGGCCCCGGTAAATTTCCAGAAAAGAGGGAAATACGCCCCGGTCTCAGCAAGATATTTGGTATAGTCTATCTCACCCCCCAGGAATTCTCCGGCATATTCAACGGATAATGAGTGCTTGAACCCTTCGGTGGGAAGGAAGATATCATTTCTGGAATCATAGACAATATAGGGTTTGATGCTGCTGGTCAGAAAGGAACCGGGGGTCATGTTGGTATTAGCGGATTCTACGTCTGCAATGGTAAAATCCTCGATATTATAATTGATTCCGATTTTTGTATAATCAAAAAGCTTATAGCCCAGCATCAGGGTCATACCAATGGCTTCTTTGTCATAATACTCATATTCCTTGTCCTCCTTATAAAGGCTGAATCCGCCTGAAACCCGGCTGTCAAGGATATAAGGCTCAAAAAAGCTGATGTCATAAAGCGCTGAAGAACCAGACACCTTGGCAGAGATCTTCCCGGTCTGACCCCTTCCAAACAGGTTTCTCTCCTGAAGCGACACCATTCCAAAGGGTCCGTCTTCACTGCTGAACCCGCCGCCGAAGGAAAAAGTCCCGGTGTCTTTGTCAGCTACCTTCACATTCAGATCCATCAGGTTTTCTTCTTCGGTCTTAACAGGGGTCACCTCGATTTCAGCAAAATAATCCAGCCGATTCAGGTTTTTAAAACTTTTCTCAATGTTTTCCTTGTTATACAAATCCTGCTCCACCACCTTTAACTCTCTTCTGATCACCTTGTCCCGTGTCTTTGAATTGCCGCTGATCTTTACATTTCTGAAATATACAGGTTCCCCCTTATTAATGGAATAGTCCACGGTCATCAGGTGGTCCCCCTCGTTTTTATCAATCAGGGGATTGATATGGACATTGGCAAACCCGTTTTGTGAATAAAAATCGGAAATAGCCGTCATATCATTTCTGATTTCTTCCCGGTTATACAACTCTCCTTCTTTGGATTTGATTTTTTTCAACAGCTCTTCTTTTGTAAGGATCAGGTCGCCGGAAAGATTTATGGTTTTGATTTTATACTGGGCGCCTTCTTCTATCTTGAAATGAATGGAAATGTATTCCTCGCCGATCTGGACATCCGGGTCAGATACTTTTGCATCAATGAATCCGTTGTTCTTATACAGGGATTCAATTTTTACGGCATCGTTTTTAACTTCGGTTTCGTTCAGGTCTCCTGAAGAGGTAAAAAAGGAAAACCATCCTTTTTCAGAAGTATCCATGGCTTTTTTCAATTTTTTCTCGGAAAAATAGGCATTGCCTTCAAAACTGATTTTTTCAACCCGGATTTTTTCTCCTTCTTCAATGGTGAAAAGGATATCGGCCTGGGAATGTTCAAGAGGGATGATTTCATAGTTAATTGAACAATTATGATAATTTTTTTCCGTATAGAGCAATCTGAGCCGGTCCACATTTGAATTCAGGGTGTGAACGTTTAAAATGGAACCTGTTTTGATATTAATGCTTTCCATGAGTTCTTCGGTTTCATAGACCTTGTTCTTTCTGAACCGGATTTCACGTATACTGGGCTTTTCCGTCACCTTAAACACTATTTTCACACCGGTATCATGGGATTGTTTCTCCACCAGGACATCATCAAAATATCCCATGTCATAAATCTTTTTAAGATCCTTTGAAATGTTTTCCGGTTTGAGAATGTCCCCCTTATGGGTATCCAGAATTCTAAGGACGGCATCATTTTCTATTCTCTTGTTACCCGCAACAGCAATATCCGTGATGATTTGTTTATGGTATAATTCACCAATGATTTCTTTGCTGAACTGCGCCACAGATGAAAAAAGGCTCTCAAAATTCTTTGCCTCAGCAAAAAGAGTCATGGAATTGTTCTGGTCATAAATATTGATCAGTTTTGAATCGATACTGACGGCTTCTCCTGCCATAAATATTGAGCCTGTCAGAATATAATCCACCCCGGCCTGGATGCCGTAGGTTTTGAGCCGGGAAATGTCCCAGTCATTGATATCCGGTTGAGCTTCAGGAAAAATGACGGTGGCCCCTTCCTTCTTAAGGTTTTCAGATACCATCTGTTTAATTTTTCCCTGGACCTGCTGATCGGGCTTGCTTGCTGAAATTGAAAAGGGGAAAATTGCTATTTTCACATTTGTGTCTGCAAAAAGATTGCAGGCAGCCAGTAAAAAAAACACAACAGAGAAGGTAAGGGCCTTTTTTAAAAAAATGTATTCATAATTTTTTCCTTAGTCTCTTTCTAATTTACAGGAATTATTTTTCCGTCTCTTAGGGTCACGCTTCTTTTCATTATGCCGGCAAGCTCATTGTTATGGGTAACAACAATCACCGTCATCCCAAGCTCCTCATTCAATTCTTGAATCAAACCATGCACGCTGCGGCCGTTTTTCTGATCCAGGTTCCCCGTGGGCTCATCCGCCAGAAGTATCTCGGGATCCATCACCAGGGCCCTTGCCAGGGCCACCCGCTGCTGTTCTCCTCCTGAGAGATCTTCAACCCGGTGCCTGAGCCGCAAAGAAAGCCCTACTCTTTCAAGCATATTTATAGCCAGATGTTCAATAGTTTTTTTATTTTTATTGGCAATCAGGCCTGGTATCATGACATTTTCCAGGGCTGAAAAGCCTTGCAGCAAATAGTGAAACTGAAATACAAAACCGATTTTCAAATTTCTGAAACCGGCAAGTTTCTCGTTATTATACGAGGACAGTTCGTCGCCGTTGAATAGAATCTTTCCGGAATCCGGTTTATCAATGGTTCCGATGAGATTCAAGAGGGTAGACTTTCCAATGCCGGATGAACCCACAATGGCGATGGTTTCTCCCTTATAAATATCAAAAGCGGCGTCATTCAAAATTTCAATTTCCGACGACGCGGAGCGGAAATGTTTTGAAATCGATTGAAGAGACATGAGGGGCCGGGTTGGATTATCCATATCGCAAGGCCTCTACCGGGTCCATGGTTGATGCCTTATGGGAGGGATAAAGGGTTGACAGAAAACAGATCAGCAGGGCGCTGCCGGCTATGGCCAGAACATCCCCGTACTCAAGCTGCACCGGGAGTGTGGAAAAGGGATACGCGTCGGGCAATTGAATAAAATCATATTTTTTAAGAAAATAACAGACAATAATCCCGGAAACCGTTCCAAGGAAGGTGCCGAAGGACCCGACAATCATGCCCTGAATCATAAAGATTCTCCGGATGGTTTTATGGGTGGCCCCCATGGTTTTCAGCACGGCGATGTCCTTGGTTTTTTCCATCACCATCATGATCAAGGCGCTGGCAATATTAAAGGCGGCAACAAGGATGATCAGCGTCAATATGATGAACATGGCCGTCTTTTCCAGCTTTAAAGCTGAAAAAAGGCTTTTGTTGATCTCCATCCAGTCCCTCATGTAGAACGGATAGCGAAAAATGTCGGACAGGCCGGATTTGACGGTTTTGACATCAAATACATCATTAATCCAGATACCGACCGCCGAGATCTGGTCCTTTGAGCCGGCAAGCTGCTGGGCCTCCTTTAAATCAATATAGGCCAGGGCGCTGTCATATTCGTACATGCCGGAATCAAAGGTGTCGGTTACAACAAACCGTTTCATGGAGGGGATATTCCCCATGGGGGACACAATGCCGTTGGGGGACATGAGGATGATTTTATCACCGGAAATGACTCCGATTGAATTGGCAAGATCCTTGCCGAGGATGATGCCGGGAAAACTGCTGTCGGCAGGGTCCTTTCCCAATACTTTTTTCAGCTCTTCCGGTCCGAACCCTTTTATCAGGCTGAAGCTGTTTTCAGGGTCAATGCCCCGGACCATGATCCCTGAAAAGAATGACTGGACCGGATCATGGCCTGGGCAAATAAAATGGGTGAGGCTCCCAGAACCTGCTCATTCTTGCTCACATCAGCGATGATGTCGGAATACCCGTCAAATTTACCGGAATAATTCATGACCAGGATATGGGGCTCCAGCCCGAGAATCCGCTTTCGAAAATCCGTCTCGGCCCCGCTCATGACGGCAATGACGACCACCAGGGCCATGACCCCGACAGCAACACCGGCAATGGATAAAAGCGTGATCAGGGAGATGAACCCTTCTTTTCGTTTTGCCTTAAGATATCTTCCGGCTATGAAAAATTCAAAGGCCATTTATTCGGATATTTTTTTCATATGGGGAAAAGGATGACCTCTCTTATGGAAGGCGAATCCGTCAGGAGCATGACAAGCCTGTCAATGCCGATACCCTCTCCGGCCGTGGGCGGCATGCCGTATTCCAGCGCTTCCACATATTCGGAATCCATGATATGGGCCTCGGAATTGCCCTCATCCCTTTGCCGGACCTGCATCAGGAAACGCTGGTACTGGTCTTCGGGGTCATTGATTTCCGAAAAGCCGTTGGCGATTTCCCTGCCTGCAATGAATAATTCAAACCGGTCGGTTAATTCTGTTTTCAGATCGTTTTTCCGGGATAAGGGAGACACTTCCACAGGATACCCCGTGATAAATGTAGGCTGAATCAGCTTGGGCTCAACAAGGGCATCAAACAGTTTGGTCAGCACCTTGCCTGTGCCGTCTTTTTTAGAAATCTGAATATTGTTTTCCCGGGCCAGCTTCAGAAGCGCCTCCGGATCATTCAGGACAGCCCCGTCAACCCCGCCGATCCGCTCCAGGGAGTCCATCATGGAAATCCGTTGCCATCCTTTATTCAAGTGAATGGTGTGACCCTGATACTCGATGGCGGTTGATCCGGATATCTTTTGGGCAATGGTTTCAAACATCTCCTCGGTCAAATCCATGAGCATTTCATAGTCGGCATAGGCCTGGTAGAATTCAACCATGGTGAATTCAGGGTTATGCCGGGTGGACACCCCCTCATTCCGGAAATTCCGGTTAATCTCAAATACTTTTTCAAACCCGCCCACCACCAGCCGTTTCAGATATAACTCAGGCGCAATCCGTAAAAAAAGCTCCATGCCCAGTGCATTGTGCCAGGTTTTAAAGGGTGTGGCCTCGGCTCCGCCCGGGAGCGGCTGCATCATTGGGGTTTCAACCTCCATGAATCCTTTTTCTTCAAAAAAATGTCTCATGGCGGAAATAATCAGACTTCTTTTGATAAAAATATTTTGGGTATCCTCATTCATGATCAGATCAAGATAGCGCTGCCGGTATCTTTTTTCAGGATCTTTGATGCCGTGAAATTTCTCAGGAAGCGGCCTGACGGCTTTCGACAATAACCTGAATTCTTTTGCCAAAAGCGTCCACTCTCCTGTCTTTGTCTGGAACAGCGGGCCTTTCACCCCGATAAAATCACCGATATCAAGTTTTTTAAACAACGCATAGGTCTCTTCCCCCAGGAGATTTTTCTGCAAATAGACCTGAAGCTGCTCAGGCCCTTCCTTGAATCTGATAAAAGAAGATTTTCCCATGATATTGACGGCCATCATTCTTCCGGCCATATCAAACTCAGTTCCGCCCTCGCCTAAAGTTTCGGGATGGTCTTCGATGGCTTTTTTAAGCACTTTTATCGAACAAGAAGGTTTAAAATCATTTGGATAGAGATTAATTCCGCTGGTTTTCAGGTCTGTAATTTTTTCTTTTCTAAGCTGTATCAGATTGCTTTCTTTATCCATTTATTCTTGCCTTCATATTTTGACTGCATCTGCAGGTCGGTTAATCTTCATGCTGATAAAAAAAAGAATAGATAGCTTAGTTTCCATGAAAAAGTCAAGATTTTGTTATTTTCCCCGCACCGGCATTCTGCTGAAAACAACGGTAAAAACCGTTCCCTTTCCAGGGCTTGATTCAAAATCAATCATCCCGTTGTTTGCATCAATCAACCGGTGAAGGATGGAAAGTCCGAGGCCGGTTCCTTCCGGCTTGGTGGTGAAGAAGGGATCAAAAATATGATGATGGTCTTTTGGAAGGATTCCCATACCCGTATCCTTGATGGTGAGATAGACCTTGTCCGTCCGTGAGGACTTAAGTGTGATGGTGATCTCACCTTCGTCTTGAATGGCTTGAACTGCATTTTTTAAAAGATTCCATAGAATCTGGGTAAAATGGGCTGGGTCAAACAGGATGGTAGCCTCTTTGTCAAGGTTCATCTGAAGATGAATGGACGGTTTCCATTCCGGGTCGTTTAAAAACAGCCGGACGGTTTCCTCAATCATGTCTGCCATTTTTTATTTCAACGGCATTGCCGGTATGGGGTTTTGAAAACAACCGGATATCATTCACGATATTTTTCAGACGGTCTGTTTCCCTGA
>JAAUSZ010000306.1 GCA_012031875.1 Desulfobacula sp.
AAACCCTGGGACCCTACGGCAAAAATATGGATGGGCAGCCTGTCATCGAATACGGAGAAGGGGTTTATCTGACCCAGAAGGATATCAGGCAGCTCCAGCTCGCCAAAGGCGCTGTCAGAACAGGCATTGACATGATTCTGAAAAAGGGGGAATAGACGGCCAAGGCCTTGACCGGATCTACCTGGCCGGCGGATTCGGAAATTATCTGAATCCCTTTAACCTGGAGGCCATTAAACTGCTGCCGGCCCACACTGCCGACAAAATTGTCTTTTGCGGCAATACGTCCATTGAGGGCGCGGCCCTTCTGCTGACGGACGTAAAAAAGAGACGGCTCCTGGAAAGCCGCCTCGGCGGAATGGTTTATGTGGAGCTGGCCGCCTTGCCGGAATTCAACACGGCCTTTGTGGCAAATCTTGATTTCTGATCCGGGTCATGCCTTGGCCAGGACCTGGCTGCAGATCCGGATACCCTGGATCGCATCCTTTGCCCAATAATCCGCAGTTGAATAGACAAGAATGTGCTGATCAATACAATTTCCCCCGATCATGACCAGGGCCCCGTGTTCTGCGGAATGCTCATGAAGCAGTTCCACGGTGGCTTTCAGTTCCGGCAGGGCCGAGGTCAGCATACAGCTCAGGCCGATGAGGCCGGGCCGGATGTTGACGGCGGCTTCAAGAAACCGTTCCGGGCCGACATCCACCCCGAGGTCTTCCACATGATAGCCTTCGCACCGGACCAGGATGGCAAACAAATTTTTCCCGAGATTGTGGATATCCCCGCTGACGGTGCCCAGGAGGATGGCTCCCGGTGTTGATCCGGCCTGTTTCTGAACAAGGCTGGCCTTGAGCAATTCGTTTGCCCTGCGCATCAGCTCACCCGCCATGATCAAACCCGAGATGAAATAGCGGCCGGACTCAAATCGTTTGCCGACTTCCCGCATGGCCTGAAGGCAGTATTCCATGACATCGGTGGGGTTCCATCCCGAAGCCAGCATATTCTTGACCTCAAGCAAAGCCGGCTCTTCCCTGAGATCCGCGATCAGCTCCATGAGCCGGCCGCCCTGCCGGGTATCGATCTTGACGGGTTCATCAAAACGCAGTTCATTCATTCCATACCCCCATCCGGCAGATCAGCGGCATCTGCTCCGGTGCGATCAGAAACCATCCATATGCCGACGGCAAATTGTCAGCGGCAAAATACGTATGTGTCAGTTTAAAAACATTTTTTCCTTGTTCCAGTTGCAGGAACCCGGCTTCCCTCTGGTTCAGGGATTCCGGCAGAAGCTGCAGCTCTGCTTTTTTAAAACTGAAAATATTATTTTCAAGCAACAGGCCCGTCAGCACGTCCGTATCCAGCATGGTCTCCACAAAAGGGGATTCGGCGTCGGCCCGGGCATAACTGGTGTGAAAAATGATGGGCTTTTTGTTTAAGAGAATCAAGCGTTCGACAACAATGACGCTGCTTCCGGCTCCAAGCTGCAGGATGACGGCAAGATCTTCGGATGCAGGACTGACGCTTGCATTGATGATGCCGGATTCAAGCCGGTCCTTTTTCATGAACACCCGGCGTAAGGAATCCAGCCCGAAACTGCTGGACGTGAACTGCAACTGCCTTACAAAGGTGCCGCTTCCCTGGATCCGGTCTATGAGTCCTTCCTCGTGAAGGATGCCGATGGCCTGGCGGGCCGTCATGGCGCTGATGCCGAAATTTTTGGCAATAACCGATTCCGAAGGAAGGCGGGCGCCGGGTCCGTAGGCATTGGTCGCAATACGCTGCCGCAGTATTTGGGCCAGTTGGACATAGGCCGGAACATAATTTTTTTTGTCTATCTTCTCATCTTCATGAAAAAGGGCAACAGGCTCCGGTGTTGCCGGCAAACGGTCTGTCATTTCTTAATTTCCCTCACGCTATTCCTTTGTTCCGGTGCGGATTATGGTCAAATAATCGGCCCATTGCAAGGGGTCAGGCCATATTTACGATCTTAAAGCGGCCCGATATTTTTCTTGACATTCATCTATAAGACTGTAAGACTATAGCAGAATATAAAAGAATAGCAACCCTAATTTATAAAAAGGGCCCTTATATCAGCACTTCAAAACGGGTCGGGGGGATACAAAATGATCATCATCGGAGAAAAAATCAACGGAACCCGGAAGGCGGTGGCAAAAGCCATCCAGGACCGGGACAATGCCTTCATAAGACAGTTGGCGGAGGAACAGGCAAAGGCCGGCAGCACCTATATCGACATCAATGCCGGGACCCCGCCGGGACGGGAGCCGGGCGACCTGGTCTGGCTCCTGGAAAACGTGCAGGCCGCCTGCGATCTGCCGGTCTGCCTGGACAGCGCCAATCCCGAAGCGTTGAAAGCCTGTCTTGACATAGCGGAGAACACACCTCTCATCAATTCCGTGTCCGGGGAAAAGACAAGGATCGAGGGCGTTCTGCCCCTTGCCTTGAGCCATAAGACCAACCTGATCATCCTGGCTTTGGATGACGCCCAGGGCATCCCGGAAACCAGCGACGGGCGCATGGACATTATCCAAAGGCTCGTCAACCTGGCCTTGGACGGCGGGCTCACCCAGGATCAACTGCTGATCGATCCTCTGGTCACGGCCATTTCCACAGGAACCGGTAATGCCGTTATCGCCTTTGAAACCATCCGGAAAATCAAGGCGGCCTTTCCCATGGTCCATATCACCAGCGGATTGAGCAATATATCCTTCGGCATGCCGTTAAGGAAAATCATCAACCGCACGTTTCTGGCCATGTGCATTGCGGCGGGCATGGACAGCGCCATTGCAGACCCGTGTGACAAGGATCTGACGGGAACCCTCCTGGCGGCTGAAATGCTCATGGGCAAAGACAGGTATTGCATGAATTTCAATAAAGCGTACCGGTCCGGGAGGATCGGCGCCTGAACCCGTCCATATTTTTTTGAGGAACCGATAACACTACAAAAGGAGCAACCTTGATGAAAGACACAGAACTATTAACCCAGGCGATTGTTGACATGGAAGAAGACAAGGCGTTGGCCATGACCCGGCAGCTTTTGGAATCAAAGACCAATGCCATGGACGTTTTCACAGCCTACCAGGACGCCATGGCCGAGGTGGGCAAGCGGTTTGAAAAAGGCATTTATTTCATTCCCGAGCTGGTCATGTCCGGGGATATGATGAAAACCGCCATGGAAATCATCAAACCCTATCTGGATGAATCAGGGGCCGGAACCGTGGAAAAGAAAACCGGCAGGATACTGATCGCCACCGTTGAAGGGGATATCCATGATATCGGGAAAAATATCATCAGCACCCTCATGACCCTGAACGGGTTTGAAGTCAGGGATCTGGGCGTGGATGTCCCCATAGACCGGATCCTATCCGAGGCAAAAGCCTTCAAGGCCCAGATCATCGGTTTGAGCGGGCTTCTGACCCTGGCCTTCGACCCCATGAAAAATGTGGTGGAAAGATTGGAACAGGAAGGGATTCGTGATAGCGTAAAGGTCATTATCGGCGGCGGGCAGATGGATGAACAGATCTGCAGATACGTGGGCGCGGATGCCTTTGTCACAGACGCCGTGGCCGGGATCAGTCTCTGTAAAAGCTGGATCAGCGGATCAATTTGATATTTAATGCGGCAAGCCAAGGAAAGGAAAAATTATGACAGACATCAAAGACATTTCAAATGATAAGCAAGGGGCGTTTTTGGACAGATGGGCCTCCGGTGAAGGGGTCGCATTTCAGAATGATGAGGCGAAAAAGGCCTATCAATACCGTTGCGGGCTGATAAAGGATGCCGTCCAATTGAAAAAACGCCGGACCGGGTGCCCGTGGTGCCGCTGGAAATATTCGCACCCGTCATGCTCTACGGATACAGCGGCAAAGAAGCCATGTATGATGCAAACATCCTCGGAAAAATCTATCTTGATTTTACAAGGGATTATGATGTCGATGCCACGGCCATCGCTCCCATGGTGATGTATGGACCGGCTTTGGAGACCCTGGATTATCAACTCTACAAATGGCCGGGACACGGGGTCAAGGAGAAATTGTCCTACCAGTTTGTGGAAAAGGAATACATGAAAGCCGAGGATTATGATCATTTTATTTCAGACCCCACGGATTACTGGCTCCGCATCTGGCTTTCACGGACCTGCGGCGCCCTTGCCCCCCTGGCCCAGGTCCCGCCCATTTACGGCACCATGGAACTGCCCATGGCCGGCCCCTGGCTTTGCACCCTGGGGGCCCCGCCTATCCAGGACGCCTTCAAGGCCCTTCTAAAGGCCGGGCAACAGAGTTTTGAATGGATCAACACCCTGGGGCCCTATATCGGACAGATCATGGCCGCGGGTTATCCCCTTTATGCCGGCGGCGCCACAAAGGCGCCCTTTGACGTGCTGGGCGACAGTTTCAGGGGAACCACCCCCTTGATGATGGATCTTTACCGCAGGCCCGAAAAGGTGATCCAGGCCATGGAGCGGCTGGTCCCCCTGATGATCGGCACCGGCGCCGGCGGGGCTTTGGCCAACAACAACCCCCTGGTCTTCATCCCCCTGCACAAGGGGCTGACGGGTTCATGTCAAACGACCAGTTTGAAAAATTTTACTGGCCGAGCCTGAAAGCCGTCATGCTGGGTCTCATCGATCAGGGATGCGTTCCCTGCTGCTTTGTGGAAGGCGGGTACAACCAGAGGCTGGAATATCTGGCAGATATGCCGAAGGGTAAATGCATCTATATTTTTGACCGGACCGATATGGCC
>JAAUSZ010000307.1 GCA_012031875.1 Desulfobacula sp.
TTCAATGACGGGCGGATTGGTCTTTTCCGTTGCCTCCCATTTCACGATAAAGCAGGCCCCGTCCCCGCCGTCCCTGTCGTCCCTGTGGATGATATGGCGGGTGGAAGCCAGGGGGTCCAGAGGAACCGGATTCTTAAAAATTTTAAGTAATTTGCCCTGGGTATCGTGGTAACTGACCTCGGTAACCGTAATGGGGGTGGACGGGCTGATGTTCCGGATACTCAGGGTAACAGCCAGGAGATAGGGGGTTTCTTTATTGCCGATATAGATATGGGAATAGGCGGGCACATAAACGGTCTGGCCCTTGGAAACCCCGGGCCGGGGTTCGGCCTGAAGTTCAGGCACAAAAAGGCAGAAGACAAGGGCCAAAATAATAAGATATTTGATTTTCATGATAATCCTCCCGGATAATACATCTGTGTATCGAATGAACTCTTCCTGTTTATTTTAGACCATCCGGGTCGGATAAATCAAATATTAAAAATATTATCGCTATTTCAGAAAAATATGATACAAAAATCAGACTACAAAATAAAGAGGAGACAGATTTTTGGGGATTGCAGGGGATATCATCATTCTTGTGATGGCGGCTTTTATAGGGGGGCTGGCGGCCCAGCGGCTCAGGCAGCCCTTGATCCTGGGCTATATCCTGGCCGGAGTGGCCGTGGGGCCCTATACCGGAGGGGTAACGGTTTCCGATATCCATGAAATCGAGATGCTGGCGGAAATAGGGATCGCCCTGCTCCTGTTTGCCCTGGGCCTTGAATTTTCCTTTAAGGAATTAAAGCCGGTGCGGAATATCGCCCTCATGGGCACCCCCATCCAAATCATTTTGACCCTTGCCTTGGGCATCGGCATCGGCCTTGCCTTTGGCTGGTCCTGGATGCAGTCCCTGTGGCTCGGGGCCCTGATTTCCCTGTCCAGCACCATGGTCCTCTTAAAAACCCTCGAAAACCAGGGTCGCATCGGCACCCTGTCCAGCCGGGTCATGATCGGCATGCTCATTGTCCAGGACCTGGCCGTTGTTCCCATGATGATCATCCTGCCCCAGCTCAATGATCCCTCGGCCGGACTGCCGATTCTGGGCATGGCCGCGGTAAAGGCGGTGTCTTTTCTCCTGGTCATGATCCTTTTAGGCACCCGGCTCCTGCCCTGGGTCATGAAACGGATCGCGGCCTGGAATTCAAGGGAACTGTTTCTTCTGGCCACCGTAGCCATGGGCCTGGGCATCGGTTACGGGACCTATCTGTTCGGCCTGTCCTTTGCCTTTGGGGCCTTTGTGGCCGGCATGCTCCTGAGCGAATCCGACTATGGATACCAGGCCCTGAGCGATATCATCCCGTTGCGGGACATCTTCAGCCTTTTGTTTTTTACCTCGGTGGGCATGCTCTTTGATCCCCGGTATCTTTTTGAACATTACGGGATGGTTCTTTTCCTGGTGGTGATGGTCATGGCGGGCAAGGGCCTGATATTCGGGGGCCTCAGCCGGGCCTTCGGTTACCGCAACGTCATCCCCCTGGCCACGGCCCTGGGGCTGTCCCAGATCGGAGAATTCTCCTTTGTCCTGGCCCGGGTGGGCATCAGCTCCAATTCCATTTCCATGGATTTTTATTCCCTCATTCTCACCACCACCATTCTGACCATGTTTCTGACCCCCTTCATCTCCGGGCTCACCACCCCGCTCTACGCTCTGCGCAACCGGTGGGGCAAGCCCTATACCTTTCAGACCATCAACCTGCCGGAAGAGGGCCTGAAGGACCATCTGGTGATTGCCGGGGGCGGCCGGGTGGGCAAACATATCGCGGATGTGCTTCAGCGCATCGGTGTTGGTTTTGTCATCCTGGAATTTGACTCCCGGCGGGTGGACCAGCTTAAATCCCTGGGATTCCCCGTCCTTTTT
Source organism: Desulfobacula sp. (assembly GCA_012031875.1). GTDB lineage: Bacteria > Desulfobacterota > Desulfobacteria > Desulfobacterales > Desulfobacteraceae > Desulfobacula. Next base: position 1,901 of record JAAUSZ010000307.1, read on the forward strand.
GGGGATGCGGCCCAGCCCGTGATCCTGGAAGCCGCCCACATTGAAACGGCAAGGCTTTTGTTAATCACAACCCCTGCCGTTGTCGTGGCAAGGGCCATCACCGTTCTTGTGAAAAAAATCAAGCCGGATCTCCGTATTGTTGCCCGGGCCCAATCCCTGGATCAGATGAAAGAATTTCACGACCAGGGAATCTACCATGTGGTTCAGCCCGAATTTGAAGCCGGTCTGGAATTCACCCGCCAGGCCCTGCTCCACCTGGATCTGCCCGTGGAGAGGATCCAGGAATTCACCGACGATATCCGCCATGAACTTTACGAGCCCCTCTATGGACTGAAAGGGGAATACCATGCCCTTTCCCAGCTCCAGAACAGCTCAAGGTTGTTCCGGCTTACCTGGATGACCATCGGCTCCGGCAGCCCTGGCCCAAAAGAGCATTGCCGATTCCCGGATCAGAACCCTGACCGGGGCCACCCTGGCCGGTATCCTGCGCAGCGGTACCCTTTACCCCAATCCGGGCCCGGACTTTGTCGTGGAATCCGGGGACATGGCGGGAGTCCTGGGCCGGACCGAGCAACTGGACCGGTTCAGGGACCTGGCCGGGAAAAATACTTCGGATATTCTCTTGACATAAATGCCCACCGGCGATATCAACAGCTATCATGCCGGGGAAAGGGCATCCAACGGATCTTAGCGGGATAAGGATATGGGCGGGGCGGCAAAGGGCGGTCTGATCAGAAAACAGATGATTCTCATGGCTGGGGACGCGGTGGTGGCCCTGGGGATTTTGATCCTGTGGATCATGGGGGCCGACGGAATTGCTCCCGGATTTTTTTCAGGGCTGTGGATGGCGGGATTTGTCCCTGTTCTGGTGTTTGCCTCCTATCTGTGCGAGGTTTACAATGTCCGGCCCTGGCAATTTAAAATCTTTGCCGGGCGGGCCGCCCTTTCCGGGGGGATTTCCCTTCTTGTCCTGGTGCTGCTGAACAAGGTCTCCGCCATTCCCTTTTCCATGGTCACCGGGGTCTTATTCTTTTTTGTAATCCAGATCCTGTGGCAATCCCTTTATGAGGCGGCAAGCCAATCCCCCTTTTTTCAAAAAGCATCTTGGTCATCGGTACCGGGCCTGCGGCCCAGGAAGTCCGGCGGCTCATTGAGGGCTCCCCCCGGAAATACGTGCTGGCCGGGTATATTTCCACGGCCACGGACCCGGTGTCTGTGGAAGAAAATGAAATTGTCGGGAAAATGGAGGATATCGTCTCCCTTTGCCGGCAATACCAGGCCCATGCCGTTGTTATGGCCCTGACGGAACGGCGGGGCGGCCTGGCCATTCACAAGCTGGTGTCCTGCAAGCTCATGGGGGTCAGGATCATTGATTATCCCAATTTCTATGAATCCATGACCGGAAAGATTCCCGTGGAGAGCATCAACCCGAGCTGGCTGGTGCAAAGCAACGGGTTCTTGATCACTCCCTTTATCCGCGCCATGAAAAGGACCCTGGACATTGTCCTGTCCTCCCTTCTTCTCCTGATTACCCTGCCTTTTTTTCCGGTCCTGGTGGTCCTGGTGAAATACAAATCCCCGGGCCCCGTTTTTTATTTCCAGAAACGGGTGGGAAAGAACGGCAAGGAATTTACCATTTATAAATTCAGGACCATGGGTATTGATGCGGAAAGCGGGGGCGGGGCGGCCTGGGCCAAGGAAAATGACCCCCGGGTGACCCGGTTCGGGCAGTTCTTCAGGAAAACCCGGATTGATGAGCTGCCCCAGCTTGTCAACGTGCTTAAAGGGGAGATGAGCTTTATCGGACCCAGGCCGGAGCGCCCCGAATTCGTCCAACAGATCTGCGGGATCACACCGTATTATATGGAGCGCCATGCAGTCAAGCCGGGCATTACGGGCTGGGCCCAGGTCATGTATCCTTACGGGGCCTCCCTGGGGGATTCCGTTGAAAAACTGCGGTACGATCTGTATTATATCAATAACCTGTCCATATTTCTCGAATTTCTGATCGTCTTCGAAACCGTCAAGGTCATTTTGTTCAGGAGGGGGAGCCGGTAGCCATGGCCAAAACCAATCATCATCCCATTGATTTCAGCCGGCGCCTTTTTATCGAACTCGGCACGGCCCTGCTCATCGAAACCGGAAAAAAAGCCTTGTCCAGCAAGCTGATCGGTATGAAGGTCGGGGCCTATCTCATTGTGGATGTGCCCGGGGCTGACCCGGATATGGCGGCCCTGTCCACGGAAGACAAGATCCGGGTCCGCTATGTGAACCAGGACGATATCTTCCGTTTTCCAGCCGGATTCTCATGACCCTGGACCAGCCCGACCGCCTGATCTTCCTGCATTATCCCGATAAGGTGGAAAGCTGCAATATCCGAAGCCACAAACGGGTGGACTGCTTTATGCAAATCCATGTGAAAAGCGACGGCCGCAGGGACCCGGCCGTGATTACCAATATCAGCGCCAAGGGCTGCCTGTGCAGCATGGACCGGTTCCCGTCCTGGGAAAAGATCAACGGCCAGAGGATAGACCTGGTTTTCCCCTCCGGAGACCGCGAGCTTTTAACCCTTTTCGGCGAGGTCAAAAGCACCCGGATCCAGGGAACCCAGATCAAGCTGGGGGTCCAGTTCATTGAAATGGAAGGCTATTCCCGGTCCGTCCTCGCAACCCTGGTGCCGGCCATCCGGTTTTGATCCACTGTCAGGCAGGTTTTGGCATTTTATCCGGGAATTTTTTCCTTACCGCTGTTTCCGAATCCCGGCCCGGAAGAACATAGACATTTTCCTTCCGCTCCTGGAGCGGCTTGACGACGCGCTGGATATATTCCTTTCGATGATCCA
>JAAUSZ010000078.1 GCA_012031875.1 Desulfobacula sp.
CCAGGGCCGATGACGCGTGCGGTTTGGAAGAAACCCCGCCGTGATCCAGGGAGGGACGGAAACCATCCTGATTGTGGATGACGATCTGTCTGTCCGGGAATCCCTGCAAAGGGCCCTGGAGGATTTCGGCTACCGGATTGTCCTGGCCGGCGACGGCGAGGAGGGCCTTGCCCGTTTCAAAGAAAATGCCGGCGCCGTGAATCTCGTATTGCTGGACATGATCATGCCGAAAATGCCGGGCCGGGAATTATTGAAGCAATTGCTGGAAATTAAGCCGGATGTCAAGGTCATCATTTCTTCAGGCCATGATGAACAGCACTTCGAGGATCCGATTCTTAAATCTGCAAAGGACTATCTGAAAAAACCCTTTGAAATCACAGCCCTTGAAAAAACCATCCGCAGGGTTCTGGATCATAAAGGGTGTCCGGCATAGAACCGAAGGATTTCATAATACCGCCAAGACCTTTCAGGCTGGGGACAACCTCTTTTATCCTTCCGGACCATATCATCCCCAATGTCATCAAGCTGGGGACTGTTTTCGATGAGATCGAACTGCTGGTGTTTGAGAGTTATCCCCTGGATGTCCTGCCTTCAAAAGCGGATGTAAAAACGCTCCTGTCCCTGTCCGGGGATCTGAACCTGACCTATAATGTCCATCTGCCCACGGATGTGAGCCTTTCTTCGGAGTCCTCCCCAAAAAGACAGGCCGCGGCGGATACGCTCTTAAGGGTCATGGACCGGTTTGACCCCCTGGCCCCTTCCACCCATACCCTTCATCTGGAAATGCCTCCGGGGGTCCGCCGGGATATGGGGAATCCGGAAAAAATAAGGGACTGGCTTAATACCACCCGTGAAGGCCTGGCCGCTTTTTTATCCCGCCTACCCGACCCCTCCATCATTTCCGTGGAAACCCTGGATTATCCTCTCCTGCACATTGAGCCGCTTATCCGGGAATTTCATCTTTCAGTCTGTGTGGATGCCGGACATCAGATCCGCTGGGGCCATGATCTTCTTCAGGCCTTTGAGGCTCACAGGTCCCGGATTCCCCTGATTCATCTGCACGGCGTGGATCGCTCAGGGCCGGAAATAAAAGACCACAAGGCCCTTGACCACTTATCCCGAGAGGAGATCCTGAAGGTCCTCCGGGTGCTTGAAAATTTCAGGGGAACCATAAGCCTTGAGGTTTTTAATCTTGAAAATCTGAACCGGTCCCTGAGGGTTCTTTCCAGGTATTTTAAGGACCTTCCGTCTGAAATCCGGTAAAGAAAAGAAGTCCACACTGCGAAACTGTTGCCTTGAATTAAAGGAAGAGCTTTGATATTCTTAAACCGGGAGAAAATGTTAAGCCCCCGTTTGACTGGCCGGATACAGGATTTTTGGGGTTAACTGCCAAAAGGTATATAAAATGTCCATTGTTCAGGAAAGACGCAGGACCCGGGAATTTTTCATTGGAAAGGTAAGGATCGGTTTCAAGGCCCCCATTTCAGTTCAATCCATGACCAATACCAGGACCCAGGATATCCCGGCCACGGTCGGGCAGATCAAGGGCCTTGAAAAAGCCGGGTGCGACATCATCCGGGTGGCGATACCGGACATGGACGCGGCCCTGGCCCTGGAAAAAATCAAACAGGGGATCAGTATTCCCCTGATTGCGGATATTCATTTTGATTACAGGCTGGCCCTGGCCTCGGCCAGGGCCGGGGCCGACGCGCTGAGGATCAACCCCGGCAATATCGGATCAAAGAACAAGATCAAGGCGGTGGTGGACTGTGCCAAGGATCATGGGATTCCCATCCGGGTGGGGGTCAATGCCGGCTCCCTGGAAAAGGAGATTGAAGAGCGGCTCGGAACAACGGCCGAGGCCATGGTGGAAAGTGCTCTCCGCAATATCCGGATCCTGGAGGATCTGAATTTTCAGGATATCAAGGTATCCCTCAAGGCCTCGGATGTTTCACGGACGGTCCGGGCCTACCGGCTTTTGTCGCCCCTTACCGATGTGCCCTTCCATGTGGGGGTGACCGAGGCAGGCGGGCTTTTTGCCGGTATCACCAAATCCGCCATCGGTATCGGAATGCTGCTGGCCGAAGGCATCGGCGACACCATCCGGGTGTCTCTGACAAGGGATCCCATTGAAGAAATCCGGACCGGGTATGAGATTTTAAGGGCTCTTGGGATCAGGAGCCGGGGGCCGGAACTCATTTCCTGCCCTACCTGCGGCCGGTGTAATATCGATCTTTTTAAAATAGCGGGACAAGTAGAAAATGCTTTACTTGAGAGGACGTCTAAGATTAAAGTTGCCATCATGGGCTGTGCGGTCAACGGCCCCGGAGAAGCAAAAGAAGCGGATATAGGGATAGCGGGCGGTGACGGCAAAGGGATTCTGTTTAAAAAAGGAAAAGTGATCCGGAAAATAAACCAGGATGAACTTGTGGATCAGTTGCTGGATGAAATTGATAAAATGACGAAGAATTCGGAGGATAATAATGGCAAAGACTGAAAAAACAGCAATCACCCCGACACGGGAAGAGAACTATCCGGATTGGTATCAGGAGGTGGTAAGGGCCGCGGACATGGCTGAAAACTCGCCGGTCAGGGGGTGTATGGTCATCAAACCCTGGGGCTATGCCATCTGGGAGAATATGATGCATCTCATGGATGCCCTGTTCAAGGAAACCGGGGTTAAAAACGCCTATTTCCCTTTGTTTATCCCCTTAAGTTATATGGAAAAAGAGGCCGAGCATGTGGAAGGCTTTGCCAAGGAATGCGCCGTTGTCACCCATCACCGGCTGGAGCCCGACGGTAAAGGCGGCCTGAAGCCGGCCGGGGAGCTGGCCGAGCCTCTGATTGTCCGCCCCACATCGGAAACCATCATCGGTGAATCCATGGCCCGATGGACCAACAGTTACCGGGATCTTCCCATTCTTATCAACCAGTGGGCCAATGTGGTGCGCTGGGAGATGCGGACAAGGATGTTTTTAAGGACCAGTGAATTTTTATGGCAGGAAGGCCATACGGCCCATGCCACGGAGCAGGAAGCCAAGGAAAGAACCCTGCTCATGCTGGATGTATATACCAAATTTGTGGAAGAATACCTGGCCATGCCCGTGATCCGGGGCAGGAAAACCCCTTCGGAAAGATTCCCCGGGGCCGAGGATACCACCTGCATTGAAGCCATGATGCAGGACAAAAGAGCGCTTCAGGCCGGGACCTCCCATTTTCTGGGCCAGAATTTTGCCAAGGGCTCGGGTATCCGGTTCCAGAATGAAGAGGGCCAGGAAGCCTATGCCTGGACCACGTCCTGGGGCTCTTCCACAAGGATGATCGGCGGCATGATCATGGTGCATTCAGACGATGACGGCCTGGTGCTTCCGCCCAGGATAGCGCCGGCCCATGTGGTGATCCTGCCCATATTTAAAAAAGACGAAGACCGCAGGGTCATCCTGGAAAGCGCCTTGAGCCTCAAGGACGCGCTGGAAGCAAAACTCTTCCATGGTCAAAAGATACGGGTGGAACTGGATGACCGGGATATCGGCGGGGCCAGGGGCTGGGACTGGGTCAAAAAAGGAGTTCCCGTCCGGATTGAACTGGGGCCCCGGGATATTGAAAAAAATTCCGTGTTCATGGCCCGGCGGGATGAACCATCCTCAAAGAAAGCTTCCATGGACCGGGAGGCGTTTATCAACAGTATTCCGGAAATCCTGGGAAATATCCAGGAATCCATCTTTAATAAAGCCATCCTTTACAGAAAAGAAAATACCCTGGCCATGGATGATAAAAAACAATTCTATGACTTATACCAAAAGGCCTCGGGATATCATAACGGCGCCTTTGTCATGGCCCACTGGTGCGGGTCGGACAAATGCGAGGAAACCATTAAGAAAGACCTGTCCGTGACCATCCGCTGCATCCCCTTTGACAGCCCCACGGAAAAAGGAGAATGTATCTGTTGCGGCAATGCCAGCTCTCGGCGGGTGCTGTTTGCAAAAGCATATTAAACCTTGCCCATGATCAGAATCACCGACATACTGGATAAAATTTCCGAGTATAATCCCGGCGGGGATTCCGATATCATCGACCGGGCCTATATTTATTCCGCAAGGGTTCATGAAGGCCAGGTCAGGCTTTCCGGTGAGCCCTACCTCTCCCATCCCCTGGAAGTGGCGGACATCCTGGCGGACATGAAAATGGACGTGGAGAGCATTGCCGCGGCCCTCCTGCATGATGTCATCGAAGATACCCCGGCCACCAAAGAAGATATTGAAGAGATGTTCGGCCCGGGAGTGGCCCGCATTGTTTCCGGCGTGACCAAACTGTCCGTCCTTCCCTTCGGCACCAAGGCGGCCCGGCAGGCGGAAAGCCTGCGCAAAATGATTCTGGCCATGGCCGACGACATCCGGGTGGTGCTCATCAAGCTCGCGGACCGGGTTCATAATATGCGGACCCTGAAATATCACAATAACCCGGAAAAACAGGCGGCCATCGCCCAGGAGACCCTGGATATCTACGCTCCCATTGCCGCTCGCCTGGGCATCTTCTGGATGAAATACGAGCTGGAGGAGATTGCCTTTTTTACACGCTGCGGGATGAATACGAGCGCATCGACGCCCTGGTGAACCGGGCCAAGGATGAAAAGGAAGACTATATCCGGGAAGTCAATGAAAAGCTCAGAGCCAAAATGCAGGAAATGGATATCGAATGTCAAATCAAGGGCCGCTACAAGCAACATTACAGCATTTACCAGAAGATGCTCTCCCAGAATCTTGAGTTCAACGAAGTCTACGATATCATTGCCTTCAGAATCATAGTGGATGCCATCCCCCAGTGCTATGCCGCCATGGGCGCCATTCATTCCATGTGGAAACCGATCTATTATAAAATCAAGGATTATATCGGAAATCCCAAGCCCAATATGTACCAGTCCATCCACACCACCGTGGTGGGACCCAAGGGGGAGCGGGTGGAAATCCAGATCCGGACCTGGGAAATGGACCGGATTGCCGAATCCGGCATTGCAGCCCACTGGAGCTATAAGGAAGGAACAAAGATTGACAAGGATACCGGCCTGTTGTTTGCCTGGATCAGGAAGCTGGTGGAGAACCAGGAACATTATAATGATCCGGATGAATTCCTGGAAAATGTGAGGATTGATCTCTACCCCGATGAAATCTATGTTTTTACCCCCACCGGGGAGATCAAAACCCTGCCCAAAAAAGCCACACCCGTGGACTTTGCCTTTCTCATCCATACCGAGGTAGGGGCCGAATGCACCGGGGCCAAGGTGAACGGTAAAATCGTCCCCCTGGCCCACCCGTTGAAAACCGGGGATACCATTGAAATCATCACCACCAAGGGCCATACCCCAAGCCAGGACTGGCTCGGTTTTGTCAAGACGGTCAAGGCCAGGACCAAGATCCGCGGCTGGATCAATGCCAAGGAAAAAGAAAGGTCCTATACCCTGGGCCGGGAAATGTGTGAAAAGACCTTTAGAAAAAGAAATCAGAACTTCAATGCCCTGGTCAAGTCCGGCGAAATTAAAAAAGTGGCCGACAGTTACGGCTTTAGAACCATAGATGATTTAATCGCCCAGGTCGGGTTCGGCAAATTTACCCCCCTGCAGGTATTCAATAAGGCCCTGCCGGATGTTGAAAAACAGTCTCTGAAGGAGGAGGCGCTCTCCCGGACAAGTTCTGAAAAGACAACCAAAAAGGAAAGCACGGGTGTTATTGTCAAAGGACTGGATGATATTCTGGTCCGGTTTTCAAAATGCTGCAATCCCCTTCCCGGAGACCCCATTATCGGATATATCACCCAGGGCCAGGGGGTGACCATCCATCGCCGGCGCTGCTCAAATGTCCTGGCCATGAGCATGGAACGTCAGATTGAAGTCGAGTGGAGCAATGAAACCAAAGAATCCTACCCGGCCAGCGTCAGGGTAAGGACCGAGGACCGGTTCGGGCTCCTGGCGGATATCGCCTTTGTTATCAGCAAGCACAAATCCAATATTTTGAATGCAAAAACCGAAACCCTGGAAACCGGCGTGGGCCTGTTTTATTTTACCATCCTGGTGGAAGGGACGGAGCAGCTTCAAAAAATCATGTCCGATATCCGGAAAGTCAAAAAAGTGACCGATGTGAAACGCATTTTCAGAGAGGAATAGCTCAAACGGAAGGAGGCCTGTGAAAAAAAATTTTATCCTGGATACCAACGTCATTCTCCATGACAGCGGCTGTATTCACCAGTTCAAGGACAATCATGTTTTCATCCCGATTACGGTCATTGAAGAGCTTGATAAATTTAAAAAGGGCAATGATGTCATCAACTGTAACGCCAGGGATTTCTTAAGAACCCTGGATGCCCTTTCCGGGGATATGATTTTAAACGGAGGAGCCCAGATCGACAGCGGGGAGGGAAAGATTTCCATCCTGCTGGAGGTTCCCCTGGATGAAAAAATCCGGGAAAATTTCAATGTCATCACCCCGGATGTCAGGATATTGAATATTGCCTATACCCTTGCCAAAAAACATGATTTCACCCATGTGGTGTTTGTGACCAAAGATGTGAATCTAAGATTAAGAGCCAGGTCCATCGGCCTGAAAACGGAAAACTATAATTCAAAATATGTCGAAAACATATCCGACATGTATACGGGTCTGAAGATCCTTGATAATATCGGAGAAGATCTGCTGGACGAATTCTACCAAAAACCCGGGGAGATCCATATTTCAAGGCTCGGTATCACGGAAAAACTTTTCAGCAATGAAAATTTCATCCTTAAAAACGGATCAAAATCAGCCCTGGGGATGTTTGATGAGGCCGGCCAGAGCCTGAAACGGATCCAACCCCGAACCTGTTACGGGATAAAGCCCAGAAATTCGGAACAGACCTTTGCCTTAAACGCCATGCTGAACCCGGATATCCCCCTGGTCACCCTGTCGGGAAAGGCCGGAACCGGAAAAACACTTCTCGCCCTTGCGGCCGCGCTTGAAAATAAGCATCTCTACCGCCAGATTTTTGTTGCAAGACCGGTCGTCCCCTTGAGCAACAAGGATATCGGCTTTCTGCCGGGGGATGTGGCCTCAAAACTGGACCCTTATATGCAGCCCCTGTATGACAATCTCTCCGTGATCCAGGCCCATTTTAATGAAAACAATACCAATTCAAAACAAATCCGGCAGTTGGTGGAAGAAGAAAAAATTGTGATTACGCCGATTTCCTATATCCGCGGCAGAAGTATAGTAAAGGTCTTCTTCATTGTGGATGAGGCCCAGAATCTGACCCCCCACGAAGTCAAGACCATCATCACAAGAGCGGGAGAAGGCACAAAGATCGTATTTACCGGGGATATTTTTCAGATTGACCATCCTTACCTGGACAGTCAGACAAACGGTCTGGCGTTTATCATCGAGAAAATGAAGGGGCAGAGGGTTTACGCCCACATCAATCTGGAAAAAGGCGAGCGCTCCGAGCTGGCGGAGCTGGCGGCAAAAATCCTTTGACCCCGAAGGAGCAATAAAAAGTTCGGGCCTCCCCAGGGGGCGGCCCGAACTGAATTCTGTCTGAAAAACCGGCTAAAAAAGCCGGATCAGGCTGCTTTGGTAACCTTTCCGGCCTTGATGCAACTGGTGCATACATTGATTTTCCGGATACACCCTTCTCTGATAAATGCACGGACTTTCTGAAGGTTTGGATTGAATCTTCTCTTATTCAGATTATGGGCATGGCTCACATTGTTGCCGACCATGGGGCTTTTTCCACAAATTGCACATTCTTTTGACATTTTCATACTCCTGAAGGAAAAATCTTTTTAACAAACAAAATAACCCGGAATTAATATACCATCGGCTGATAAATGTAAAGGGGTTATTTTTCCATCTCTGCCAGGGATTTGCATTCCGGGATCTTTGCCAGGGCCTCCCGGGCTTCCTTGGAATCCGGATACCGCTCAACAATATTCTCATACCGTTTCAATGCCGCGGCATATTTTTTTGTCTTCATATAGAAATCGGCAATATAAAGCTCATGCCCGGCCAGCCCGGCCGTACATTTTTCAATATATTCCCCTGCCTTTTGTGCATATTCACTCCGGGGGAACTGGTCTTGCAGTCTTTTGAACTGGGCCAGGCTGTTCAAGGCAGGGGTATGGTCCCGGTCAATCGAGCCCAACTGCTTAAACCAGCTCAGGCCGATCTGATAGACAATATAGGGAATGGCCTCGTTTTTCGGATGCATTTTCTCAAATTCTTCATAGGCCGTGATGGCTTCATCATATCCTTCAAGATAAAAATGAGAGTCCGCGATTTTCAGTTCCGCCAGGATGGCGTATTTGCTGAACGGATACCAGTCCTTCAGGTTTGTATAGGCCTTTATGGCATCTTCGTACTCCTTGTCGAGAAAGGCGGCAGACCCTTCAGAAGCGAGCTCTTCAGCGCTTTGGTTCATTTCATGGGATGTATCGAAAAAAGAACACCCGCAAAACAGAAAAACAAGAAAGGATATAAATAATTTTTTCATTAGGATAAATTCTCAATATAGTGTTCAGCAGAAATTGCAGCAACGGCAGCATCTCCAACCGCGGTGGCAATCTGTCTGAGGGGAGTATCTCTGACATCCCCGGCGACAAATACACCCGGCACTGAGGTCTGCATCCTGGCATCGGCGAGGATAAACCCGAATTCATCGGTTTTGACGGAATCATTTAAAAAAGAAGTATTGGGTAAAATCCCCACCCAGATGAAACAGCCATTGGCTTTGATTGTTTTTTCTTCACTGGTTTTCAGGTTTTTAACCTTAACCCCCTCCACTCCGAAAAATCCTTCCACACCGGTTACGGCACTGTCCCAGACAAATTCGATTTTCTCGTTCTTAAGTGCCCGTTCCTGAAGTATTTTGGCAGCCCGAAGCTCATTTCTCCGGTGAACCAGGTATACCTTTTTGGCAAATTTCGTCAAAAAATGGATTCCTGAACCGCGGTATCTCCGCCACCCACGGCAACAACGGTTTTATCCTTAAAAAAAGGCCCGTCACAGGTGGCGCAAAAGGAAACCCCCTTGCCGAAAAACTTATCCTCGCCGATACCGAGTTTTCTTGGAGATGCGCCGCTGGCAATGATAAGGCTTTTGGCGGTGACGGTCCTGTCCTTTAGGATGATTTCCTTGGTTTCTCCGGACAGATTAAGGGAATGAACCTCAGCCGATTCAATTGTCAATCCGAGGGATTCTGCCTGGGTTTTCATTTTTTCCGATAAATCATACCCTGAGATGCCTTCGGGAAAGCCCGGGTAATTTTCTATCCAGTCCGTAATCAGGATCTGCCCCCCGGGCACGGACTTTTCCAGAAGAAGAACCTTCATCCTTGCCCTGGCCGCATAGATCCCCGCGGTGAGACCGGCAGGCCCTGCGCCGATAATCACAAGATCATGGTCAGTCTTCATCTTTGGTTTTCCTTTTCATTACAGGACGCTTTTAATGGTTTCCTCGAGTTTTTGTTTGGCCACCATTCCCGTGATCTGATCCGCTATTTCCCCCTGTTTAAAGAAGATGAGCGTGGGAATGGCCTGGACTCCATATTTGCTGGGGCTGATGGGGTTATCATCCACATTCACCTTTACAAAGGTCATCTTGTCGCCGAATTCTTTTTCAAGAGCTTCGATGGTGGGCGCGATGGCCTTGCAGGGTCCGCACCAGGGAGCCCAGAAATCCACCATCACGGGTTTGTCTGATTTGAGAACGATTTTCTCAAAGGAATCATCATTAATATCCATAATATTTTCTGCCATGCCAACCGTCCTAATTAAATGTGGGGTTAAAAATTTCCCAGTAAATATATGTTGTTAATCCGTCTTTGTCAATTGATCAATCCCGGCCCAAATAATAAGGGGTGCCTGCTTTTTGTGCAAAAAAGCAGGCACCCCTTGAAACGGACCCTGAAAAAGCAGGATTTTTACCAGTTCTCCGCCAGAACTTCAAAGTGGGCCTGGGGATGGGCGCAGGCCGGGCACAAGTCAACGGCTTCCTCCCCTTCATGGACATAGCCGCAATTTCTGCAGCGCCATTTTATCTTTCTATCTTTTTTAAACACCCGGCCGCTTTCCACATTGGCGGCAAGGTCTCTATATCTTTTTTCATGCTGTTTTTCCGCCACGGAAATCATTTCAAAGACCTTGGCGATTTCATTAAATCTTTCTTCCCGGGCAGTTGCTGCAAAACCGGGATACATCTTTGACCATTCAAATTCTTCACCTTCAGCCGATGCCTTCAGATTCTCAAGGGTTGACCCGACGACTCCGGCGGGAAAGGCGGCCGTAATCTCAAGTTCCCCGCCTTCAAGAAATTTAAAGAACCGTTTGGCATGTTCCTTTTCCTGATCCGCGGTTTCTGTAAAAATATCGGAAATCTGGACATAGCCCTCCTTTTTTGCAGCGCTTGCAAAATAGGTGTAGCGGTTTCTGGCCTGGGATTCTCCCGCAAATGCGGTCAATAGGTTTTTTTCGGTTTTTGTTCCTTTTAAGCTTGCCATACATTCTCCTTTGGATAAAAAATACCATAAAAGCAAATTTTAATCAGTATGGGATGAATTTCAACTGAAAATCAAGGCTCTCGAAATGAACTCATTCAATTCATGGAAGCTGATTTTTTCAACCCTCGCCTTTCCGATTTCTTCCAGAAAAACATAAAACAGGTCCCGTCCCTGTTTTTTTTTATCCTTACCGGCCGCGTTTATAATGGCGGCCGGAGGGTAATCAAATCCGGTGGGAAGGTTGAGATCCCTTAACAAGGCAATCATCCTTGACACCTCTGCTCCGGAAATCATCCGTCTTTCTTCGGAAAATTTTGCAGCCGCCACCATGCCCATGGAAACAGCCCTTCCATGCCCTGCCCGTTCAATCTTTTCAATGGCATGGCCGATGGTATGGCCGAAATTCAGCTTTCGCCTTTCACCGGATTCCTTTTCATCCTGCTGTACAATCCCGGATTTGATTCTCACACAGTCTGCCACCAGCCTGTAAATCGTCTCATAGTCCAGGGCCAGGGCGCCCTGCAGGTGGGTTTCAATGAATTCGAACAAGGCCTTGTCACAGATCAGGGCATGCTTGACGATTTCTGCAAACCCGTTTGAAATTTCAGGGCCGGGCAGGGTCTGTAAGAGGTCTAAATCACAGATGACAAATTCCGGCTGGTTAAAAACGCCGACCATATTTTTATAGGCATCCAGATTGACCCCGTTTTTTCCGCCCACGCTGGCATCCACCTGGGAAAGGAGCGATGTGGACACAAACCCGAATCTTATCCCCCTTAAAAAGATGGAGGCGGCAAACCCGGTGATATCGGTGACAATCCCCCCGCCGATACCGACGATGAAGCTGGACCGGTCGCAGGAATACCGGATCAGCTCCTTTAAGATGAACTCGACGCTGGAAAGCGTCTTTATCTCCTCCCCGGTTCCAAGGGCAATGACGGGAAGATCCGGGAAATCTTTTTCATAATATTTTTTGATGTTTTCATCGGTGATGATGACGGCGCGGGCATCGGGCAGGTAGTTCCCAAGGTTTTTAAGGTGTTCTCCCACATGGATGGCGGAACTCCCGAGTTTGCCGTTAATCTGAAACGTTTCCATTATTTTTTCCCACAATGGCATGGATGGCCTTTATTTTTTCCATGACGATTTTAAACTGTTCGGGATACAGGGACTGGCCCCCGTCGCTCAGGGCCTCTTCAGGCCGGTTGTGGACTTCGATCATGATGCCGTCCACACCAAAAGCCGCGCAGGCAAGGGAAAGGGAGATCACCTGCTCTCTTACCCCGGCGGCGTGGCTGGGATCCACAATAATGGGAAGATGGCTTTCTTTTTTAACTGCGGAAACCGCGGAAAGATCCAGCGTGTTCCGGCTGTGCCGGACAAAGGTCCGGATTCCCCTTTCACAGAGAATGACCTGGGTATTGCCTTCTTCCATGATATATTCGGCAGCCATGAGCCACTCCTGGAGCAAAGCGGACATCCCTCTTTTCAGGATGACGGGCCTGGAGGATTTTCCGGCCCTCCTGAGAAGGGCGAAATTCTGCATGTTCCTGGCCCCGATCTGGATGATATCGGCATATTCTTCAACTCGATCAAAGGTTTCCACATCCATGGCTTCCGTTACAACGGGCAGCCCGGTTTCTTTCCGAGCCTTTGCCAGTAATTTCAGCCCGGCTTCACCAAGGCCCTGGAAGGAATAGGGAGAGGTTCTGGGTTTAAAGGCCCCGCCTCTAAGCAGATGCGCACCTGCATCCTTGACGGCATTGGCAATGGATAGAATCTGATCTTCACTTTCAACCGCACAGGGGCCGGCAATTACAGGCAGGCTTCCATTGCCGAAAACTGCATCACCAACACGGATACAGGTATTTTCCTGCTTAAACTCCCGGCTGACAAGCTTATATGGTTTTGTCACCGGAATGACCTCCTTTACACCGTCAAGACCCAGGAAATGGTCGGCATCAACAGAACCCATATTGTGCAGAATCCCTATGGATACCCTCTCTCCCCCAGGTATAGACCGGGCTGTATATCCTCTTTTTTCAACAGCATCGACAACAGCGTGAATTATTTCTTCACTTGCGCCTTTTTTCATGACAACCAGCATTGTTTTCCTCCGTTTGAATTTGTATCAGTATTCAGTCTTTTGAGCAATAAAAAAGGCCTTCAGCATCTTTTCGCAGCCTGAAAACAGGAAAGGCTGCATGTCCGGCAGCCTTTCCTGATACTCTGTTATTTTTCCGTTTTTAAGGCCGGGCCGCTGCACCAGGAGTTTTACGCGGCCATCGCCAAAGCCGGGTCCCTGTTGCAAGGGTCCCATGGATAAGGTGAGGGATGAGTATTGTTTCTGTATATAGTAACAGCATGATGAAAAAGAATAATAGATTAAAAAAATTTTTTGTCAATGAAAACTAGGCTTAAAAAATTAATATTTGATTTTAACGGGTCATCAGGCTAAAGTTTTAAAAACATAATAAACCGGTGAATATGGGAATAAGCGTCATCATCGCAGACGATCATGCCATTATGCGGGAAGGGCTGAAAAGCCTTCTCGAAAGCAGGGGGATAACTGTCCCGGCCATTGCAAAAACGGCCGGGAAGCCATTGACTCGGCCATTCTGCATCATCCGGATCTGGTGATCATGGATATTTCCATGCCGGATCTCAACGGCATGGAGGCGACCGCGGCCATCCGGCAAGAAGCCCCGGATGTAAAGGTTATCGGATTATCCATGCACTCCGGTAAAAGTTTTATCGACAAGATGTTTTCATCGGGAGCATCCGGATATATCCTGAAAGCTTCGGCTTTTGAGGAGCTTCACGATGCCATACGGGAAGTGCTGAAAGGCAATTTTTACCTCACCCCCTCCATTGCCAGGATGTATATTGATTCCGGGAAAAATACATTCCACCCCCCTGAAGAAATTTCAAAATCCAAGGGGCTTTCAAAAAAAAGAACGGGAAGTGCTTCAACTGGTTGCGGAAGGGTTAAAAACAAAGGACATTGCCCTTCAGTTGAACTTAAGCATCAAGACCGTTGAAAGCCATCGAAGGAATATGATGAAAAAACTTCAGGTTTTTACCATAGCGGGCCTGACCAGATTTGCCATTCAGGAAGGAATGATTGCCATGGAATAATAAATTGAATTTTTGTAAAAATTCAGGGTTTTCCCTGATTGAATTCCTTTAAGACTTCTACTATATTAAACCTGTTTGGGAAAAGTTAATAAAGAATACAGGACAAGGGATAAAATGGAACATATTCAATTAAAAAGCGAGGCTCCCGATGCGGTGGAAGCCCTTGCCGGAGGGATTGCCCACGATTTCAACAACCTTTTGGCCGCCATCAAGGGCCGGGCATCGCTGATGATGAACAGCATAAAGCCCTCTGATCCTCTTTATCACCATATCATTGAAATTATCCGCTGTATTGACAAGGGGTCGGAAATTGCCACCCAGCTTCTCGGCTTTGCCAAGGTGGACGACTATTATACGGCCGCCATTGACGTCAACCGACTGGTTCGAAGAACGGTGGAACACCTTGATCTCAATGGGAAGCGGGTTGTTCTGGATGTGGACCTGGATTCCAAACCCCTGATCATTGAAGCTGATCCCGATAAAATCACCCAGGTGCTGATGAGCCTTATTGACAACGCGCTTCAGGCCATGCCCAAGGGCGGGAAATTGTCCGTCGTCACCGAATCCGCGGCTATCCTAAACGGAACAGCGGACGCCTACGGGTTGAGTTCCGGGCTTTTTGTGAGAATTTCCATTACCGATACGGGGATCGGTATGGAAAAGACCGTGCTGGATAAAATCTTCACGCCTTTTTATTCAGCGGACCATGAACGCCATCCTGAAAAAAAAGGGCTTGGGTTAACCTTTGCCAGGGAAATTGTTCAAAATCATTCCGGGGTCATTGATGTCTGGAGTTCTCCCCATATCGGATCCTCTTTTTCCGTGATCCTGCCCTTAAAGGAAACCAGCGATAACCTGGATCTTCCTTCAAAAGAAGAAAAACTGGTCATGGGAAACGAATCCGTCCTGCTGGTGGATGATGAGGAAAGGATATTGACCGTGGGGCGTGAAATCTGCAAGGCCCTGGGATATAGCGTTATCACGGCCGCTTCGGGAAAAGAGGCAGTTAAGATTTATAAAAAGGATAAGAAAAAAATCAACCTGGTCATTCTTGACATGATCATGCCCGAGATGAACGGGCTTGAAACCTTCCTGAAGCTTAAAAAAATCAACCCGGATATCAAGGTCCTTCTTTCAACGGGGTATTCCATTGATGAAAAGGCCCAGGAAATGCTGAGACAGGGATGCAGGGGATATATTTTAAAGCCGTACAGCGTGATTGATTTTTCCCACAAACTGAGAGAAGTTCTGGAGATATAGACATTAAACCCTTTCTTGAACGCGGCTTTTCCCAGGCCGCGTTCAAGTCCTTAATTTCCTATATATTCAATCCTTGACACAAATCTCATGATTATCTATAGTCCTTGAAAATTATTTGGATGAACCCATGCTTTTGCTGAAGATACTACGATGATTAACTTTGACAGTGCTGCCCCGGTAAGGTTGAAAGGAGTGGGTGACGGTTTCTGGATAACCCTTGATCCGTCTCACCCTGAAGAGGTTCTCAAAGCTGAAATAGACAAGGTCTTCAGGAACCTGAAACACCTGGTCATAAATGCAAGCGTGGTCATCGATGTCGGGGACGCCAAGGGGCATGATGATCTCATAGAACGGCTCAAATCCCATATCATGGCTGAATTTGAGGTCTCCAAGGTTTCCGGACCCCCGGAAAAAGATCCATCCCCACCGAGCGGATCCGGCAGAGGGATCTTTCAAAGGGCTGGAACCATCATAGAAGTGATGTGCTCATGCTCAGGGGAATTGTCCGCTCAGGCCAGAAAATTGAATCCAGGAAGCATATTGTGATCATGGGGGATGTCAACCCGGGTTCGGAGATCTGCGCCGGCGGCGATATCATTGTTCTCGGACGCCTGGCAGGAAAGGTCCATGCCGGATTTCCGGAAAATGAAGCCGCCATTGTTTTTGCCCTGGAATTCAGACCCACCCTGGTCCGGATCGGAAGAACGGCAGCTTCGGGAATTGATGAGGATGTCCGGGTAAAAGGCGAATACGCCTGTGTCGAAGGTGATGGAATTATTGTAAAGGACTATATGAAGGCCAATCCTTTCCGGAAAATGCCCTGGCCGGAAGCTATCTAAAATATCAAATATTATAGAGGTGTGAAGTGGAAGGAAAAGTAATCGTTGTAACATCAGGAAAGGGAGGCGTTGGAAAAACAACGGCCACATCCTCCATTGGCTCGGCCCTGGCCTTGGAAGGCAAACGGGTCGCCATCGTGGATATGGATATCGGCTTAAGAAATCTTGATGTTGTCATGGGCCTTGAAAACAGGATAGTCTTTAATATTGTGGATGTGGTTCTCGGTAAATGCAAGATCAGCCAGGCCGCCATCCGGGACAGGAGAATTGAAAATCTTTTTTTGATCCCGGCCTCCCAGAGCGACAATAAGGACGTGTTGTCCCCGGCCGGCGTCGAACGAGTGGCCAATGAACTGCGAAAGGAATTTGACTATGTGATCATGGATTCTCCCGCCGGAATCGAACGGGGATTTCAGAATGCCATTGTGGGCGCCAATGAGGCCATTGTCATCTGCACGCCGGACGTCTCTTCCGTAAGGGACGCCGACCGTGTCATCGGTATCTTATATTCACGCTCCCTGACCCCGAAACTCATTGTCAACCGGATCGAGCCGGCCCGGGTGGAAAGAGGGGAAATGCTCAGTTATGAGGATGTGCTGGAGGTTCTCTCCATCGAGCTTCTCGGACTTGTTCCCATGGATGAACATGTCCTGATTTCCTCCAATACCGGAACCCCTTTGGTTTTGCAGAATGAATCCAAGGCCGGGCACGCATTCCGGCGTATTGCCAAGAGACTCAACGGTGATGCTGATTTACCCATAGAGATACCGACCCATAAGAGCAGCATGTGGAAAAAAATCAGTAAAACCTTTGGATTTAAATAAAAGGAGAATTGAATGTTTCAAGCACTATTTAAAAGATTCACGAGTCAGAAGCCCAGTAAAACCGCGGCCAAAAAAAGACTCCAGTTTTCCTTGATATATGACAAGCTTGAGGTGAACGACACCACCCTGACGGACCTCCAAAACGATATTGTGGACGTGATTTCCAAATATTTTGAAATCGATAAGGATGCGCTGGAGCTGAAGGTAAAAAGAGATGACAATGTTTCCGCCCTGGTCTTTAATACCCCTATCCTGCAGGTAAAACGAAAAAAAGCCTGCTGATTTTGCCCCTGTCTTCTAAAACGCACCAAGGCCTGCCATGCTCTGGTGCGTTTTTATTTGTCCGACTCCCGTAAAAAAACCCCGCTAATTGTTTTGTGATGAAATGGTGATTATTCTATGTTCAACCGTTCATCAGACAAAGATTCTGATCAACAGGGAAACTGCATGAAAGATATAAAGGAGATGCAGCATGAGAGTACTATTGATAATGCTTACGATGGTTTCAATACTTATTAAAGGATATCCGGCCATGGCAGAAAAATATGAAATCGCAACTTTTGCAGGGGGCTGTTTCTGGTGTACAGAGTCTGATTTTGAAAAAATCAACGGGGTCAAGGAAGTGATCTCGGGATACACGGGAGGGCAGGACCCGGACCCGACCTATGAAGAAGTTTCCAGGGGAGGAACCGGCCATGCCGAGGCCGTACAGGTGCATTATGACCCCGGCCTTGTAACGTATAAAGAGCTTTTAGAGGTGTTCTGGCGCCATATCAACCCCACGGATGCCGGGGGCCAGTTTGTAGACAGGGGGTCCCAGTACAGACCTGAAATTTTTTACCACACAGAGACACAAAGGCAGGACGCCCTGACTTCAAAAAAAGCCCTGGAAGACTCAAGGGTTTTTGACAAACCCATAGTCACCGCCATTACAAAATTTGAAAATTTCTATCCTGCCGAAGACTATCACCAGGATTATTACAAAAAAAATTCAAGCCGGTACACCTATTACAGGTGGAGCTCGGGAAGGGATAAATTCCTGGAAAAAACATGGAAAGATGCCGGGATGCTTGAAAAGCCGGATGCAATGAAAAACCGGAAACCTCCGGATGTGTCTTCCTGGAAAAGGCCTGACGCCGCTGAGATCAAAAATAGGCTGACGCCGCTTCAATACAAGGTCGCCCGGGAGAATGGAACGGAACCGCCCTTTAAAAATGAATACTGGGACAATAAAAAAGAGGGGATCTATGTGGATATTGTATCCGGGGAACCGCTTTTCAGTTCAACAGACAAATTTGATTCCGGAACCGGATGGCCGAGTTTTACCAAGCCCCTTGAGCCGGACCATGTGGTTGAAAAAAAGGACAAGAGTTTTTTCATGGTCCGCACGGAAGTCAGAAGCAGAGTGGGGGACTCCCACCTGGGGCATCTGTTTGATGACGGCCCGGCCCCTTCCGGGTTGAGATATTGCATCAATTCTGCGTCCTTGAGATTTATCCCAAGGGAAAAGCTGGATGAGGAAGGGTATGGGCGATATCTTGAGATGTTTTGAAAAAAGATCGGAATAAAAAGGTGTCTTCCCGTAAGAAGACACCTTAATCAGCTTTTGGTTTATTCCGCAACAGACACCTTGATGCCAAGCTCCATCAATTGGGCCGAGGACGCCTTTGAAGGGGCTTCAGTCATGGGGCAGGACGCCTTCTGGGTTTTGGGGAAGGCGATGACGTTCCGGATGGAATCTTCCTTCATCAGCAGCATGATGAGCCGGTCCAGACCGAAGGCAATGCCGCCGTGGGGCGGAGCGCCGGATGCCAGGGCATTCAGCAGGAATCCGAATTTTTCATTGGCTTCCGTTTCATTGATCCCCAGGCAGTTGAACACCTTTGACTGAAGCTCCGTTGAATGAATACGGATGCTGCCGCCGCCGATTTCAATCCCGTTCAGGACCAGGTCATAGGCCCTGGATTTGACCGACAGCGGGTCTGTTTCCATTTTTTCAATATCTTCTTCCAGGGGAGAGGTAAAGGGGTGGTGCAGGGCCTGATACCGTTTTTCCGTGTCATCATATTCCACAAGGGGGAAATGGGTCACCCAGGTAAAGCTGAAGGTATTGTCGGAAATCAGGTTGAGCCGCCGAGCCAGTTCATTTCTCAGTTGGCCCAGAGCCTCGTTGGTGACCTTGGCCGTGTCCGCCACAAAAAAGACAATATCCCCGATTTCAAGATTCAGCCTTTGCTTCAGGGCCTCTTTTTCCCCATCCGTAAAAAATTTGGCAATGGGAGACTGCCATTCATCCTCCTTGATCCTGATCCAGGCCAGGCCCTTGGCTTTATAGATGGCTGCAAATTCCGTGAGTTCGTCGATCTGTTTCCGTGTAAAGGCAGAGCAGCCCTTGGCATTGACGGCTTTCACCAGGCCCCCGTATACGGCATTGGCAAAGACCTTGAACCCGGTATCCTTGACAATATCCGACACATCGCACAATTCAAGGCCGAACCGGATGTCGGGCCTGTCAATGCCGAACCTTGCCATGGCGTCGTCATAGGTCATCCGGGGAAAGGGCGTCACCAGATCCATGTCCAGGACTTTTTTAAAAATGGTGACGATCATGCCCTCGGCAATTTCCATGATCTCCTCCTCCGTCACAAAGGAGAGTTCCATATCGATCTGGGTGAATTCCGGCTGGCGGTCGGCCCTTAAATCTTCGTCCCTGAAGCATTTGACGATCTGGTAATACCGGTCGAATCCCGCGATCATCAGCAATTGTTTGAAAAGCTGGGGGGACTGGGGCAGGGCGAAAAAATTGCCCGGGTTCACCCGGGAAGGCACCAGATAATCCCTTGCCCCCTCGGGCGTGCTCTTGGTCAAGAAAGGCGTTTCAATGTCAATGAAGCCCCGGGTGTCGAGATAGTTTCGAACGGCCAGGGTGGCCTTGTGCCTTGCAATGAGATTGTTTTTAAGCTGGGACCGCCGCAGATCCAGGTACCGGTATTGGAGGCGGACGGTTTCCGAGGCCTCGGTCCGGTCTTCGATCTGGAAGATGGGGGTCCTGGCCCTGGAAAAGATGCGGAGTTCGCTGATGATGACCTCGATGGCGCCGGTTTTCATGTTCGGGTTGACCATGTCCCCGGGCCGGGCAATGACCTTTCCTTTGACGCCCAGAACATATTCGCTCCGGATGTCCTGGGCTTTTGCATGAACCTCCCGGGATATTTCCGGGTTAAACACGATCTGGGTGATCCCTTCCCTGTCCCTGAGATCCACAAAGATAACCCCCCCGTGATCCCTCCGGTGGGCCGCCCATCCCATGAGGACGACTTCCCTGCCGATGTCGGCCGCGCTTAATTCACAGCAATGATGCGTCCTTTTCATATTTCCTAGTAAATCCGTCACGTAAATTTCCTCTTATTTTTTTATGATTTTGATCAAATCCAAAACCAGGTGGTCAAGGGTCAGCGACACCTGCTCCGTTGTCGCCATATTTCTCAGGAGAACCGTATTTTGAGCCAGTTCATTTTCCCCGGCAATCAATACATGGCCTGCCTTCAGTTTATCGGCCCGTTTCATGAGGGCCTTCATGCTTTTCCCCTGAAATCCAGTTCCGTGGACACG
>JAAUSZ010000308.1 GCA_012031875.1 Desulfobacula sp.
TGCTGAACGGTGCCGGCGGAAGCAAAAGATTAACGCTTCCGCCCCATCACCAGACAAAGGGAATCAGTCTTTTTTTGTAACCCGCATATTCTTTATAGCCATTTATAGTGACCAATGTTTTTTCTTCCACAAGAATTCTTAAAAGAATGGCCGGGATCAGGATCAGGAAAAAAAAGAAGGCTGCCTGGGGGTTGAAAAAAAATATCAAAACCCCGGCATTTGCAAGAATCATCCCGGCATAGGCCGGGTGACGGATGAATCCATAGGGGCCTGAATCAATAATGATATGCGCCTTCACCTCTCTGACGATATGGGAATAATACCGGCCCAGGGTCTTAATGGCCCACAGCCGGAAAATGACCCCGGAGCAGAATACAAGGCCGCCAAGGAGATGGATCATGCCCGGCAGGGGCCATCGGGACTTGAACCAGAGGGCGGACAGAATGGTAAGGGCCTGGGCCGACGCATAGAGTTCACAGGTTCCGAAATCCCTGGTTTGTTTGCCCTGGTCCAGTTCCTTTTTTGAAACAAAGAACTCGAAAACCAGCCAGAGGAGATAAGTCCCGGCAAATACCAGGTCAAAATTGACTCCTGAATCCACCCAGATATTCAACGTCCGGGACTGCATTCTGAACAATGAGAGGGCGGAAATCAATATCATCAAGATGATCCCCAAAACCAAGGGAAGGCCGTTTTTCATAATCCTCCTTCCGGGGCCTTTTTCACCTTGTTGAAATGGTCAGCCGGCGGCAAGGTCCTTTTCCTTGTTGAAAATACAATGGATTCCGTCGGGCAGACCTCCCGGCAGGTGTAACAGGCAAAGCAATCCGGGATGACGAATGTATTGCGTTTTAAAATGGCCTCCATGACGGTTGAAGGGCAGGCTGCGGCGCATTTGCCGCAGGCAATGCAGGTATTATAATCCACACTGATCCGGACAAGGCTGATTTTTTCCGCCAGCCACCCCACCAGTCCAAAGGGACAGAAAAGATGACACCAGGGCCGGTAAATAAAAAGGCCGGACAAAAAAAGGACAAAAAGGAATATCCCTCCGAAAAGGCCCAGATGAAGAGGTTTGAAAAGTTTAAACGGATCAATGGGGTCGATGATGTCCATGGCCCATAAAAAAGCCCCCAGGGTAAAGGCGCCCAAAAATAAAAACCGGATGGTGTTGGTAAAGATGAACGGCAACTTGATCTGCCGCCCCATGACAGCCTTTTGCCTGTCTGTCTGATTGATGCGGAAAATCAGATCCTGTAACGTTCCGGCCTGGCACCCCCAGGCACAGATATATTTATTGGCCAGGACCACCAGGAGGAGAAAAATGGATAAGGCGATCATTCGGGGGGGAAAGATTGCGTGGGCCGTTCCATACAAATGGATGGCATCCTTTACCGTTCCCATGGGGCCGGGGTCGGACCCCATGATCACTCCGAAGATGAGAACAGATGCGAAAAGCAGTTTCTTCCTGAGTCCTGGTGTCATCTTCCGTTTTCTAGACCCAAGAAAGACCATGGATAAAAAGACAAACCATAAACCGAATTTTACGGGAATCTTGATCCAGTTCTTGGTGGCCTTTTCAGAGGCCAATGCCAGTTTTTTCGTGGCACTGGCGCGGATTTCTTCGGTACTTCCGTACTCATCCAGTTTCTTTTCCAGATCTGATTTTGCCTTCAGATCAAAGATTTCCTTTAACACCTGATCCGGCAATGCATTCTCCCGGCCGAACCGGGCAATGGTCATGTCTGGTTGGATAATGAGCCTGTCCAACTGTATGGGCTGTTCCGGCTTTCCGCCCCAGATCCGTGTAGATACGATGGATAGAACGATAACGGAAACCATAATGAGAATAAAATACATCATTGTTCTGCGTTTGGATGGTGATTTCATTGCTTTTCATCTCCCTTTGGTCCGGTTACGGAAGGACCCTGTATTTGACAAGGATATGGGCCGATGTGATTTTTTGCACATCAAGGAGTTCCAGTTGAAGATCCAATGATTCTGCAAACAGGGACAGGCCCTTGCCAAAGAGCCGAGGGACAAGGGTGACATGGATTTCATCCACCAGGCCTTCCTTGATGAAAAGCGTATTGACCACTGATCCGCCGATGAGGGCGGCGGATGAAAAGCCCTGGAGGGCCAGATCATTCACGATTTCCCCGGGGGTCCGGTGGGTGAAGATCAGATCCGGGTCTTGGCTCTGTCTGCGTTTATCCCGGGTCATGACGATATTCTTGCGGCCCGGCAGGCTCCTTCCTATGGCATCAAAAGTTTTGGATCCCATGATCATGACCCCTGCTTCCTTTGTAACCCGGACAAAATATCCTTTGTCCGCCTTTCCCGTCCAATCCACGGGCTGCATGGAATCTCTGGCAATCATGCCGTCCGCCGTCATGGCCATCAAAAGTATGATTTTCATCGTTTCTTATCCTTATTACGGCTCAGGCACCGGGCCAGGGAGCGATTTGATCTTCAATAAAATAACAGAACCTGTCCCAGCATACTTCTTTTTTTGAAACCGGACACCGGAGGGTCACTTTGGCATCGGTAATCTCCAACACTTCCCAGTCCCCTGCCCGGTTGGTTCCCTTGATGTGGATTTTCTGCCCCTTTTTAAACGGATAGGATTTAAATACGGTAATCTTCTCTTCCATGGAATACCCCTCCTGTTGGAATTATAAAATTTGAGCAAAACTATATCCTGTTTTTTATTCTCTGGCAAATATTGACAGGCAAAGGACAGGTTTTAATTTATGGGGGAAAGCTTAGGAAAAGCGGCATGAAATTAAAACCGTCCTTTGAATGAAGGAGAAGCACATATGAAAAAGCAAACAGAGATTGATCATCACTGCACGGTCCTGGAACAAAAACACCTGGTTTCCGAAATGACGGCCTGCGATAAAAAGCTGAACAGCTATGACCAGAAATACGAATGTTATCTTGAAGCCACCCGGGAAAGCCGGGAGAATAAAGCCTGCATGTTTTCATAACCCGGCGCCCTGAATGATATAAACACCCGGAAATTTTTCCCGGGTGTTTTTTTTATGAATTGCCAATCATTTTGGAAGGATCCACCCATTCATCGAATTCATCCCGGGTGACCATCCCCAGTTCCAGGGCCGCCTGTTTCAAGGTTTTATTCTCGCCCTGAGCTTTTTTGGCGATTTCGGCAGCTTTCTCATAGCCGATATGGGGGCTCAGGGCCGTTACCAGCATGAGGGAATCCTGGAGGGATTTTGCGATCCTGTCCCGGTGGGGCTCGATCCCGTCCAGGCAGTGATTCTTGAAGGACAGGGCCGCATCCGCCATCAGCCTTGCCGATTCAAGAAAGGCATGGATGATCACGGGTTTATACACATTCAGTTCAAACTGCCCGTTGGACCCGGCAATGGTGAGGGTCACATCGTTTCCCATGACCCTGGCGCACACCATGGTCAAGGCTTCAACCTGGGTGGGATTGACCTTGCCCGGCATGATGGAGGACCCCGGCTCATTTTCCGGCAGCACAAGTTCACCCAGGCCGCATCTCGGGCCTGAGCCCGCCAAGCGGATATCATTGGCGATTTTCATCAGGCTCACGGCAATGGCCTTTAAAACCCCGTGGGCCGTCACCAGGGCATCGTGGGCGGCCAGGGCCTCAAATTTATTGGGGGCCGTCACAAAGGGATACCCGGTCAAGCGGGAAATCATTTGGGCTGTTTTTTCATCAAAGCCTTTGGGTGCGTTCAGGCCCGTGCCCACGGCCGTACCGCCCAGGGCCAGCTCGGACAGATGCGGCAGGGTCAGATCAAGGGCCTTAAGCCCATGGTCCAGCATGGAGCCATATCCTGAAAATTCCTGGCCCAGGGTCAGGGGGGTTGCATCCATCAGATGGGTCCGCCCGGTTTTGACGATGGCTTTCCAGGCCAGGGCCCTGGCCTCAAGGGAAGCTTTCAAAGCCCCCAGCGCGGGAAGGGTCTGTTCTTTTAAGATGCTGACGGCTGCGATGCTCATGGCGGCGGGAAAGACATCATTGGAGGACTGGGACTGGTTGACGTCGTCGTTGGGATGGATGAGCCGCCTACCCTGCCCAAGCCGCTGGCCGAGAAGGACATGGGCCCGGTTGGCAATGACTTCGTTGACGTTCATGTTGGTCTGGGTCCCGGAGCCGGTCTGCCATACGGAAAGGGGAAAATGATCATCCAGGTCCCCGCGGATGATCTCATCGCAGACCTTGAGGATGATCTCCTTTTTCTCAAGGGGCAACCCGCCGAGATCATGGTTTGCCATGGTGGCTGCCTTTTTGATGAGGCCCAGGGCCCGGATGACTTCCACCGGCATGCGATGGTTCCCGATCTTAAACAAGTCCAGGGACCGCTGGGTCTGGGCTCCCCAGTAACGGTCCAGGGGCACCCGGACCTCTCCCAGGGTATCGGTTTCAATCCGGGTCTTCATGATTACAAAAGGCCTGCAAAAAAATCATTGCCCTTGTCATCCACCAGGATAAAGGCGGGGAAATCCTCCACGGTCATCATATATACCGCCTCCATTCCCAGTTCTTCATATTCCACCAGTTCAACCTTTTTGATGAAATCTTTTCCCAGGCGGGCCGCCGGACCGCCTGGGGACCCCAGGTAAAAACCGCCGTTGGCCTTACAGCTTTCGGTCACCTGGCGGCTCCGGTTTCCCTTGGCCAGCATGATGAGGGAGGCCCCCTGCTTCTGGAACACGGGAACATAGGGGTCCATTC
>JAAUSZ010000309.1 GCA_012031875.1 Desulfobacula sp.
CCTGAAGAATCCATTCATTATTATTTTTGCTGATTGGCGCGCATTTTCCCTTAATGCCATTGTAATAACCGATTCTTAAAATGGCAATTTATTTTTATGGAGTATCAAGGCCTATCAATAACAGGGATAATCTGCGGTTTTCATTCTGTCAAAAAACGGTCCTTGTCTTGGACGTAGTCCTCACTGCCTGGTAGTTTTGAATTCCTGAGTCTTTCTTTTTCCTGTTCTCATGATCACCCAAACTTCGAGAGTGAGCTTTAGTGTTTGTAATCTCAATATCTTTGAAAGGCGATGAGAAAAAAGCCATGGGATCGGTCATGTCCCTCATGACCATGGCCCACAGCCTGGGAATGCTGACAGGATAACTGGCCGCCGGGCTGGCCATGGATTTTTTCAGCCTGAAGACGGCCTTTCCCTGCGGCGCCTGTATCATGATAGCCGGGACCCTTGTGGTCTTCTCAGCCGCCTGGCGAAACATCAGGATCTGAGTGCCGTGACCTTTAAAAGAGGCACATTTAAATGAATTTTGTCAGAGAAGATAACGGATTACCGCTCGTGAAGACTTTCAGACACCTGCCGGATCAGCGGACTTAAAAAGTATTCAATGATTCGTCTTTGGGCGGTCTTGATTTCGACCGTCACCGTCATGCCTGGCATAAGATTGACTGTCCTGCCTTCCACTTGCATGGTATGGCGTTTGAGAAGGATGCGCACAGCATAGATCAGGCCTCGCTTTTCATCCTGGATGGCGTCCAGAGATACCGTCTGGACTTTCCCGTTGATCAGGCCGTATTTGGTATAATTAAAGGTTTCGATTTTGACGGCGGCATCCTGGCCGGCCATGACAAAGCCGATGTCCTTATTCTCCAGCATGGCTTCCACTTCAACCGTGTCTTCCCGGGGGACGATTACCATCAGGGCCTGGGCTTCGGTCACCACACCGCCGACGGTATGAACGGCCAACTGCTGGACATAGCCGCTGACAGGAGCTGTAAGACGGGTCTGCAGATTCTTCTGTTTTGCTTTTACCACTTCCTGGGCAAATTCCTGAGTTTTCTCGTTTGCCCGGATCAGGGTGTCATGCTGGGTCCGGCGGAACTCGGCAATGGCCGCCTCTTTCTGGCGTTTATTGATGGTCAGGCCCTCTGCAAGCTCTTCCTCTTTTCTGTGCTGTATGGCAAGGTCCTGCTCGGTTTCGATGCGGTTCTGCTCTTTGATCAGGTAATCGTGTTTTGCCACAACCGACTGTGCCAGGAGGGATTTATAATCTGCTGCAAGCTCAATGGATAGGGGAAGGGTTTGTTCGAGTTTTCGCACCTGTTCCTGTGTGCCTAAGAGTTCAGCTTGTTTGCGGGCCGTGTCAGAATCAATTGTGGAGAGCCGGGTTTGCAGTTCCTGCCATTGACTCATCATCTGGCTCTTGGCATCCGACAACTTAAACCCAAAGTCGGCATTATCGGATGAAATTATAGGGTCAGGGGGAAGGGAAGGCGCCTTACAACTGTCCAGTGCATTTAGCAGGGCCTGGGAACGCAAGGCTTCGAATCTGGCATCCAGCCAGGCGGCAGACAGCCTGTTTTTTTCAGCGCCGGTAATGGTGGCATCCAGTTCTATCAGAAGTTCTCCCGCTTCTACGTACTGCCCTTCCTGCACATGGATGGCCTTGACCACACTGGTCTCCAGCGGCTGCACCACTTTGCTGCGGTCGGTCACGATCAGTTTGCCCGGTGCAACAGCCACCACATCGATCTTTCCGAAAAAGGCCCACAGCACTGTGATCAGTAAAAATATCATTAAGCATCTGAGCGCCATGCGGGCGGCTGGATGGGGCGGGGACTCCTGCAGCTCAAGTGCTGCGGGAAGAAAGGCCCGTTCATGTGCCGCTCGTTCAAGGGGCGTCAGCTCCCTGCGGACCGCCCAGGCTGCACCTGCTACCTGCCGGTAACGGCGTAATAATTCGAGAAAAGCTTGAATGGCCATGATTATCCTGTCTGCATGGAATACATATAAGCGTAATATCCTTTTTCCCTGGTCAGCAGTTCCTCGTGGGACCCCTCTTCCACGATCATACCCCGGTCCATGGCAATTATGCGGGTGGCATGGCGTACCGCAGAAAGGCGGTGGGCAATAATGATGACCGTGCGGTTCCGGCAAATCTGCGACATATTGTTCCGGATCACCCGTTCCGACTCATAGTCCAGGGCACTGGTGGCTTCATCAAAGATCAGGATGCGCGGATTGGTGATCAATGCCCTTGCAATGGCAATGCGCTGGCGCTGGCCGCCGGAGAGACCCACCCCGTGTTCGCCGATCATGGTATCGTATCCTTCGGGCATCTCTAAGATGAATTCATGGGCCCCGGCCTGTTTGGCCGCATGGATGACCGGTTCCATGCCGATACCCGGATCAGCCAGGGCAATGTTGTCCCGGATGCTGCGGTTAAACAGCAGGTTCTCCTGAAGGACAACTCCCACCTGTCTTCGAAGCCAGGCAGGATCGGCAAGGGCAATATCCACCCCGTCTATGAGCACCCGGCCCCGCTCCGGCACATAGAGCCTTTGCAGGACCTTGGTCAGGGTACTCTTGCCCGACCCTGAACGGCCGATAATACCGATGACTTCACCGGGTTTAATGGAAAGGTGGATATCTCGGAGGATTTCAGGGCCGTCAGCCCGGTAACGGAAAGAAACATGGTCAAATTCGATAGTCCCGAGAATGGCCGGCAATTGGGCACGGTTCTGGATAATCTCGGTACGGGAATTGAGGATATCCCCCAGCCTTTGCATGGAAATGCCGACCTGCTGAAAATCCTGCCAGAGCTGGGCAAGCCGCATCACCGGACTTGCCACCCGTCCGGCCAGCATGTTGAAAGCGATGAGCTGACCCACAGTGAGAGAGCCGGTAATGACCAACTTTGCCCCCATCCACATGATAGCCACGGTAACGAGCTTCTGGATCAAAGAAACCCCCTGGCTGCCGATATTGGCAAGGCTGGTCACCTTGAAGCCTGCGGTGACATAGGCTGCCAATTGATTATCCCAGAGCCGGGTCACCTGGGGCTCCACCGACATGGACTTGACCGTCTCAATCCCGCTCACCGTTTCTACCAGAAATGACTGGTTTTCTGCGCCCGGGCAAATTTTTCATTGAGCGGGCCCGCAGAGCCGGGGTAATCATGGCCGAGACCGCTGCATAACAGGGCAGGGAAATTACCACGATCAAGGTCAGCCAGCCGCTGTAATAGAGCATGACCGCAATGAACACAACGGAAAAAAAAAGATCCAGCACCGATGTCAGGGCCTGGCCCGTGAGAAAATTACGGATATTTTCCAGCTCCCGCACCCTTGCCACCGAGTCCCCCACCCGTCGGACCTGGAAATAGGCCAGGGGCAGGTACAAGAGGTGCCGGAACAGCCGGGCGCCCAGTTCCACATCGATGCGGTTGCAGGTATGGGCAAAGACATAGGTCCTCAGACCCGTCATGAGGATCTCAAAGACAGACACCACAAGAAGGCCGAAGGCGATGACATTGAGCGTGGACATCCCGCGATGGACCAGGACCTTATCCATGACCACCTGGAAAAAAAGGGGCGTGGCAAGACCGATGAGCTGGATGAAAAAAGAAACAGCCAGGACCTCGACCAGGAGCCTGCGGTATTTGACAATGGCCGGGATGAACCAGGAAAAGTCGAAACGAGCAAGCTCACCCATGAGGCTGGCCCTTGAGGTAAAAAGGATCAGTCTGCAGTTCCATTTTGCCATCCATTCGTCCCTGCCGCATGTCCGGGGCCGGCCGGCATGGGGGTCCTGATAGAGCACCTGATCACCATCCACACGGGCAAGAACAACAAATTCCCCATCAACGGTCTGGGCAATGCAGGGCAAAGGTGTGCGGTCCAGCCGGTCAAACCGGGTGGAAACCACCTTTGTCTTCAGGCCGTAAGCCTTGGCTGCTAAAAGGATTTCTTCTTCTCCCATCAGCCGGCCGCTGACGCCGTAATGGTGCCGGATCTGGGCCGGCTCGACAGCCACGGCATGGAACCGGGCCAGCATAACAAAACAGGCCAGCGCCGTATCAAGAGGCGGGGTTTCTTCAGCTTGGGGCATGGTATCGGGCCTTTGGGCAATCATGTTCAAAGAAATCCGGGCGGATTATCCGCCCGGAAGGTTTATGTCATTTTAATGCCAGTTGGCCGAGAGTACCGGGACAAGCGAGTCCTGGTAATTTTGCGGAAGGCTGGTCTGACCGGCCACAGGCGGGGCAAAGGCTGCCATAGCCTGGACCAGGGTCTCCACCTGGGTATCGAGCAGCACCTGGCCGTCAGCGGTCTTAAACTGCTCAACGTGATACTGGCTGCCTGAATACCAGTTCTGGATCTTGAATTTGTCCGTGGTGCCTATAATGCTGACCTCCAGGTTGGTCCCCACATGCTGGAACCAGAGCTGGTCTGCGGCAATCCCGGAATTGAATTCTGCAACATCGTTGTTTTCGGCAGTGGCATCGTTCTCAATAATGGTATCTGTCCCGTCGTCACGGCCCAGCAGGTATTTATCACTACCACTTCCGCCTTCAAGCATGTCATTGCCATCACCGCCAGACAACATGTCATCTCCCCCCGCTCCCTGCAAAGTATCATCTCCCTCACCACCGTCCTAGCGTATTGGCTGCACTGTTGCCAATTTATGGTGTTATTCGAGGGCGTTACCTGGTTCC
>JAAUSZ010000079.1 GCA_012031875.1 Desulfobacula sp.
TGGGCATGGGACCAGGAAATGCCGAATACATTAAAAATGCTGGTCATGGTCTCTTTTCCGTAAACCGTGATCAGCGCAAAAAGAGCGAACCAGATGGCGGGGATTCCAATGAGAAGCGGCAGCTTTTTCGGGTCATTGACCGCATTGGCAAGGAATTTGGGCTGGGCATATTCAGTAATGGCGGCTGACCTGACGGCCGACAAAACATCTCCCGGGGCAGCCCCCCTCGGGCAAAGGTCCGTACAGTCACCGCACTGGTGGCAGAGCCAGATGTCCGCGCTTTTAATGAGCCGGTCCTTAAGACCCCAGGATGCGGCAATCATTTCCTTTCTCGGGAAAGGACCGTTTTCCGGAGCAATGGGGCAGGCCACCGAACAGGTCGCGCACTGATAACATTTTTTGAGTGTTTCGCCGCCAAGACCTCTCACCTGGGCAATAAACCCCAGGTCAGGTTGTGCAAGATATTTTTCAGTCATACTATGATACCTCCCGACTATTTTGAAAAACAGTCATCATTAGAATCCTTTGAACGGGTTTGGACCCAGGTCTTCAACCAGTTTTACAAAGTCATTTATTATTCCAGGAAGTTTGTCATATTCATCAATGGCAACTTCTGCAAAAGCCACACGCTCTTCCTCAAGCGCAAGGCTTGAAAGTGCGTCACCGATCTTCTTGACACGGACTTCAGCAAGCTCGGAGCCTTTTACAAAGTGGCACTGATAATCATCACCATGCTTACAGCCGATGAGGATAACACCGTCCATGCCCTGGGCAAGAGCGTCTTTAATCCATATGGTATTAACCGAACCCAGGCACCGGACCGGCACAAAGCGGACATTGGGAGAATAATCGATCTTGTTCAGACCCACCATGTCCAGGGCCGGGAACGCGTCATTTTCACAGATGAGGGCCAGGAACCGGAAAGGAGGCTCACTGTAGTCATCCTCTGAAGGAACCTTGATGGCTTTGACCTGGGAGCCGATGGAATCAATGGTATAATCGGCAAAGGAAATGATCCTCTCCGGGCAGGCGCCCATGCAGGTCCCGCATCTTCTGCAGCGGGTCGGGTTGGCTTTGGGCGTTCCTTTTTCATCGTCGTCCAGGGCGCCGAAGGGACATTCAACCGTACAGCGCTTGCACTGGGTGCATCTCTGGAAGAAAAATTCAGGATAGGTCATATCCCCTGACCGTGGATGAACCGCCATTCCCCTGTTGGCACTTTCAATGCACTGGATGGCCTTGAGGGCCGCACCGGTTGCATCTTCCATGGATTCTTCAATGGTCATGGCGCGGCGGACGGCTCCGGCCGCATAAACGCCGGTTCTCTGGGTTTCATAGGGGAAACAGATATAATTGGAATCGGCATACTGGCCGAAGATACCATTGTCCCTGAAAGCCGGACCCTGACGGTAGGCCAGGTTGATGACCGGATCATCCTTGGTCACGGGAACCATCCCGCCAGCAAGAACGACAAGATCGGCCTTGATGGCAAGATTTTCACCTAAAAGCGTATTCACAGCGGAAACAGCCAGCCCGTTTCCCTGCTGAACCACTGAAGTGACGGCTCCCTTGGTCATAAAGATGCCGTCATCCTGCTGCATGCTTTTATAGAAATATTCCTGGAGCCCCGGGGTCCTCATATGCTGGTAAATGATATAGGCTTTGCCGTCGCTATAGTCTTCCCGGACATATTTGGCCTGTTTCAGGGCAACCTGGCTCGTGACGGACCCGGTGTATTCAAAGTCGGCATCATCTTCATCCTTGCCCGGAGACTGGATGAAAACGACGTTTTTAGCTTCTTTTCCGTCAGAGGGCCTGACAATTTTGCCCTTGGCGGCTATTTTTTCAAATTCATCATTGGTGATGACATCGGCAAGGTCGATTCCAAGATGGGCAAAGGCTTCTCCTTCAAGTTTGTCGGGGCGCCAGCCGGCAGCCAGGATAACAGCGCCGTAAAGCTCTCCATCCGGGTCCAGGGTAAGGATGTCCACCCGGCCTTCGTTGTAAGCAAGATATTTAACATGCTGGGAAGCAGCATCAAGCTCTTTGCCTGCATCATCAAATTTCATTTCCTCGGGCAGGGGGAAGGGAACATCAAAGGGAATCTTTTCTCCCGGTTTTTTAAACGTTACCGTGAATTCACCAGGTTGCCCTGCAATACGGGCGACTTCGGTGGTTGTTTTGACGGTTATATTTGAGAATTTTCCGATTTCAGCGATTAAATCGTTAACTACAGGAGCCCTCAAGGATTCAAAGGGTTCGGCAACCGGCATCTGGCTCCGCATCTGGGCGGCATATCCCCCGAGTTTACCGGCTTTTTCGGCAATGGTGACCTCATACCCGGCCTTGGCTGCATCAAGCGCAGCCGACATACCGGTCACGCCGCCGCCCAGGACCAGGATCTTTTTTGAGAAAGAGGCTGTTTTGTAGGGTTCCGGCAATTTGACCTTTTCAAGCCGGATCATACCCATGCGGATATAATCTTCAGCCTTCATCTGAACCGGATCAAAGTGCTCCTCATCATCCTTCTGATCTTCCGTCAGCATGGGAAAGGTTTCCCTTGAATGGGGCCATGCTACGCCTTCCCTCAGATTAACCCGTTCAACGATGCAGTCGTCAAACCGGAAAACATCAAAATTGACGCGTCTGGAACACGCACCGATGACCATGCAGTTTACCTTGCCGGCATCAATATCCTTTTTGATCAGCTCCACACCTTCTTTGCTGCAAAGGAACGGGTGGGTGGTGCAATTGACCCCTTCATCGTCAGGAACAGCGACCAGAGCGTCCATGTCGAGGGTATCACCGATTCCACAGCCTGTGCATATATATACACCATATTTTTTCTTATCCATGATTCTCCTCTACCTCCTTACAAGGGTCTGAATGGCCTTAAGGGCCATACCTGTGGCATTCTGGTTGGATGTTACAACGTCAGCAGGTTTATTGGCACAGCCGGCTGCAAACATGCCGCCTTTTTTAAAGTCATTGACAATAAAACCGTCCGCATTGAATGACAGATCGGCATTGGGCTTATCAATGGCGCAATTGGGCTGCATACCGGTTGCAAGAACAAGCATGTCCACCGTCTGCCGGGCTTTTTCTCCGGTGATGGTATTTTCGGCCACAAGGTTGATATTCCCTGTTCCGGATTCCTCGCTGACTTCTGCGACCTTGCCTTTGATAAAGAAAATATTTTTATCGGTTTTGAGGTTGGCATAGAATTTCTCATATTTTCTGCCGGGGGTTCTCAAATCAATATAATAGATATAGATTTTTGCTTCAGGGTATTGGGCCCTGAGATAGGTGGCATGCTTCAGGGAGGCCATGCAGCAGATATAAGAGCAGTAGGGCAGATGGTTTTCATCCCTTGATCCTGCGCATTGAGCAAAGGCGATGGTTGCAGGGGCCTTGTCATCGGAAGGCCGGAGAATCTTCCCGCCGGTGGGTCCGTTCAGGGAGGCCATCCTTTCGAGCATCATATTGGTAACGATATTCTGATACCGGCCAAAACCAAGGTTATCCATTTTGGTGGCGTCATAAGGAGACCAGCCCGTATTCCAAACGATGGCCCCGACCTTGAGGTCAATGGTTGTTTCTTCCATATCAAAATCAACGGCGTTATATTTGCAGGCCGCCTTGACCTTGTCCCGGTCATCGGTGCTCATGGCAGGGTCCATGACATATCGCATGGGGTAGGCCATGTTGTGCGGCAGATAGGCTGCTTTTCTGCGATCCATGCCGAAATTGAACTCATTGGAGATCTCAGTGTCACAGACCTTTGCACATTCGCCGCAGGCTGTGCAGTTCTCATTGACATACCGGGGTGAAGTTTTTACGGTTACCGTATAGTCCCCGGCGGAGCCGGATACATTCTGTACCTCGGAAAGCGTAAAGACCTTGATGTTTTTGTTGTCCTTGATCCTTCTGTAATTGATCTCAAGTCCGCAGGTTGGCGGGCAAAGTTTGGGGAAGTAGTGTTTTAACTGGGATACTCTTCCGCCAAGGGAGGCTTCCTTTTCCAAAAGGAATACCTCATACCCCACTTCGGCAGCTTCCAGGGCCGTGGTAAGGCCGCTGATGCCGCCGCCGACCACCATAATGCTTCCGCTGACCGGGGCCAAATTATCTGTTGTCATGCTGTCCCTCCGTGCATTTGGGTTATATTATGCTTTGATTGTTGTCTGCCAAATCTTAATATCGATTCAATCTGTTTGAGATACTGGTTTTTGGCATCCTCTCTCCTATTTTGCAAACGCAAAGACAACAGGGTTTTGCGCTTGCAAAAGAGGAGACAGGGGAAAACCAAATCCTTCATAATCTGAAAAAACCCCCAGACGCTTTATCCAGCGCCTGGAGGTTATTTTTATCTAAGCACCTACCTTAAGATATTGCTTTAACACTAGGAGATGATCTTAATATACGGTACTTTTTTCAGGGTCCATTCGTTGGTTGCTTTATTGTATGAAGAGTTGGTAAAGCAGAACCATTCTTTGTCATTCTGGCCCATGAAGTCTCCTCTGTAGTAGAATCCGGGGTATCTGGATTCCTGGCGGAACTGAATATGACGGGTATGCGCCTGAACCGTGTAGAGGCGGTGGTTGATTTCCCATGCTCTCAAAAGTTCATGCAGGTCACCGGCAGCAATCTTATCAAGGTCTTCACGGAACATTTCAAACAGTTCCATGAGGATTTCAAGGTTTTTGCCGGAAGTCATATAGTATGTGCCTGTTCCTCCACCGTATTCATTGGTCATCTTCATCAGACGAAGAGCCATACCGGCGGGTTTGCAGTAGTTCGGGTTAACATCCTGGGCAGTGGTGTAATTGCAGTGATCCAGGTAATTTCTGACCGGTTTGTATACAAAGTCCACCAGTTCCTGGTCGGTTTCTTTGAACCCGGTTACCTTGCTGCCTTCTGCTTTCAGGTATTGAACCATGGATTTGGCGCAAATACGGCCTTCTGCATGGGAACCGGAAGAGAATTTATGGCCTGAACAGCCCACACCGTCACCGGATGTGAAGAGGCCTCTGACCGTGGTCATTCTGTTATAGCCCCATTTGTATTCAGCCGGAACCCAAGCTTCTTCCGGACCTGAACACCAGATACCGCAGCAGCCGGAATGTGAACCCAAGAGGTACGGTTCGGTCGGCATGACTTCTGAGTCTTTTTTCTCAGGTTCGGTATTGGTTGCGCACCAGAGACCGGCCTGACCAATGGACATGTCCAAAAAGTCTTCCCAGGCTTCTGATTCAAGGTGTTTCAGCTCTTTTTTGTCCATGGTTTCAGCCAGTTTTGCAAGGGCTGCGGAAGTCTTCATGATAATGGGACCGCGGCCTGCTTTGTACTCATTCAGCATGAGATGGTTTCTCAGGCAGGTCGGTGTAACCGCTGCTGTTCCATAGGGAGCATATTTTTCAAGCTCTGCTTTGGCTTCCGGAGAGGCTGCATAGTTTTCGCCAAGGCCGTTCACGGTCTGGGCCTTGAACAGAAGGAACCAGGCGCCGACAGGGCCGTAACCATCTTTAAAACGGGCCGGCGTGAACCGGTTTTCCATCATGGAAAGTTCAGCACCTGCTCTCAGGGCCATGGTGTATGTGGAACCGGCATTCCATATCGGATACCAGGCGCGGCCCTTACCTTCGCCGACGGAACGGGGCTGGTAAACGTTAACCGCGCCACCGCAGGCAACCATGATTGCTTTTGCGCTGATGATGTAAACCTTATTTTCTCTCAATGAGAAACCGACGGCGCCGGCGACTCTGTTGGGATCGGCTTTGTCATTCAGAATCTCAACGATGAAGCATCTTTCAAGGATATTGTCTGCGCCGAGGGCTTTTTTACCGGCTTCGGCAACGATTCTCTTGTAAGATTCACCGTTGATCATGATCTGCCATTTACCGGTACGGACAGGAGTTGCTCCGCCCTTAAGGGTACCGGCCTTCTGGCCTTTTTTACCGTCCATGTTCTTTCCGTCGTCGGATTTTTTCCAAACGGGAAGGCCCCATTCTTCAAACAGATGAACGGAATCATCAACGTGGCGGCCAAGGTCGAAGATCAGGTCTTCACGAACAATACCCATCAGGTCGTTTCTGACCATTCTGACATAATCTTCGGGTTTGTTTTCGCCGATATAGGTGTTGATGGCGGAAAGACCCTGGGCAACAGCGCCGGATCTTTCAAGGGCGGCTTTGTCACAAAGAAGGATTTTTGTGCTGTCGTCGGCCCATTTTTTAATTTCAAATGCAGTTCCGCAGGCAGCCATACCACCGCCGATAATCAGAACATCAACGTCTCTTTTCTCAACCTTTGGGTCTCTTTCAGCTTTAAGTTCTCCAACAGGTTTGTTAGGTAATGCCATTATATACCTCCAAAATTATTATAAAGTATCAATCTAAATGGTTAACAGCCGGGATTATGCCAGCTCGGTCGGAGCTTTCAGTACATAACCGTCAGCTTCCTGTGTGGAAAGAAGACCGCTGTTAAGGTCCTTGCCTTTAAGGTCGGCATATGCATTGGCTTCGCCTTCGGGAGTTGTCCGGATGGGGAACTTGAAGCGTTTTACAACGCCGTTTCTGAACTTACAAGTCCACATCACGTCTTCCGTACCCATCATGGGAACAACAGAGGCTCCCATGGGAACAAAGTCGGAATAGCCTCTAACTTCAATTGCCTGAGAGGGGCAGATCTTTACGCATGAATAGCATTCCCAGCACTGATCGGGTTCCTGGTTGTAAGCTTTCATTTCATTGGGATCAAGAACCATCAGGTCATTGGGACAGATGTACATGCATGCGGTTTTGTCCCCACCTTTGCAGCCGTCACATTTTTCTGCAATTACAAAAGATGGCATTTAAAATACCTCCATAATTTAAGTTAATCAAATTGCACAATACCGTTGTGCCACTAAATTCTATTTAAGTAAAACAGACCTCGCCTTTTACTGCTCGGCCTCTTAGCGCTTAAGCTAGCTTGAAGATCAAGAAAAAAATGTCAAATGCTGATCCAAGCCCGGCATAAATGTTATCGAAATAGCACTCTCAGACTAATTTTGTCAAGAATTTTTGAAAAAAGATTTGCCTGGTTTTGGTTTATTTCCATTGGTTTACGGCATATCTACATATATTATAATCGGCACGGAATCTATACAAGATATGGTAGGATTTCAAAAATAAAAAGAGACTGGAAATCCTGGCAAAATCTTGTTACTTTGGTAGCCTGCAATATATTTGATCGCAAACCGAGAAAAGGAAATGGACAATGCCCGAAGACATGTCGCCGGTAACGGTTGGGACCCTTATGAAATTCAGGTGCAGCCCCGAAAACAAATGTTTCAATGAGTGCTGCCGGGACCTGAACCAGGTTCTTACACCTTATGATATATTAAGACTGAGAAAAAACCGGGGGATGAGGTCCCAGGATTTTTAAAAAACTAATACCTCGCGTCATCACGGTCCGGAATCCGGCCTGCCTGTGGTCGGGTTTAAACCCAATCCCGGGACCGGCCATGAATGCCCTTTTGTCACGTCTGAAGGGTGTTCCGTTTATCAGGACCGGCCTGCTTCCTGCCGGATGTATCCTCTGGCCAGGGCCATCACCCGATCAAGGGACACAGGGGAGGTTTCAGAATTCTTTGCCCTAATTGAAGAGCCCCATTGTAAAGGACTTGGGATAGAAACCGAGCTTACGGTTCAAGAATGGCTTATGGGCCAGGATGTCCAAAAACACAATGCAGAGAACGACAAACTCATGGACCTGATCAGCCTGAAAAACAGAATTCTGCCGGGAAAGCTTGAGGGGGATCTGTCCGATAAATTTTACCTCGGCTTGTATGATCTGGATGAATTCAGATCCCGGATATTTGACGGCAAGATATTGGGAAATATGAAGGTCCCGGAGACGGTCTTAACTCAGATTCAGACGGATGATGAAGCCCTTCTGGATTTCGGCATGGCCTGGGTCAGGTTCGTGGTATTCGGCATCCAATTGTCAGGAGACTGAACCCCATGCAGATCAAAGGGAAAACCGCCCTGGTTCCGGGCGCCGTCAAGGGGATCGGAAAAGAGATCGGGCTCGCTCTGGCCAGGGCCGGGGCAAACCTTATTTTGCCCCGGTATGACTGGGAAGAGGATTTCAGGCGGATGGAAGAAGACTTTGCAGCCACCGGCGCCGACCATATGATTTTAACCGCAGATTTGCGCAGTATCCCGGATATTGAAAGGCTCACCGCAGAGATCGGGAAAAAATACGGCCGCCTGGATATTCTCATCAATAATATAGAGCGCGGGGGATGGCCCGCGGTCCATGGTGAATATACGGAAGATCAGTGGGATCTTGAGATCGAAACCACCCTTAAAGCCAAGCGGTGGATATTTGCTTCCGTCTTTCCCCTATTGAAAAAGGCGGAAGAGGCCGTGG
Source organism: Desulfobacula sp. (assembly GCA_012031875.1). Classification (GTDB taxonomy): domain Bacteria; phylum Desulfobacterota; class Desulfobacteria; order Desulfobacterales; family Desulfobacteraceae; genus Desulfobacula. Next base: position 8,419 of record JAAUSZ010000079.1, read on the forward strand.
TGATCAATATCTCTTCCATTGCCGCCCTTGTCGGCAGATCCGGTCCGGCAGCCCTTGTTTTTAATGACGGATATGCGGCCGCCAATAGAGGGATTTCTTCTCTGACGGAAACCTGGGCCCGTATGGGCGCTCCCGGGATCAGGGTGAATGAACTCATGCTGGGGATATTTGACGGCCGTCACGGAAAGGGCACGCGGGGATGGCGGGAGGCTCTGACAGAGGAAGAAAAAAAATCGTTAACCGATCATATCCTTCTGGGCCGGACCGGCAGGCCCGAGGATATCGTTAATGCCATCCTGTTTTTGATCAGGGATGCTCCCTATATGACCGGAAGCGTGATCCGGCTGGATGGCGGATTTGTGCTCGGGGGGCAGAAGGTACCGCCCATGCCCGAGGGAATCCTTTAATCCAGGATATGAAAAAAATAGTAAAAATCCATATGCTGTAAGGCGAGGAGAAGTTCTGCCTATTCCCCCGCTTCTAAAATCGTTTGTATCACGCGGACAAGTTTTTGAGGGTCGTGCCGGACAATTGCGGCCCGGGTATCCAGAAGATCGGCCAAGCGTATATCCCGGTTCCTCCAGAAGGAATCGGCCGAATCAATGAAGACGAAATCCGATTTTTGTTCGAAATAATTATCCAGTATTTTTTGAGACGGCCTTGCAGTGTTGCCGATGATGCCGGCGACCTTCCGTTCAAGGCATTCTTCGATCTTGACAACAAATTCTTTTCCGGAAAAATGATGGGTTTCTCCGAATTTTGTCATGATGTTGATGATAAAAACTATTTTTGCAGAGGTTGTTTGCAGGGCCTCTTTAACCCCCGGCACAATCAGATTGGGAATCACGCTGGTAAATAAATCCCCGGGCCCTATGAAAATATAATCGGCCTGCTCTATGGCATCCAGCACCGGCGGATACACGGAAATTGAGGAATGGTGGTGGGGAACGAGAAAGACATCTCTTATCCTTTCCCGCTGGGTGCCCCTGGGAAGGTCAATGGCCTCTTCTCCGTAAATTCTCTTTCCGTCCGTCAGTTCCGCAACCAGCGTTGCCCGGTCAAGGGTAACCGGAAGGATGGCGCCGTCCACATCCAGTATTTCGGCAAGGGCGGCCACACCGGCCGGAAAGTTTCCTGTGTATCGTGACAGCATTGTCAAGAGCATGTTGCCGGCGCTGTGCCCCTTGAGCCGGCGATCCTTTTGAAGCGCTTTAAGAGAATGGACCGGCAGGTGTTCTGATAGGGGGACAGGGCAAGGATGCATTTCAGGATGTCTCCCGGCGGCAGGATGCCAAGCTCATCCCTTAATCTGCCGGTGCTTCCGCCTGAATCCACCATGGAAACGATGGCCGTGATCCGGGCGTCTTCCAAATCCCGTAACCCGGACAATAAGGCAAACTGGCCGCTCCCGCCCCCGATGGTGACGATTCGTTTGTCCTGTGCTTTCATGGCGCTCCTTTCTCTGATGGCCCGGGATGATCTTACCGTAAAACCATTGGTCCTGATTCGCAAGAAGCTATATCAGACAAAATCTTAAATGTAAAAAAATATTATGGTGAAAGCAGCATCTGGGCCACAGTTTCTTTTACCCTGCCTGTTTTTTTGACCTTTGCCGGTAATCCGCCTCAATCCGGGCCATGTTTTGGTAAAAAGGAGTGCGGTCAAAGGGGATATAGGCTTTGCCATGGAATTGGCCGGCCTTGCATCCTTTGCCCGTCAAAGGCGGGAATCCGGGTTTTCTGATTTCGTGGGGGAGACCGTGAAGCCTGCATATCATCGGCCGGTAGGGGTATAAAATGCACCGGCTGTTTTCATTCAAGGGACACATGATTTTCCGGCTTTGGGCGGCTTCGTTTTCCATAAAGGTTTTTTGGCGGTAATCCTCGGCCCTGGACAGGATCTCATTTTTTCCGGCCGGGTCAAGCTGATCAAACCCGTGGCGTAAATATGCTTTCTCAACATGGGTGTGGTGAAAGAACAGGGATTGGCAGCAATTGTCCTCGCAGCCGGAACATTGGAATTGGTATAGGGCTGCAATTCTGCCCCAGGCCTCATCCATCAACTGATAAAGAATTGGAATGGATGTCGGCATGCCGGTGTCTGTTGGAAAAAGGTCAAACCAGGGGTTTGGGGAAAAAGGTTTTTGAGTAAAGGGTCAGGGCGTACCGGTCCGTCATGCTGGCAATGATATCACAGACAGATCGCTTTAATGGATTTTTCAAAGCATCCCAAGGGGCCATTTCCATTTTTTCAAGCTCATTTTGCAAGGCATCCGGATGATGGATAAAATAGGTGTAAAGGCCGATGATAATATTTTTTGCCTTTACAAATTCTTCATGGACCGCGGGTGACCGGTACACTTTTTCATATAGAAACTTGCGCAGGATGGTCATGGCATGAAAGGTGTCCTTGCCCATATCCAGGATGAATTCACCATTATGGGGTCCGCTGTTGTAAACCAGTTGCTCAATCATGAGGCCGGCCCTTTGGGAATGGGTTTTTCCCAGCTTTTTGATGCAGATATCCGGGATATCGGCCGGGCGGATCACCTTTCCTCTTAGGGCATCATCCAGATCATGGTTTAAATAGGCAATGATATCGGCAATTCTGACAATTCTTCCTTCGACGGTGACTGCGGTTTCACCGGGTGTGGAGGGAATGATATTGCCGAATCCTTTGGAGTGTTTCAGAATACCGTCCCTGACTTCCCGGGTCAGGTTCAGGCCCTTCCCTCTGTTTTCTAGGGAGTCTACAACCCTGAGGCTTTGGTTGGAATGGGAAAAATGTGGGGAATGAACCTCAATCAAGGCGGTTTCCCCGCCATGCCCAAAGGGCGTATGGCCAAGATCATGGCCCAGGGCTACGGCTTCGGCCAGATCCTCATTAAGCCGCATGGCCCTGGCGATGTTTCTGGCAATTTCGGCAACCTCCAGGGTATGGGTGAGGCGGGTCCGGTAATGATCTCCCAAAGGAGAAAGGAAAACCTGGGTTTTATGCTTTAGCCGCCGGAACGCGTTGGAATAGACAATCCTGTCCCGGTCAAGCTGGAATGGGGTTCGGATATTACAGATATCGTTTTCATCGTGGCGCCTTTTCCCATGGGTGCTGAGGGTGCCGTATTCAGAAAGAAAGTTTTTTTCCCTGATCTGGAATTGCTCCCGTATGGAAAGGTTGCTATCCGTAGAGTCGTCGATTAAATATGATTTTTTATTGGCTTCCATAAAATTATATTGAATAATTCATTAAACTCAATACAATACAGGTATTGTCAAAAAAAGCAAGGCTCATCTTCGGTTAGGGCAACAGGGGGCGGGATTTCAAGGGATTTCTTTTTCAGCAGGGAAGTTTGATGTCGGATGATGTATATTATATGGGGTTGGCTCTGGAACAGGCGGCAAATGCCTTTGTCGGGGGAGAGTTCCCTGTAGGCTGCGTGATCGTACAGGGCGGAAATGTGATGGCTGCTGGCAAAAGGCAGGGAACAACTGCTGAGAAATCCTTTTTCAGTGAAATCGATCATGCGGAAATAAGGGCGTTGAAAGCTCTTGAAACCCTCGGAACCCAATTTGAACCGGAAAACGCAAGACTTTATGTCACCATGGAACCCTGCCTGATGTGTTTCGGGGCCATTATCCTGTCCGGAATAAAGAAAATCGTATATGCCTTTGAAGATCCCATGGGTGGGGGAACGCACTGTGATTTAAGCGGGTTGCCGCCTTTATATGAAAAATGTGGTATTGAAATTGTCCCTGGCGTACTCCGTCAAAAAAGCCTGGACCTTTTTGCCCGGTTTTTTGCCAGAAAAGAGAACTTATATTGGAAAAACAGCTATTTGGAGAACTATACCCTGGAACAAAAAATGAAAGGAATTCAAGAGAAATAATCCTTGCATTTTTTAGGGCATATCATTATAATCGCAGGGTTATACTTGTTCTATCATTATAAAAACGGAATCTTGTAGGTGCAGGAGGTGTGGAATATCTACTAAGCGAGGAAAGCAGGATCAGGTAAATGTGAATAGGGGGATTCGGTCCAGCCAGGTCCGGGTCATCGGTTCCGGTGGTGAGCAGATAGGAATCATGCTGATCGAAGAGGCCCTAAGGGCTGCTGCTGAAGAATCTCTGGATCTGGTTGAGGTTTCGCCGGACGCCAAACCACCTGTCTGCAAGATAATGGATTTTGGAAAATACAAGTACGAGCTGACCAAAAAAAAGCAGGAGGCCAAGCGTAAACAGAAAAGCACCCAAATCAAGGAAATAAAGGTGCGGCCCAAAACAGACGACCATGATCTTGAAACCAAAGTCAATCATATTGAAAAATTTATCAGCAAGAATGACAAGGTCAAGATTACCATGGTTTTCAGGGGCAGGGAGTTTATGCTCCAGGAACAGGCCAATGCGATTTTGGATAAGATTACGGCCATGACGGCAGGGTTTGCCGTGGTCGATCAGGCTCCTAAATTTGAAGGTCGATTCATAACGATGCTTTTGGGACCAAAATAACCCGGGCCATTTTGAAAAAATAGCAGAACTGCTTTAAAAGACATAATAATGTATGGTGGTATAGGGTTTTTTAATTATACCACCATCTCTTTTGAAATTGCAATACAGGAGAGAAGACGATGCCGAAGATCAAAACATGCAGAGCGGCTGCAAAACGATTTAAGAAAACAGGATCAGGGAAATACAAATTCAGAAAATCCCATGCCAGCCATATCTTAACCAAAAAAACAACAAAAGGAAAAGATCTCTCAGACAGGATCAGATCATTGATAAGGATAACATGCTGGAAGTCCGGCGTTTGCTGCCCAACGGATAGATCTTTTTACGGTTTGATATAAAGAAAATAGAGAATTGAGGAGTTTGACAACATGAGAGTCAAAAGAGGATTTAAGGCAAGAAGGCGTAGAAATAAAGTTCTAAAGCTTGCAAAAGGGTTCAGGGGCGGAAGAGGCAAACTTTACCGGACCGCTTCGGACAGTGTCGACAAGGCATTGATGTATGCATATCGGGATAGACGGGCGCGCAAAAGAGATTTCAGAAAACTTTGGATTATCAGGATTAACGCTGCTGCAAGAATGAATGACATCTCTTACAGCAAATTCATAAACGGATTGAAATTAAGCGGCAGCGAGCTGGACCGGAAAGTTTTGGCTGATATTGCCGTCTGTGATCCGGCGGCTTTTTCCCAGTTGGCATCAAAAGCCAGATCTCAATTTAATTAGGTAAGCCATTTGCGAGGGTGTTTTGCAGAGCACGATTGTCGGAATTGAAACAGAGGCGCTTGAAAGTATAGAACAGGCATGCGATTCACCATCGCTTGAGCAGATTTCCATCAAATATCTGGGCAGGAAGGGAGTTCTCACCGGGTTTCTGCGCAATATCGCCTCCCTTCCGGAGGATGAACGCCCCGATGCAGGTAAAAATGCCAATCTCCTTAAATTGCGGCTTGAAAAGGCAATTCAGGCAAAGCAGACAATAATTGAGGCTGAACACGAGAAGGATTTCCAGGGGATCGATGTCACACTGCCGGGAAGATTCACAAAAAGAGGCTCCCTTCATCCCATCACCCAGGTTGCCGGGGAAATCAGTGATATCTTTTTAAGGCTGGGGTTTGATATTGCCGAAAGCCCTGAAGTGGAAACGGATTATTATAATTTTGAAGCCTTGAACATCCCCAAATATCATCCTGCCAGGGACATGCAGGATACCTTTTATGTATCGGAAAATATTGTCCTGCGCACCCATACCTCACCCTCCCAGCCCCGGGTGATGGAAAAGACCAGGCCGCCTGTCCGGATTATTTCACCGGGAAAGGTTTTCAGGTGTGATTCCGATATTACGCATACCCCCATGTTTCATCAGGTCGAAGGGCTCATGGTGGATAAAAATATTTCTTTTGGTGATCTGAAAGGAATACTGACCACCTTTGTGCATCAATTTTTTGATACACAGACGGCTTTGCGGTTCAGGCCCAGCTTCTTTCCTTTTACCGAGCCCAGTGCGGAAGTCGATATCTGTTGTGTCATGTGCAGGGGAGCAGGTTGCCGGGTATGTTCAAAAACAGGGTGGCTGGAGGTTTTAGGTTCAGGCATGGTTCATCCCGCGGTTTTTGAGAATGTCGGATATGATACTGCCCAATACACCGGATTTGCCTTTGGTATGGGGATTGAGCGCCTTGCCATGCTCAAGTATGGGATTGACGACATAAGGAAATTTTTTGAAAACGATATCCGTTTCTTGAGGCAGTTTTAAAATGAAAGTCAGCTTGAACTGGTTAAAATCGTATATCTCCATTGACCTGGAACCTTCCGTCATCTCAGAAAAACTCACCATGGCAGGTCTTGAGGTGGAGGTCATGGAAGAAAAATATGACTATCTCCGCCATGTGGTGGTTGCAAAGATTCTCGAGGTCAACCCGCATCCCAATGCGGAAAAGCTTTCCGTCTGCCGGGTGGATGCCGGAGGGGCGGAAATGCTTCAGATTGTCTGCGGCGCCCCCAATGTCAGAAAAGGCATGTTTTCTCCCTGCGCCCTTGAGGGTGCCATCCTTCCCGGAGATTTAAAAATAAAGGCGGGAAAACTCAGGGGGGAGATTTCCCAGGGAATGCTGTGCAGTGCATCTGAATTGAGGCTGAATTCGGATGCATCCGGGATCATGGACCTGGAAGGGGAGCATAAGGCCGGCACCCCCCTGGATCAGGCCTTAAAATTATCCGACACTGTGTTTGAAATCAATTTGACCCCCAACCGGCCGGATTGCCTCAGCATGATCGGCGTGGCAAGGGAAATGGGGGCCTTTACCGAATCCGGGCAAAAGGTGAGGCTCCCCTTGCTTGATCTTCCTAAAGAAAAAATCGGAACAGAATCCATCCACGCCCATGCCGAAGTGGAGATCCTGGACCCTGATCTCTGCCCGAGATATTCTGCAGCCCTTTTGTTTGATGTGAAAATCAAGCCCTCTCCCTTCTGGTTAAAGGAAAGGCTTGAATCCGTCGGACTGACGCCTATTAATAATGTAGTGGATATCACCAATTTTGTGATGATGGAGATGGGCCAACCCCTTCATGCCTTTGATTTTGACCGGGTGGCAAAGGGGAAAATCGTTGTCCGGAGAGCAGGCAGCGATGCTGAATTCACCACCCTTGACAGCAAAACCCACGTGCTTGAGCCGGATATGCTGATGATCTGTGATGGTGAGCGGCCCGTGGGCCTGGCCGGTGTCATGGGGGGCGAAAATTCCGAGATCACGGACACCACCACCCGGGTTCTCATTGAGAGCGCTTATTTTAATCCGGTTTCCATAAGGAAAACCGCAAAAATCACCGGAATCGCAACCGATGCCTCCCATAGGTTTGAACGGGGGATTGACCCGGATGGAACCGTGAATGCGCTCAAAAGAGCGGTTTCCCTTATGGCGGAACTCTGTGATGCCGTCATCGCGGAAGGGTATATTGATGTGTGCCCTGAAAAATTTGCCCCCGTTGAGATTGAACTGAGCACGAAAGCCTTGAACATAAGGCTTGGGACGGATTTTGATACCGATGCCATAAAACGGATTCTGGAAACCGTTGAATTCAAAGCTGAAAAAAAGAATGATGACCAACTGGTGGTAGGGATACCGTCTTTCAGGGTGGATGTGACCCGGCCCGAAGATCTTTCCGAAGAAGTGGCCCGGCTGTGGGGCTATGACCATATCAAAACCAGCTTTCCGCTGGTGCCGGCCGAGGGCAGGCCGCTTTCACCCAAGGTCGGTCTCAGAAAAAGAATCCGACAGATCCTGGCGGGGTTTTCATTGTCCGAAGCCATCAATTATAATTTTATCCATGAAAATTCCTGCGACCGGCTGAATCTTGCTGAAGATGACGAAAAGAGAAAAGTTGAGACGGTTTTAAATCCCATTTCCGACCAGATGTCGGTTCTAAGAAGCTCCATGATCCCGGGCCTCCTGGAAACCATGAAAAGAAATAATTCCCAGCAGACACCTTCTGTGAGAATTTTTGAGATCGGCAAGATCTTCAAGGCTATCCAAAAGGGCGATCTTCCCGAAGAAAACGAAATGGTCGCAGGCCTTTTAACAGGCAGCCGATCCGATCAGACCTGGTATTCAAAAAATCTGAGATTGATTTTTATGATCTTAAAGGAGTGGCAGAAGGTTTTTTTCAAGCCCTCATGATCCGGGACCTGGTTTTTGAGAAGATTGAAGATCACTCCTTTCCCTATTACCGGAAGGGGTATGCCGCGACTGTCAAATCAGGGGATATCCACATCGGTTCACTTGGAAAAATCGATGCCGGGGTATTAAAGAATTTCGGATTAAAACAGGATGCCTTTGTTTTTGATTTTAGTTTTACTGCCATCCAGACTCTTATTCCGAAATCCGTTACAGCCGGACAGCTTCCGAAATTTCCAGCCATTTCAAGGGATATCACCATTATTGTCAACAGATCTGTTACGGCCGGCTCGGTTTTAAGCCGGATGGAAGCATTTTCAGGCAAAGAACCTTTGATTGAAAGCCTCTTTCTCTTTGATGCCTTTGAGGGAGCGCCTCTCTCCGAAGGCAAAAAATCCCTGTCGTTCAGGATTATTTACCGGTCCGGAGAAAAAACCTTAAAAAGAAAAAAATATTCAAAAGATTCATGAGAGCGTTTCAAAAATGCTTTTGGATGAATTTGACGCCTATTTACCGGAACTTTAGCTGCAAAGCCGGTGTGCTTTTTAAGGGAAAAGGGTTGTTGACAAACCGAAAAGAGGTTGATATAGTCCACGCCTGATGCGGGCATAACTCAGTTGGTAGAGTGCAAGCTTCCCAAGCTTGATGTCGCGAGTTCGAACCTCGTTGCCCGCTCCATCTTAGGATGGACGGCAGGTTAAGTTCCCTTTATGGGATTTATGAAATAATCCGGGCCATTGCAGTTGGTGGTTTGGATTTTAAGGTTGTATCGGGAACGGGCATCTGCCCGTTTTTGTATTTGAGGGTACAAAAAAACAGGTGTTTGAGCGAATATGAGCATCGGGCTGAAAAAGAACAATGGCTTTTTTGTTGAAAAGCTCAGGGAAGCGGCGGAACCCCTATGCCAGGCTGAAAATTTTGAACTTGTGCATATAGAGGTGGTCTCTTGTAACCGGGAAAAGATTGTTCGTTTCTTTCTGGATAAACCGGGCGGGATCACATTGGAAGATTGTGTTTACGCCAGTCGCCAACTGGGTGATCTGATCGATGTATATGTCGAAGATATCGGCAGATACAGGCTCGAGGTTTCTTCTCCCGGACCTAATCGTCCCCTGAATAAAAAGGAGGATTTTTTCCGGTTCAAGGGTGAACGGGTAAAAATTGAGACAACGGAGTTGATTGAGAATAAAAAAAAGTTTACCGGGATTCTTGAGATAATTAATGATGATTCTGTTGTGATTGCGGTTGATGGGAAAAAGGTTGAGGTAAAAGACCATGCGATCAGCAAAGCAACACTTGCAGGTCAGTAATATGGAGAACACTTAAGCATGTTTATCACGGATATTAAAAGGGTCATTGACCAGGTCAGCCGGGAAAAAGGGATAGAGCCGGAAGTTCTTGTAAACACCTTGAAAGAAGCAATTATTTCCGCGGCCAGAAAGAAAATTGGGCCAAGAGCTGATATCGAAGTCCATTATGATAATAAAACAGGCGAAGTTGAGGTTTTCCATTTTAAAGAAGTGGTCGAGGAAGTTGAGTATCCGGACAGCGAGCTGACCATTGAAGAAGGATATGAATATGACCCTGAATGCGAGATCGGGGACAGCCTCGGCATCCGGATCGACACGGAAGAATTCGGACGGATTGCCGCACAGTCGGCCAAGCAGGTCATTATTCAAAAGATGCGGGAAGCGGAAAGAAATGCGATCTATGATAATTTTATCCATAAAAAGGGTAAGATCATCAACGGCATTGTTCAGCGTTTTGACCGGGGCAGCATCATCGTCAATCTGGGCCAGGCCGAGGCCGTGCTAAGGCCGAGGGACCAGATGCCCAAGGAAAATTACAAGCGGGGGGACAGGATCAGGGCCTATGTGCTGGATGTGCTTGAAGAATCCAAGGGTGCACAGATCATCCTGTCCCGGACCCATCCTGAATTTGTCATTGAATTGTTTAAAACCGAGGTGCCGGAGGTGGCTGAAGGCATTGTGACACTTCGCGGCGCGGCACGGGTTCCCGGGGTTCGGGCCAAGGTTGCGGTGTCTTCGTCCGACTCGGATGTGGATCCCGTGGGGGCCTGTGTGGGGATCAAGGGAAACCGGGTTCAGAATATTGTCCAGGAACTCCGGGGTGAAAAAATTGATATTGTCCAATGGAGTCCGGATATTGCCAGGTTTGTCTGCAATGCCTTGTCGCCTGCCGAGATTGCCAGGGTGATTATTGATGAAGACAACCGGTCCATGGAGGTGATTGTGGCGGACGATTACCTTTCCATCGCCATCGGTAAGGGGGGGCAGAATGTTTCCCTTGCCTGTGAAATCACCGGTTGGCACCTGGAAGTTACCAGTGAGGCCGAATACAGCCGTGAGCTGAAAGAAGGATATGACACCCTCATGAAATTAAAGGGGGTGGGATTGCCTTTGGCGGAAACCTTATTCAAAGGGGGATATTCTTCATTATTGGATATTGCGGAAGCCGAGGCCGAGGACCTCATTCAGATCACCGGGTTCGAAGAGTCAAGAATAAGGGAAATCATGGATGAGGCCAAGGTCCTTTTGGACGAAGAATTAAACGGGCCGGGGCCGGATCAGACCCTAGAAAAGCCGGAAGGTGATGAGCAACTCCGGGAAGACGAAGAAAGCTGATTGATGCGGTCATAGGATATCGGGCGGGCAGAACGGAAAGATTATCAAAAGAGAACAAATTTTGGGGGCAATATATGGCGAAGATCAGAGTATACGAGCTGGCAAAAGATCTGAACATGACGAACACAGCGCTTCTTAATAAAATGAAGGAATTGAAGATTGAAGTTAAAAGCCATATGAGTTCTCTGGAAGACAGCGATATCAGCGCAATTAAAAGAAGTCTGTTTGGTAAGGAAAAAGGAAAAAATGAGCTTAAGATAAAACCATCGGTTATCCGCAGGCGCAGGTCTCCGGCCGAAGAAATTTCCGAGCGGGAAGGGGATGAGGAAATGATACCGCCCCCAAGAGAAGAACGCATTCCCGATGGTGAGCTGCAAAACCAGGAAATTGAGCCTCCATCCCCGGAAAAGCCTCAATCCGCAAAGACGGCAGAAATTGAGCCGAAGAAAGACAAACCCGGCATAAAAAAGGCTCAACCCGCCAGGATTATCAGACCCGTTGTGGTGGAACCCCCTGTCAGTATTAAGCCGGCAGAACCGGAAAAATCCTTGGAACCGGTTTCCGCACAAAAGCAGGAACCTGTTGAATCAGGCGAAGCAAGAGAAGCGGCAGCAGGTCCTGGGACCGAAGATATGGACATCCGTCCTGCCCATGAGGAAAAATCCGATCTCAGCAATGAGAATTTGTCAGAACCTTTAGAGGAAAATGAGATGGCCGTGACGGATGCTGATCCGCTGAATACCGAAGACAGGGACGAAAAGGCAAAGAGAAAGAAAAAAAAAGAAAAAGTCCACGCCTGCAAAAATCGTCAAAATAGCAGACCCCACCGTGCTTGAAAATTTGAGGAAACCCG